>JAFQXD010000100.1 GCA_017407115.1 Methanobrevibacter sp. | reverse complement strand
TTGATAATTGCTTCATGTGCATGTGTGAATGGGTCAAACCAGCTTCCGAAAATATAATGCATAAGTTATTCCTTTTTTGTTAAATATAGCAAAACAATTGTTAGTTGTCAGCCCTAACAATCGTCTCGCCTTCAAAGTCAGCGAAATGTTCCTTCATGTTGTTAATTGTTTCCATTGGAACATTATGGATAGAACCGAAATCATTTGCCATACGGTAAACTGAAACGTTATATCCATGTGCTGCTGCTTCGTTCAAATAAGGCTTTAATTCCTTATGCTTTACGAAGGTATTAGAAACAATTACAAAAGAATCTTCGCCCTTTAATGCATTGAATACATCATTGAAGCACTTGTTATGTGCAACACCTAACAATGCAGGATTGAACTTATATTCTCCAGCTTCATTAATCCAGAAATTATCAGATTCGAAATGGCTAGCCTTATGTCCCTGGGACTGCAAGCTAACAAGTAACTTCTTTGCAAAAGTAGACTTGCCAGAACCTGGAATACCACGAACAATGACTAATGTCTTACCATCGTCCTTTGGCTGTAACTCATGGATTCTTACTGGTCTGTAATAAGATTCCCAGTTAACGTTATTTTGCACTAATTCTATGCCTTTATGATTGCACTTTGTTGTCTGTGCGAATTCATGTGTATGACCATGAACAAGATAAGTAATGAATGTTCCTTCAGAATCATAATGATTTAATGCAGAATTATCAGAATCCTTATAACCCTTATCATCTACATCATTATAGGTATAATGCTGTAAAAGATAATTTACACCATTATGAGTTAATAAGATATGGTTATCACGAACCAAAGTAACCTTTGGAAATTCATCAATTACTTTCGATAACTTCTTGAAGATTTCATAGTCATGATTTCCCAATAACCAATACATATGCTTGAAATGCAACTTGTTGTAATACTCTCTGAACAAGTCTACCAACTTGCCACCTGGAGTTCCAAGTGTGAAATCGCCAAGGAAGAAAACAGTAGTCTCGTCATCAACTACATCATTCCATTGCTTCTCAATATCTGCGTTCATTTCATCGATTGTTGCATACTTTCTTGTTCTATCGAAGTGGTCTTCGTAGCTAGTACATAACTTACGATGGTTTAAATGTAAATCGCTTGTAAAGACAATCTTATTATCATCTAATGTTATTTTCATATTACTCCTTTAGTTTTTGTTCAAATATAGAAAAAAGGGACAAGCTAGAAGCCGGTCCCTTAAAAAGTTTTGAAACTTTTATTATATTTTACTTTGTTGTAGTAGAGAACAAATCGATTAAAGTGTCCTTGCTTAACTGAGTTAAATCAAGTGCAACTTCAGTCTTTTCGTCACCATCTTCAACGAAAGTGAAACCTGCCTTTTCAAGAATAGGCTTCAAGTCCACGAAGGAACGACACTTATTCTTGAGATTTTCGATGTATACCTGAGCATACTTCTGATTAGGAACACGACCACCGCCTTGAGTAAGGTCCATAAGATAAACCTTATTGTCGATGATCAATGCACACTGCTTATCACGTTCGCCATCAACTGGAATAATGAATTCTGCCTTGATGTTGTTCGGATCACACATCGGACATTTACGACCATTATATGAACTATAACCACGGTCCTTCATGTTAGAACGATTTTCACGTGCTACGAAGAACTTAAATTGAGACTTCGGAGATCCGGAGAACTGAGAAACAGATACCTTACCATCTGGGCATGCCTTGCTGATATAGAACAATTCAGTAGCTTCCGGT
>JAFQXD010000015.1 GCA_017407115.1 Methanobrevibacter sp. | reverse complement strand
AATATAACTACATTAATCAAATACAAAAGATGTATGTAGCTATCAAGAATTGGCGTTCTTGGTGGCTTTTCTTTATGCAAAAGATTATTTTTAGTGATTAAAAATAATCTTTAAATCTATACCGTTGATATTAAATGTTTTGAAATTTATTGTCAACAGCCACTTTTTAATTTGTAGTATTTTTTTATATACTTTCTGTAGTACAATAGTATTTTAGTATAATAGTAATGTAGTACAATAGTATAATAGTGTTAAATAAAATTTTAAATATTGATTAATAGGCGTTTACTATACATACTTTTTGTAGTAAGATAGTATTATAGTAAAATAGAATTATAGTAGAATAGTAGAATAGTAATGTTTTTAAAAATGACTTAATTTCTTGAGGAGATAAATATTTATGACTACAAAAATGTTATTTGGAAACTTTAAAGGTGGAGTTGGTAAGACTACCAATTCGGTAATGGTAGCATATGAACTAGCCAAAAAAGGATATAAAACACTAGTGTGTGATTTAGATCCCCAGGCAAATTCAACACAATTATTACGTAGAACATATGGGCTACAAAATGGTATAGAATTACCAATTGAAAATACCATGATGGTTGCTCTTCAAGAAAATACAATAAAAAATTCATTAGTTAAAATAATGAACAATTTATATCTTTTACCATCACACAAAGACTTTGTTAATTATCCTGATTTTCTAGAACTTAAATTTTTACCAAACGAACCAAATTATAAAAAGAAAAGAATTAGCTTTTTTCAAGATCAACTATCCCAAATTGAAAATGATTTCGATTACATTATATTTGATGTACCACCAACGCTGTCAATTTATACCGATACAGCCTTATATTCATCTGACTATGTCATCATTGTTTTACAAACACAACAGCGTTCTTTAGACGGAGCAGAAGCATTTTGGGAGTACCTACAAACTTTTTACAACACATATAAAGATGTTGATTTTGACATTGCAGGTATTCTACCAGTATTACTAAAAAACAATGTTGGATTAGATAACCAAATCATAGATGACGCAAAGAAAATATTTGGTGAAGCAACACTATTTAATGTCATCATAAAACATATGGAAAGATTAAAGCGATATGATCGTCAAGGGATATCCGAACAACAGCTGACAGCTCAAAATGATTTTCACGATATTAAAGTTCACCGTATTTATTCTGATTTAACAGATGAAATTATAGAAAGGACACACCAAAATTAATTATGGCAAAACTAGAATTCAATAAGGATCCCAACCGTAAAAAAGCTTTTAAAAGGGTAGAAGAAACACACATATCAGAACCTAAAAAAACTTTTTCAACTACCGCAACTCTTGAAAATACACCAAAGCCTTATAATACAACACCAAACCCTAAAATCGGTAGACCAAGGAAAAACAAAACATACAGCACCATTCGTATACAACGCCACACCGTAAATAGAATTAACGCATTACAAAATACTTTAAATTTTGATACCCAAGATGATCTAATCATCAACATGTTAGATAAATTAGAAACAGTGCTAGATTCTGAACAAAAAACAATGCTTGATATGTACATGAAAACATACACAGCTAAAGAAAAAAGACAAAATTCATAATCACTATAGAGTGTGAATAAGTTGAAGTACGAACTTTGTAAAATGACCCAAAAGATCAACACACTTCAGAATTTTTAAAGAAATGTCCCACAACAGAATGGCACTGTTTGTAGAACATTTTATTGGTTTTATGTTGTTTTATTATATCAAGTATGCATTTCAAAACGCTGTGATGATAGTTGCGAGAAAAAACAAAGGTAATTAAGTATACACTTTTGGAAAACAGATAAGTATAGAAGGAGTAATTATGGGTGAAAGAGCACAATTAATCGAAAAATCGATTGCGGAACTAATATTACAGCATTTTGATAACGAATCCATTAGTCAGTTACTGGCTAAAGCCCCTCTAAAACAGGGAATGAGTATACTGCCGGCTGGATCTTCGAATATTGCCAGAAAAAAAGCAATACAGAATTTGGTAGCCAATAAAAATTTAAAATATATCATAAATATATTAGAATCAGGTCAATTTAACATTTTCGTGCAAGAAAATTACGAGAATTTACCAAAAAAAAAATCACTGGATGAATTTAAATTACAGTTAACAAGAACAAATGGCTCCGCACTAGATTACTTACTGTATCTGATTTCAGTAGATAATATAGATTCTCTGGTAGCGCTATTTAATGACAATTCGGTTGAAGTGAAACAGTTTTCATCATTTTTAGAATCTGAAGGTTTTGGTGACTTTATCTTTCACAGGCCAATACAGCAACAATCTGAACCAGATAACTCAGATGTCATTAAACTAGCGTCCCAAATAAATAAATTACAAAATGACAACCAACGTTTGCAAAAAAAAATGGATCGTGAAGTATCTAAACTAGAACGTGACTCTGAAAACCAATTAGTCTTATTAAAAAAAGAACAACTTGCTGAAAACGAAAGAATTACAAAAGTTTATGAATCAGAAATAGCAAAATTAAAATCAGAATTAACTATAAACCAACGTGAATTGAAAAAACAAATTACAAAAAATGAGAAATTAGAAAAATCAGTTTTCAAGTTAAAATCAGATGTTGAAACGCAGCGCAGCTTGAAAAATCCGTCCGTTCTGGTAGTCGGAAATCTTCCTGAAGAATCTATAATAGATTCACAACAGTATCAGATTTCGTCAATTGCTAACTTAGATCAAAATGGAGATGATATCCTACTGGAAAAATCAAATTGGATAAAGATCTATGTACAATCAGAATATGTATCTACAGAAAAGTATTTAGAATTTAGAAAAAAATACCCTAAAATACCAATGTCGTATCTGAGTCGCGAACAGATGAAAAAAGGAGAGTAACATATGCTTACAGCTGGAAAACAGGACTTTAAATTAGTTGGATATTTAAATAGCATTGAAGATATTATCATCAATATGAGCGGGGAAGCTTACATTAAGCTCACTACGATATCCGATTTACCTGAGAGTATTGATATCAATGACTTTTATAGTTCAATAAATGTATACGTTTCAAAGTTTAACACTATTTCTTTATACGATAATATGTACGATGCAGATGACGTCCGTATTCAACATATTTGGGATGAACTATCTTCATTATTAATTGAAGTTACTCCTGATGTAAAAGCCGACAAAAATCGACCTAATAAATACTGGTGGTGGGGTGATCGTGTTAGAGTTCAAAAAATGAATGAAAGCTTTCAGCCAAATAAAGACACTAAAATGGTTGCAATGCCAGTATTTTCAAAAGACAATTCAGCAACCGGTATTGAAACAGTAACTGATTTTGAAGACGCTATCCGATCAAAGAAATTGTTGGGAAAACTAACTGCAGACTGGTCTCGAGATAAGTATGATATTCCTACAGCGATAATTTGGAAAGAAGATGATTTTAATTTAACAGTTTATACGGGTATTGACCAACAAATATATACCAATTATGGAATTATTTATGTTTTGGAGGCTCAAAAAGGCAGAAAAATTAGTATAACAGAAGAAAATAAGAGTTGGTTCAATGCACAATATCAGTTTGATGATGTTGTATACATTCCAATAGATGTTGCATTTGATGAATATTTGTCAAAGGCTGTTTTTTTGGATGATGAAAAAACTACTGATTCTTTAGTTATGTCTGATAATACTGCTACTAATACTATGTTATCTGAAAAGTCAATGGTAACAAAAGTGACAGATAAAATGGATTCTAATAGAAATACATCTGAATCTAATGATCACTCGGAACAGTCTAAAGATCTGGAATTTTTACTTCAATTTAGAGAAAATACTAAGCAAAAAGGATTATATTACTCTGATTCTGATTTAGTCAATTTTCACATTTCTATGAAAACTGACGGAATGGTCATTCTATCAGGATTGAGTGGCACTGGAAAGTCTAAGTTAGTTACAGAGTATGCCACTGCATTAAAAGCAAATATTCGTTTCGTCCCAGTTCGTCCATTCTGGGCAGATGATTCAGATTTATTGGGATATGCTGATACTGTTAACAACATTTACAGACCTGGAGATAGTGGGCTAATTGATACATTGATTGCTGCACAAGACAATGACAAGTCTTTGTTTATCGTTGTATTTGATGAGATGAATCTGGCTCGAGTGGAACATTATTTTTCACAGTTTTTGTCAGTTCTTGAAATGGATTCAGGGGACCGAATGCTTACGTTGTATAACCAACAATTAGAGAGTCGGCTTTACAATAGTGAGAAGTATCCATCAAACATTAGAATTTCTGACAATGTACTGTTTGTTGGTACTGTTAACACAGACGAATCTACCTACCAATTTTCAGATAAGGTCCTAGACCGATCAAACGTAATGACACTGAAAATGATTCCCTTCGGATCAATCGATGAAACGGTTGGGTCTCCAGTCGAACGATCAAAAAGAGAGGTAATCAAAGCATCAGATTTCCAGAAAATGAAAAAGGTGAATACTGAAGCTAAGTTGACATCTGATGAGAAAAATATGCTATGGGAAATACATAAAGCATTGAATAACGTAGATGCTAATATTGGTATCGGATGGCGTATAGTTAGGCAGATTGATAAATATTTAATGAATATTCCAGATGATATTGATTCATATACTAGAGAGAAAGCCTTCGACATGCAAATAATTCAGCGGGTACTCACTAAAGTTCGGGGTTCTGAAGATCAAATGCGTGCACTTGTCGGCAAAGATACGGCGGAAGGGAAACATGAGCCTGGAAAATTAGAAAATATTCTCGATCAATACTCTGATAGTTCTCCGTTTGAAGGCAGTCGCCAAGTTATTGCACGAAAATCAAAGGAGTTGAACTTGTATGGATTCACAGTCTAAGCTCATTTTGTTTAATTGTAATGAAGATTATGAATTAAAACTTTATACAGAGGATAATCTAAAAAATTTAGATACGGACGATATTATCCAGATTCGGGAATTTTCAGAACTAAGATTATTACTTAACAGTAATGATTCAGACTATTTTGAGATGCCTGAAATGGACGATTATTTTATTCCGAATAGAATTCTAACAGGAAATAATGATCACTATAAATATCAGGCTAATGATTATTTTGTACTATTTAGTTTACGCAAGACAGAGGAAGCTCAAGTAGTTCCCCTAGTACCGGGATTATACACAATAAAGAGCTCAATTGAAAAAACCATTTACTATTCTTATTTTTATGTGGTGCCTAAAGATTTATCAATTCCCGACTGGCAAACTATGAAAAATGAGCTAGAGTCCGCCATAAGTGGATTAGCGATGGATTTTGTCAGGCGTAAAAATACTGAATCTGTGTCAGACAATATATCAGCAGATGATTATAGTATTTCTATAACAAAGATAAAATTGTTTTTGCAGAGAGAAAAAGAAATACTATTTATTATCGAAAAATTACGTAAAGAAGCTAGATATAGAATCGGGAAAAAATATAATTGGAACCCTATTGGTGCAAAAAATTTAACTGATTCAATGACAATTAGAAAAATGGGTGAACGACCTGACAAACGAGGAATGGTATTTTCTGCAAAGCGATATCTAGAATACAATGTCCCGGAAAACCGATGGGCAAATATGATTATTCATAGCTTTATTATGTTTTCCGTTCGTTCCATCAAAAAGCTAAAAAATATACAAAAAGAATTAGAAAAAAATAGGATTTCAAACAAAAGATATGACCATTACCGCCAGAAAAGTAACGTATACTTTCAAGAAAATAGACTTCAAAATAATTTAGATTCAATTAGCCTTGATATATCAAGATTATCAAAGTTAGTATCCTATTTTCACACTGTCTTAAAAGATGATTTTCTTGACGATGCTGTCGGAGTAATAAATGTAGATATTCCAAAGGCACTAATTCTAAATCCACAGTATAATTTTTTGTATAAACTGTACATTTTTTTGAATAAAAAACAAAATGAAGTGGTTTTAGACAAATCATATGAATATTTCTGGAAACGTACAGATGAGTTGTATGAAATTTGGACATATATTAAGACCATTCAAGCGCTGATCGAAAACGATTATAAACCAACTGAAGGCTGGATTTTTTCTAAAAATCCATACGAAGATATACTGCCTCGTTTGGAATCAAATGAGGTTGTGGAGTTTGAAAATCCAGAGGGAAAATTAGTGAGACTGGTATTTAACAGTGCTCTTGGAAAAGGAAAGAAGTCTACTAAGGAGCGACCTCTATTAACAGATTCCAACAAAAATAAACCTGATATTAGATTGGATATGTTCGACCCAAATGAAGAATATGCGGGAAGCATTCTTCTTGAGGCTAAGTACAAAAGATTACAGAATGTATTAAGATCTCACCCAGATAATAATGAGCACGGTATAATGGAACAATTTAGAGAGTATAAAAAATCTCCATATGTTTCAAAAGGATACTGGCACGTAGATGAAATTTTACAAAGCCAATTGATGCCCGTACAAGCAGTTATTGTCTTATATCCCAAAGATGATGGATCCACGGTACGGATCCAAACGTTAGAGCAAAATATTTTTTTCAATGAGTTAAATCCACATAAAGGTATGACAAATTTTGTTTCCGTACTTGGAAATCAAATCTCAGAGAGATATAAAATATTTGAACGATACTACAAAGTATCAGAATTTGAAAAAATTAATAAATAGTACACTCGATCAGTACTTTACAAGGTATATAAAATAGTCTTTCAAACACTATTATTGAATTAATGCACAGAAGCCAATAAATCTGAATATTTGTATTCAGTTAATTAGTCTCTGTATACAGTACGGTGATGATT
>JAFQXD010000099.1 GCA_017407115.1 Methanobrevibacter sp. | reverse complement strand
TAAAGATGCCATATTGGGTATCTGTATTTTTGTAATATTAGGACTTACTGTATTCTGTAAGTGGACTTGGTGGGAGTTTTGCATTACCATAGCAGTTGTCTGCTTAGCGTATTTTGCAGGAAGTATGAAACAAGTTAAAAGCAAGTAATCCAAACAAAGTGGCTAGCATTATGCTAGCCACTTTGTTTGGATATGGACAAGATGAGGGGGTTAAGGGTGGAGCTTTGCTCCCCCTTACAAGCGCCATATGTAGACATGTTATTTGGAACCTTCAAAATATCTTAAATCTCGCTATGGTCAAACAGGAGAAGTATCACTTATCATTGGTAAAAAAACCTACTGGCAACAAATAAAAGATGAATTGTTCTTCAAAGATGAAGATAAACCTCAATAGATAATCGACGCTTGAACTAATATAAATACTTAAACAATATCAGGCTCATAATTTAAATATAAAAAAATAGAAATGTATTTTCGAAAGCATTTCTATTTTTTTATACTTCGTTTATCTGAAAAATAACAAGAACTTATTTTAGACGTTTAACTAAATATTTAGTTAATAACGACAATAAAACTGAAAATATTAATATAACAAAAATATTAACATTAAAAGAAAGCATATAATCGATAAATACTAACAATAAGAAAATAGCGATCATAAAAAAATAATTAGCATTCACTATTTAGGACCTTTTGCATAGCCTTTTATAAATCCAGTTATCGCTCCTGCGAAAGCTCCTGCTGGCCCCCCAGCAAAACCGCCAAGAGCTGCACCCATACCCATATTTTTTACAATATTTCCATTGCTTGCCCATGCACCTCCACCTTCAATTTCATATAATTCTTCGTCTGAAATTAATTCAACGCTACTTAATCCTTCGAATTTTTCCATTTTGTTACTCCTCCAAAAGATGTTAATCAAAAAAGTAAAACCACATCACCTTTGTATACATTTAAACAAACTAATTTTGAATTGTAAATTATTTTATAAATTTTAGTGAAAAGGGACTTTTTCTCCAAATTTATAAAATTGCGATTTATCAGAAAAGTCAGCCATGTATGAACCGTTTATTCCTGCTTTCTGTCCAATAATACTCAATTCAATTGTTAGCTTTTCTTCTTCATTCGAGAACTTAATTTTTCCTGTGGAAGCAGTAATGCGAATATATTGATTAAGTTTATTTATTAGAACTTCTGGATGTCTTTCTTTATCAAGTTTTTTATTAACTTGTGATAATACATCAAGAATATCTAAAATTTCTTTGGACTTATTAGTACGCTCTTCCAATAGATTATACAAATTATTAATTAAGTTTTTTTCAATTGTATTCATATTTTTTAAGCTCTTCCATTACCATTTGTAGTGTAATGTTTCATAATTCTCGTCTCCTTTTGAGTTTTACTAAAACAACTAGCAATTTGGATGAATAATAAGAAGTTGTTAGTTGTTTAAAATTATTTACAAAATGATTTTACCACAATTTGTTAAATAATGTATGAAAATAATGTTTTTAAAATCAAACAATAAATCTTATCATTTTTTCAAAAGATGCTA
>JAFQXD010000098.1 GCA_017407115.1 Methanobrevibacter sp. | reverse complement strand
AGTTGTTACAGTGTATTTTTTAGGAATATCTGTTATTTTTATTTTAGCTATTCCGTTTTTATCTGTTTTAGCAGTTGTGGTCTTGCCGTTGATGACAAATATTACAGATTCGCCACTAACAGCAACTTTACCATCACTGGAAACTACTTTAACAGTAAAGTATGATCCTCCTGCATAATCCACTGCAATATTTTTAGCAACGACTTTACAGCTCTGGGAATCCAATGTTATAGTGACATTGTTTCCACAGTATTGATTATTATAGAGGGTTGTTACTGTATAAGTGCCAGGAACCTCATCTATTTCAAATCCAGCTATGCCTTTTTCATTACTTGTCACATTGAAAGTCTCTCCATTAAAGGTAAACCCGACAGATGCACCGGCAACCGCATGACCGTCAGCAGTTACAACTTTAACAGAGAAGAAAGATTCACCACCATAATCTACTGAAATGTCTGTGTTTTCAGTGATTCTGGAATCATCTGCTACGGTATAGACTTTCAGACAAACTGTTTTTCTTTTTAAACTAATATCCGTCCATGTGCTGCCATCTGTACTTACAAATGACATTCCGGGAACATAATGGGTTCTTGAGTTTCCCCCATAAGGAAGAGCATTACTTTTAAACACGACCTTGAAAGTGTCATTGACTTTAACCGGAATATATTTGCTTAAGATAATTGTCCTGTATCCTGCAAACTCACTTATTCCGCTTTGTGAGTGTGCCAACTTACTGTTCACGTAAATGTCAAAGGAATAATCGATGCCAGACTGGTTGAAGTATGTTCCAACAGCTGCAATCAAATCATCATATTCTGCAGTGAATTCATTGGAATACTGAGTATAATTGCTGTCGAAATCATGTAAACCAGATAAATCACTCTGGTAATTGACATGATAATCTATTGTATTAGTGAAAATGCAAGCTGTGAACGGATAGCTGATGCCGGTTTCTGAGTCAGGTGTGAAAAATGATTTTTCATAGTATGATATGTAGAAATATCCTTCATCTCCCCAATCGGTTCCCCAGCTGTTTTTAACAATCCATGCACCATCTCCAGGAGGAGTGATTAAAAAGTTATCCGCTTTATAGTTATCATCCCATCCGATGATGGCAACTGCATGATTTGTCGTAAGTGATTTATTCACATAATGTGCAAAAGTCTTTTCATTGAAATATGGTTCATTACTGCTAGCATAAGCAATTGAAACTGCACCATAATTTAAAAGTGCTTTTTTAACATCATCAACATAATTATCTGACTTTGGCATGATGAAGTAAGCATCCTGAAGACGTATCTTATTTTGACTGTCAACAAGAACAGATAATTTTCCAACCTCATCATATTCATCATCTTCTTCTGCGACACTCCTCCAGCCGAGTACACTGGCCAAAGACATATAATCAACACCTCCTTCATCCGCATCAAAAGTTCCAAAATCAGAGTATCTTAATGGGAGTTTTTGTAAATAATTTTGGGAAATATCATATATTATGCCTGTTGCCCTTAAAAGAGCAGTTTCAAATCCTTCTCCAAAAGCAAATGTCCAGCATGCACCCATTAATCCCTGATCTTTAACAGGAGTAATCCATCCCCAATCACGTAAATCAAACCTTGAAGGAATACTTGAAACATTGATTGTATTATTGATTAATGTCAAATTCAATCCAGGATAATCAACAGATGTCGGGACATAAAATGACTGATTAGTGATAATGCTGTCATTATTATATTCATTGCTGTTGAGACTGCACTGATCCTTGTCAAAATCTGTGTAAATCGCATTTGTATTGTTCAAAAATTGACAGTTGGTGATATTATACCATGAATCGCAGGCATATACTGCATTTCCCATATATGCTGAGTTATTTATGAATCTTGATTTGGTAAATGTAATATTGCTTATATCACAGTATATTGCACCACCACAACAAGCGGAATCATCATCAGGCAGTTCATTTGAATCAAAAATACAGTTATTGATTGTACCGTTGGTAAATGATATATAAACTGCCCCTCCAACACGGGCTTTATTGTTTGTGAAATTTGTATTGTACAGGTAGAGATTTCCTCCCAAATGAATAAATGCTCCGCCGATCATGGATGAAGCATTGTTAAACACACAATCAGTTAGTGTGGTTGCATTAGTAGATAATTCCATTGCATAATCCACCATTAGAGCGCCTGCATTTTTAAATGATTTGGTGTTGATAAATTCACAGCCTTTGATATGAGAGTTTTTAGGATATTTTATGAAAATTGCTCCTGCAGATTTCTCAGCAGTAAGATTGACAAATCGGGAATTGACAATTGAACTTTCAGAATACTCGATATATAGTGCAGATGAATAAGCCGAAGACATGTTTATGAATTCTGAATTATTTATATTTACTGTAGAACTTGAAGCAAAAATTTGACCATATTTGCCTGGCCTATTTGATGTTACAACTGAGTTGCAGACATTTAATGTGGCCTCAGTTGAATATATGGAAGATCCTCCTTTAACAGCATAATTATCAATAAAATTGGAATTGCTGCAATTTAATACATCATCATAAAAGTCAATTGCTCCGGCATAAGCACTTGCAGTATTGTTGATGAAATCATTATTGTTTAATGTCAATTTCCCTTTAGAATATATTGCTCCAGCAGAACTGGCATTATTGTTAGTGAAAGTAGCATTATTTAATGTCATCTGTCCCATAGCATATATTGCTCCACCAGTACTGGCATTATTGTTGATAAAAGTTACATTGTTTAATGTAATCTGTCCTGCAGCATATATAGCTCCACCCTTGGCGGCATTACCGTTTATGAAAACCAGATTGTTTATAGTTACATTATCTCCGGTAATATAAAATATTCTTGATTTGCCATTGGCATCAATTGTATGTCCTTTTCCATCTATAACTATATTTTCTTCGATTTCAATTCCATTTGCATCAAAACCGTCACAATATTCATAATTTCTGTCTAATTCCAATGTGGCCCCATATTTTGGAGTAATATTATTCTGCAGTTCAAAAAAAGTTCCTGCATTACCTTGATCTAGTATTTCTTTATCATTTGATTGTTCGTTAACCAGATTGCCGTCAGCCCCACTTATACCATCACTTTGAACTGCTTCAATCGGCATTGAACAATCACTGGTTATTTCCGTTTCATTCACATCACTTGCACTTACAGTTGCAATTGAGAATAGAAAAATAGCAATCAGCAAAATGATTATTGTTTTCCGGTATTTCATTTTTTTCCTGAGCTCCTGAAAAATTGCATGCTAAAAAGTTTTATATAATTTAAACTCTAAAATACTTCCCCATGTTTAAAAATTCTAAAAACATGTTTCAAAGTTTATCAAAAGATGTATAAATATATAACGAATTACCTGAACATTATGGATATGGGATTGGAAAAAAGAAGAAAAGTGAATAATTAAATTCACTCAATAATAAGATATTTCATGTTTTAAAGCTATTTGACTTTCAATGTTGTTTTTATTGTGTCTTTAAGATAAGTCACTTTAACAGTGTAAGTTTTGCCTTTTTTAAGCTTTTTGATAACATTCTTCTTAAGTGACTTTTGAGCAATACCTTTGGAGTTGGTTTTAACTTTATAAGTTTTGCCGTTGAACTTGAATGTTACTGTTTTACCTTTCTGGAGCTTACCGTTGATTTTAAGCTTTGCTTTTAAGGTAAATTTCTTGGCAGTCTTTTTAACAGTAACTTTACTGGCTGTTAAGACCTGTTTTACTGTAACTTTATTGGTATAGGTTTTACCATTGTAAATAGTTGTTACAGTGTATTTTTT
>JAFQXD010000097.1 GCA_017407115.1 Methanobrevibacter sp. | reverse complement strand
TTAATTGGTTATTGTCAATAACCAATTAAACAAAATAATATTTCAGTTGACCTTATTTTTAGTCTTTAAACTTACACTTCTTGTCAATACGTTTTTTAAGTTCTATTGCCTCATCAAGCATATATGTATGACCATCTACGATTTGAGTGCCAATAAAACCACGAAGAACTTCACGAAGACACCATAAGTCGTCTTTGTTAAATTCCATTTTAATTTCTTTTGTCATTAGAGTTTAACCTTGATTTGTTGAGAACGTCTGACAAGTCTGACAGATTCATCCATAATCTTTTCATGGATAATTCTGACTTCACTCTTGATTTTTCGCATAATCTTGTTCAGACTGATGTTCTTCTGTTTTTCTGTAGTATGCCACATCGAGATTGCATCAGACATCTTTGTAGCATTTGCAGGCATGAATGAATCAACAAGCTTGCTATCCCAAAAATGCTTGACAATATGACCCAAACAAATTCGCTGTGTCTTTTCAGAATAGAAACAATCATCTAAGAAGTCTTCCATCTTAGAGTTCTTAATGTAAAGCATATCATCCTGGTCAAAGGCCAAGTTCGGACAACGTTCAGTAATGAACTTCTTGATTTCCTTTACAGTGATACTTTTTCTTTCTGCTCTTAAACGGGTCATATTACCCTCCTTTACAAATCCTTTGGAATATCATGTTTATTAAACTTAAACTTATTGCAAAGCCATTCAACTTTTCGTTTTTGACGATCAACTCTCCAAAAAACGTCATTTTGACTGTCTTGAAGATCTTTCTTCAGTCTTTCAACTTCAGCTTCAAGGTCACGAATTTTCTTCTTCATGACATTCTTTTTAATCATTTCATTAACAGTCATAACCGTCCTCTTTATACTTATAATATAGAAAAATGGTTAGTCATTGTCAACAACCAACCATATAATATATTGTTTCAGTCGACTGTTAATTTATTGGTTCCCAGTTATCATGTGTTTTTACATTAATTTCTGGAATTGTAACTTCATCATGTTCAGTATAACAATGATTATCGCTATCGCAACTTTGCCAAGTATAATGCACAATTACTGCAGGTTTACCATTAATATCTGTTCTTGTCACATTCCTTACATTTGGCAAACTAATCATTGTATTCAATGACCTGAACTTGTTTTTGAACTGACCTGCAAACTTGCTTCTGGTTTTCTTAATAACCTATCATATTCAGCCATTAACTTTGGCAACTTATTTAATTGCATATTAATGTCCATTTTCTTATTCGCATGATGATTTTTTACGTAGAAGTATAAGTTGATACAACTTACAATAATAAAAATTAGAATTAATACAGGAGCAAATACAATCATCATGAAAATCATGAATGCTTTATCTTCATCAGAAGACATAGCATCATTAAGAAATTCATTGATGTCTTTCCAATCTTTAATTATCAAAATGATTGCTATGACTATACTAGCAATATAATATGGAATCCACATTAAATATAACCCTTCCTTTGCTTTTCAAGCTGAGTTTTAGTGTAATAACTTACTCCTTATGTTCATAATATAGAAAAAAGACCTACAAGCGTAAGCTCATAGGTCTTGGATATATTATTTCAGTCGACTAGACGCAGAAGCTCAAGTCCTTCCAGTTCGGGAATCCAGCATATTTGAATTTATATGCTTGATGGAAAATTCTGAACGAGATTTGCTTTCCAGCCAACCTTGGGTCATTCAGAAATTCTGGACTCTTGATGTATTCGAAAACTTCTTGTTTCAAATCTTCTCGAGTAATATCCTTACCACGTGCATCATAGATATGCATTGCTGGTAATGCAACTGCCATCTTTGTGATAACTTCATCTGGAGTTAACTGAATGTCAACTGTATTACATCTGGTCAACAATGGAGCCATTGCAGCATTCTTTAACAAATCTGCAGCAGACAGGTTGGAAATGAAAATACAGGATCCCATAAATCTGAAATAGCTTGGAACTAGATCAGCCTTAATTTTCTTGTGATCTTTTGCATACTTTTCCAAAATGGCTTCGATTTCTTCATGAGTTTCACAACCAAACGTGTTAACCGTTCTACTGTTGTTCCAGCTCACTTCTCGAATTTCGCCTGTGTCCAGAACACCCTTGAGAATGTTCAGACCATCATTGTCTTGCAGAACACTGTCACAGTCGTCGAATACAACAATCTTGTCATAATTGTCGTATAAAAACTTATACATTGCTGCGATAGTAGATCTACCTTTCATGACAACATAGTCTTTACCCTTCTTACCGTATGCACTCAAAATTCGAGTAACATTGTAGGATTTACCGACACCACCCTGACCTGTAATCAACAGTGCAGTACTCAGACCCTGTGCAACCATAGTAGTGTAAGTATTCATTTGCTTGAATACTGCTAATGGATCTTCAATCAACTGTTCAACCTGTGGACGAATTTCCTTTGGTGCTTCTGGTTCGCTTGGAACGATAAGTCCCGCTTTTTCTGCGAGTTCTGTTTCTTCAATTTCACTTACCATACCGAGATCTACAGTTTTCGGGTCTTCAACAGTTGTGCCATACAACTTTTGTTCGAGCCACTTAATATCGTTGGTTCGAATTCTAAAATTACCGAATTTGAGATCTCTCGGCTTCAATCCCATACTAACGAGCGCATCCATGATGTCTGCACATTTTGCACCATACTTACCAAACCAGAGTTCCATTGCGTCGAGACAATAACCGACGTAATACATTCTTGCTACGGCAGAATTAAAATCGTAGCAAATGGAACCACCTGGGAGATAAATCCAATTATCCTTATAAACGGATGTAAAACGTTCATGCAGATCAACAGTTTCTGGGCTTTCGGTTGTTTCAATAGTTTCAACTGCTTCACTCATATTTTATTCTCCAATTTTTCAATTTTCTTGCTATACAATATAGTAATTTTTGACCCGTCAGTAAATGTCATTCGAAGATGATATTTTTATGCAGGTATCTCACCTATTACAGGCACCAGCTTAAAATTATCAGAATTTAACCCAAACTTAGTCAGTTCCCTTTTCGCTGCATCATACGTTTCAAATTTCATTGCTTTGCTTAAATCGCCAGTATGTGCACAGAAAGTTTTAGTTTTACTCGTATATCCAGACTTTATACGAACATCTATTGTCTTCTTACAAATCTTACGAACATAGTTCTTCTTTTCAGAAGCATTAATATCGATAATCACAATCGTAATTTTACGATACATTGTTGGATTTCTCATACTTCTTCTAAATCCAATTCTTTCTTAAAAACAGTCGTAACTTTTGAACCATCTATATTAAATGCTGCACATTCGATATATACCCTGGTAATACCTGGTTTTTTCAACTGACGATCTGCTTCAGTTCGTGCTGACCCATAATCAGCATGTAACTTCTTCAAATACCGTTCACCAGTTTTAAGTCCCCAGACTTTAACTGCATAAATCTGAATTTCTTTCATATGCTATTCTTTAAACTTAAAATCGACCAACATAATGTAATTCGCATCAATTAAATTACATTCTTCATTATTCTGAACTTCTATAGAATTATCAGCCGAATCGACAACTTCAACCTTAAATCCAGAATCAACCTTTACTCTCCACGAACTATCTGGACGTGAAAAATAAAACTTAACCGCTTCGATTTCTTTTGTAATCGCATTAGGTTCTTTACACTTCTGTAATTTCTGATTAATTTTGTTTACTACTGTTAATGCATGCATATTAATCTTCCTTATGTAATTTGTCAATTTCTGATTGAAGCCACTTAGCGTACTTTTCACCCTGCTCACGACCATAATGATAAGCTGCAGCAATAAAACTATGAATATCTGCAACTTTCGGTTTTTCTTTACTCATAAGCTGGTTAAAACAGACTTCTGAAAATTCTACCAAAGCTTCCCAATATTCCGTTCCAGGAATAACCTTACCCTCTTGTTTCTTAAAGAGAGTCTCTAACATCTCTTCTTGTTCAGTCTTCATAATTTTACCTTTCCTCTCTTATTACCTCTCTAATATAGTTAAAAAAGCTCTCTTTGTAAGCATTTTAAGAGGTTTTTTTCTCTTTCAGCTCTCTTTTAGGGCTTACAAACCTCTCATTTAATTCTATATTTAATATCATGGATTTAAAAGAAATAAACGAAAAGCTCTATCCACATAATGTAAGATTCCTCATCAACAGCAAACCTTATTATTTTAATATTCTGAATATTCCCTTTGACCAAGAGATAACTACTATAGAATTGCAATATAATGAGAGAACTGTAATTAGGATTAGCATGTCATGGGATAACAAACTTATATTAAATCACATGAACATCAACAAAGTTGGGTTTACACATCACGATAAAGACAAAGATGGCAATGACTGTATTAAAATTATAATTCCTGCTGAATTTTTCAAAACCTATCTTACATTTCAGCATTTTCTGAATATTCTTAGTTCGCCAGCTTTACCTAGCCTGTTAAAGGAATTATATAATATACACACAGAAATGGACGAAAAGGTCTATAATAGTAACTGGTCAACTGAAGTATTATTAAACCAACCATAGCATTTACAAAACCGTTTAACTTTACTATCTTAAGATTATGATTCCGAATTATCCTAACATTCCTGTAGATATTTTAAATTATATCAACTCTCATCCTGCATATAGTTTAATACAAAATGCAAAGGTCGATTGGGATCTTTGGCATGCTGGATATTCTGGTAAAATAGCACACACACAGATTTCACTAAAATCTTTTGGGGTGGTAGTTCTGACGATGTTCCTGTTACTAAACAACTTGCTGAAGATTTTTTAAAATGGACTGAAAAATTTTATTGTGAAGTTCATCATGTTAAAACTTCTGGATTTTTTGAATCACAATTACCTAAAGTTCCGAAAGGAATTATCAAATTACCACAATACTAGGAGATAATCTGTGGATTTTATTTCAAATGAAAAACTCTTGAATTCCAACGAAGAGGAAATCAAAGAATATAAAAAGGCTCTGTATAAAGAATTAGGACAGAGCGATTTTGAATTATTCTGCTTTGGTCACAATAACGATGCAAGAAAAATTATGTATCAAATTAATAAGTGTAATTTCTTGTTAACTGACCCTAAGGCTAAAAAATTCACTGCAAAATTATCAGATTTTGAAGATGCTATCAGTCCCATCGTTACTAATAACAATAGCACCGTCACAAAAGCAAGTGCTGATGATATTCTGAAAATATTTAAAGGATTAAATGCACTTGAAATGATAGATGCTGCGGAAATTCTTTATTATGGTGTACTAAAAAAACTGGAATGGATCCGCAATCTTGTTCATGTAGAACCGAAATTTAGAGATATTATGAAAAAAGCGTTAGTAGTAAAAGAATATGAAAATATAAAGGATATAGTACATGGCTAAACGATATGAAGATAAATATTGGAAAACACGTGACCTAGATCAAGACTTAGGTCCAATTGCAAATGCTTGTATGACGTCTCGAGAACGGGAATTATACAGAATTGAAAATTTCTGTCCGAGCGACGAATACGATGATGCAATCCGAGATTTTAATGAAGAATATGGCGGATTCTGTGCACCCTGGGATTAAAAATGTCCAGAATTAATTTAAAGAAAATTGCAGAAGATTATGACTTTATCATAAAGACTGAAGATTACGGTCGTTATGGTCAATGGAAAAAGACAGATATAAAACTCTATATCGACAATGATTTCGATAGAGGTTATATCTTAGAAGGAATTGACCATGATATGGAACATTGGTATAACAATCTTCGTGTCGCTGCTGGTATTGGTCAATTAGACGGTAAACGAAAGTTTATGTCTTATAGGCGTATCTATAATGACGATTTTAATGAGAGGCATTTAAGAGAACAACTAGATGCGTTAGTAAAACTTTTCAGAATGCATAAAGATGAAGGCTTAAACCATTAAGGTCATCTGAATAATAATTATATCAAGAGAGCTATTTACTCAGAGCTCTCTTTTTTCTATATTATATAGCATGACAAGCGAATGGGAACAAGAAATTCAACGGTTAGAAAATGAGACTCAGATCTCAAAATGGGAAGATGTTCTGAAATTTTATAAAAGCCGTGGTATTTATGAAGATATTGAACAAGGGAATATTATTGTCCTTGATGAAGCTGTCTGGATGAAAATCAATATCTGCGGCGTTCAAAGATTCAGAAAAGTCAAGGCAGTCTCTAATTTTACAGTTTATTATGATAGCTGTTATAGAGGTCTTTATAACTCTTTTCAACTTGGTTCTCTTGACCATAGGTTTACAATCGATGGTGAAACGTTGGATTTAACTCATATTAAAAATCCCAGAAGAAGAGAAATGCTCCTGGAATTTATCAAAAGAAATACAGAACCACCTCTCCCAGTTGTACCTAAAGGAATTCTCAAATTATGAACTATAACAGATATTCAATAGAATGGCAAGATAGACTAAACCCATATTTAAATGCTGTTCAAGGTCGCACTTGGGAAGATACAGTAAGATATTTTCATTTTTACGATGAACAACGTGCTAAAAATGAAAATCTGGTTATTCTTTCTGAAGGTGTCTGGATGGAAATTGATGTTCTCTTCTCGAACTCTAAGAAGTTAAGAAAAATCAGAGGTATTACTAAGGATGATGTCTATTATGATGGTGACTATAAAGGAATCTATAATTGTCTAGGTCTCGGTTCTCTTAGTCATGTTTTCAGAATTGACGAACATAAAATAGACCTCAACGATGTTCCTCCTAATAAACGACAAGATGAACTCTTAGCCTTTATTAAAGATAATACTGGAATTACAGACGAACGCTTACCACCGGTCCCTAAAGGAATTTTAAAAATATGAGATATTCAGAAGATTGGTTAGCAAAAATTCGCTCGACTCCTTTCTATGAAAGACGCATGTCATGGAATGATGTATATGAATATTATCATTTCGATAAAGCACAAGTGAGAGAAGAACAGAAAGTAGTTATTTTCCCAGAAGGTGTTTGGATGGAAATTTCCAGACATTATAGCAGTGACTATGACTTTATAAAAGTCAAAGCTGTATCTTTTAATGATCTCTTTTTCGATGGTTCTGATGTCGATGGAACTATAGCCATGGGTTCTCTCTATCATACTTTCAGAATTGATGGTCATTCTATCGATCTTGACCAACACTCTGAAGACGAAGACGACAAGATAGATAGACAAGAAGAACTGTTAAAATTCATTTATACTTATTCTCATATTTCTGACCCAAGATTACCACCTGTACCTAAAGGAATTTTAAAAATATGAGATATTCAGATTCTTGGTTAGGCAAAATTAGTGCTAACAGTAGATTTTTTCAACAACTTACATGGGATGATATTTGTAAACGATATTGTTTTGACAAAGACTCTATAAAAAACATCATAAAGCTGTTATTCTTGATGAAGGGGTCTGGATGGAAATCAGCAGATTCTTTAGTGACGGTTGGCATTTTGAAAAAGTCAGATGTATTACTGAGTACGATGTATTTTTCGACGGTAGTGATTCTACTGGCTCTATTGCTATGGGTTCTCTTGGCCATATTTTCAAAATCGACAGTCATGTGCTAGATATAAGACACTTACCAGAAGATACAGAAAAAACTAAGCAAGAACTTCTGTTAGAGTTTATTAACACTTATGCTGGTGTTTCAGATGACAGACTACCACCTGTACCTAAAGGAATTCTAAAGGTTTAATTATGAAAAATATTCAGATTAAAACAGAAATCATCACTCTGATTTTCATTATTCTCTGCACAGTAGGTGTAATCTTCAAAGATTACCTCCCTCATAATGTGTTAACTTCTGCTTTTATCCATGGCTCTAAAGACCACTTCATAAACAATATGATGCTCTTCCTCCTGCTCTCCCCTGCAGTGGAAGAAAAACTCGGAAAAGTAAACTATCTCCTCTCTTTCGCTCTAACCACAGTCGTAGTCCATTATTTCCATACTGGTTTACTCCATGTAAATGCTATCGGAATCTCAGCCTGGATATTCGCTCTAATTGTTCTCAATATAGGTAAACTTAAAATCACGGGTATTCTGTTAATCTCTATTTATGCCTTCCAAGAAATATCCGGAATGTTCAATAATGACAATACCTCTCATGCCGGTCATCTTCTGGGAATTATAACTGGTATCATCTACCTCTTAATCTACAACTATATAAGCAAAAAGAAAGAAATATATGAGCAAGAAGAAAGAAGCGAGAAAAGTGTTCTCGATGATTTGTCAAAGTTATAAAGAAACCATTAAGATAACCGCAGAACCTGAAAAATCCAGACTTAAAAGACAACTCAAAGAGTATATAAAACAATATAGAAAGTAATCTGCATAAAAATATCTTAAAGTAGGTCATTTACTTTTTGATCTACTTTTTCTATATTATATCACATGAAGTACTCTCAAGAATGGCAAGATAAACTAAATCTCCATAACAGTCTACAACAAGTTTTAGACTGGGAAACCACCATTGCTAAAAAATATGTAGATCTAGATAATTCAAAAGCCACTAATTTGATTTTTCTTAATAATCCAGTCTGGATAGAAATTCATACTATGTACAGTTATGATCCGTTTAGAAAAATTAAGGCTGTTTCTAAATATAATGTTTATTTTGACGGAACCTTCAAAGGTTGCTCAAATTCCTGTGCCCTAGGATGTATTCATGGATGGGACTATACTATAGACGGTCATACCCTAGACCTCAATTATGCACGTGTAGAAGAAAATAACCAAGAAAGACTAATTGACTTTATTAAGGCATATTCCGACGGTTTCTATGAACCAGTACCTAAAGGTATTCTGAAAATTCCTACAATCGTTTAAAGGTAACTAAATGGATAAGCAACCAAATCTCTACGAACGATTCCTTAAAGACATTCATCCAGAACTCATTAACCAGTTCAATCGTTTCATTAAGGAAACAGACATATATAAACAATTCATTAAGTTCGCCCATCCCGAATTCGATAAAGACTTTAAGAAATATACAGAAAAGATGCCTGCATATAACTCTTATAGAGTTGCCAGGTTCTATGTAGATAATCCAAAATTTCCTAAACTCTACTACTATCTCGACGTAGGCGTAGAAGAACTTTTAGGTAAGTATATTCTATTAAATAAAGAGGGAAAACCCTTCAACAATGACCTATACGATAATATCGGAATTCTCTCCTATGCTGCAGGATGGAAAAAAATTCCATACTTCGGAATATATGTAAAGAAAGGCGATTCCTATGCTTTCCTCAAAAAATCAGAAGATAATGAGGAACTTCTGGATTACCTGGAACAAGGAACGGTTCTTTCAGAATTCCTAGATTACGGTCTCCCGCACTATAAATTCGAAGAAGGCTCAAGAGATGACCGTATCTACCAAATGTTTGCAGGAATGGAAATGCAATGGCTAAAGGACGAAACCATTATCTTAGACAAAAATACCAAACTGGTCCCAGACTTCGAACCAGACCCCTACCATACAACCTGCTATAGACTAGGTGTAAAAACCGGAAAAGACGACTGGGATGCAACAAACGTCTTCTATGTAGGCAAACTTCCAAACTACTATGATAATAAAACCGACAGACTATTAAGCTCGTTCCTAAAAGAATGGAACAAAGCCGACAATAAACAAAAAGAAAAACTCAGAAAAGGTCTAGGCTACAATATAGGCTTCAGGTAATCTGTAAAATAATTATATTAAGTAGGTTATTTACTTTTTAACCTACTTTTTTTATATTATATAACATGAATTACATCGTAGTCGAAAAAGAAGATATTAGTTTGTATTCCCACAGATACTGCAATCCCTCCATCATCATTGCCGATAATGAAAAAGATGCAGAATTCTTCTATAACCACGAATACTATGTAGGAGAATCAAGAACAATCGCCACTGTCTCTAAACATACAGATATTAACGGCCTCTATATAATCATTACTCCTATAAGCGATTTCTGGAAATCTCAAATAAAAACTATTCAAGCTCTTTTCAGCGACTATATCGAAAAATACGATAAACGCGTCAGATACATTATCAAAAGGTAACCAAACTGGAAAAATCATAAAAGGAGATAACCATGAATAAAACTATTACTCTATCAGAAGAAGAAATATCAACTCTAAACAAAATCAAAGACTATCTTACCGATGAAGAAATAACCAGATTCTTCCCCAAATTCAAAGATATTCTTATTAAGGTAAATAATAGATAATGAATACAATTAAAGATATTATAAACGAACTCCGTGATATTATAAAACTACCATATCTCATCATGGTAGATATCATTGACCTATTCAGATCATAGAAGAACTCTAAGGTTACTTCTGTCTATTCCCTAACCAAAAAATCCAAAATTCTATATAAATTTCTATATTTTCTTCAAAAAATAACCCGTTAACAGATAGTGAATAATATGTGTCTATGTAGGGATATATACACAAATTATTAACAATCTATTAAGGGGGGCCCAGGGTTATATTAAGCTCTATTAAGTCTATTAAGTTCTATAAAACCTATCTAAACACATAACCTGATCTGAGTTGACAATTTTTCTGACGGTTTCGAAAAAATTTTTTTCAGAAATTTTTAGGTTACCAAATCTTTGCGTAAACTTACCTTTACATAATTCTGATTTTTCCTCCTGACCTTTTTGTTAAGGTAAGTTTGCGTAAAATAAAGGTTACGTATAACCATATAGTCGCATGGGTGACCTGAAAGGAAATTATATTAAGTATAGGGTTTTATTAAGCCTTGTAATTTATTATATTAAGGATATGTTGAAAGATAGACCAGGACAATGTATTATTAAGCGTGAATTTACGGCTTCGGCAGTAGATTATCTTAACCAGTTTCCTATGTTTAAGGAAGAGAAAACCCGTTATATCATTGGGGATTTCTATAATTATTGTTTTGATCCATATAAGTTCCATTGTGATATAATGGCTAAGTATATTAATTGTACGGATAATAGTCAGTATCATTGGTATTTTAACGATGAAGAGGATGCTCCAGTAAAACCGTTAGCTGAGCAGTTTACATTGGAAGATGCCAAACAGTTTATTAAGGCTATTAAGGCAGCATGGATGTCATATTGTATTAAAGAACACCGTGAGGTTAACTGGGTTGACGAGGAGTTACCGGTGGTTCCGAAGGGTTTATTAAGTATTCCGTCGAATATCTGTTAAGGTGGTTATTATGGTAATGTTAGATGATGATGAAATGGGTCTTAACCAGCGTGACTTGGAACATAATAGGAAAATTGCGGATTATTTGAATCAACATCCTATGTTTAAGGATGCTGAATCTGGTAATATTTGTGAAGAAGGATTTTATTGTTATATAGCTGGTTGGTTAGAACAGAGGGTTGATGATTCTGACCGGTTAGAGAAAATGGATAGGGCTATCTGGATAACTGGTGACTATACTGATGTAACTATGGGTGACTGTGATTGGTTTTTTGACCAGGTTGAAGAATTATGGTGTGAATATCATAATGTACAGAGTTCTGGGTTTTTTGATCCTCCAGACCCGATGCCTGTGGTTCCGAAGGGTTTATTAAGAATACCGGATAAAATTAGTTAAGGTTATTATTATGAAGAAGCAATGGGAAGATTGGATTATATTTCTGGGATTTGATGGTGACCAGTATGATAATACCATGTCTGTGATAAAAATGTGGAATGGTTTGTTAACTGAGTCTGGTCTTAATAAGAAAAATTTGGAACAGTTAACTAAATGGTTATTTTACAGTACGTATTCAAGAATCTGGCATTCTTGTTGTTTGTCATTTGAATCGATGCATGTAGATAACGGTTATGTTATAGCCCACTGGATTGACGGTGGTGGTCTGACTGATCTTCCTAAAGAATATGATAAGGTAAAAGATAAGGAATTTTCAGATTTCTATGACGATTACCGTATTAAGAATCTTCCACTCCATTTTTTCAATAACTGTGATTATCAGGTTATTGGAATGACCTTGGATGGAAAGATTGTAATGGACACCTTTGAGAAATACGGTCATAAAGAAGATATAAGACGCCGTATGCAGGAACTGGGTGAAAGTAATTACTGTAAAGAATTTCTAGAAACTATTAAGGAGAATTATCAGAAGTTACGGTTACCTGATGTACCGAAGGGGATATTGAAGATACCTACGAGTATTTAGTTAAGGGGTTTACAAACGGGTTATTAATTGCTATATTAGTGATATGATTAGTTCTAATAGATGGATTCCTCAAGAAGTTGCAGAATACTTGAATAGTCACCCGGCTTTCATGGATTCGCATGGATGCATTATAAATCCAGACTTTTTTGATGAATATATTAGAGAGTTTACGGACGTTCATAAGGGTACTGTGCCTATTGCTGATAAATATCGTATGGCAATTTGGGAACAGGTAGAATTTACTATGGAAGATGCTAAGGAATTCCTGGAATGGTTAGACCCAAAATGGATGGACTATAAACATATGTCTAAATCTGAATTTTTTACAGGACCAGATTTGGCATTGGCGAATGACGGGATTGAGTTTATGGACATATGAGTAGTTTTTCTGAATGGATGGCAGGTTTAAGGGAAAGTGGTCAAGTACAGGCGATAACTGAAGATTTTGGTGGGTTACCACATGAACCGAGAACGGTAACCTATATGGGAAGGCAGCTTGAAATTCCTGACACTGATCAGTGGATGAGGGAACATATCGAGCAAAGAACTCAGGAAATAGAAGAAGCAGCTAACCGATATGCGGAAGGTTTGGCAGAACGCCGTAGGGAAGCCGAAGCCCGGGTGTTGCATCATTTATGGTGTCCTTCAGACAACGAGAGTAATGACGGTTCCCAACCAAGATGGTCATTTGAACGTGAACATCACCTAAGTTTTGATTCTGAAACCGGTGAAATTACTAGTCTTAATGGTACGTTACCGAATGAAGAAGTATTATTTAATCCTGATTCTGTTAGTACTGATTCTTTAGTAGCAGGTACTGGGGTAACTACAATAGCTTGTACAGAACCTACATGGGAATTAGCTGTTAGTGATGTAATCAGCGATAAGTATAAGGAAATGGAAAAACGTGTTGAAGAACAGGATAAGACCATTGCCGAGATGAAGAGTATTATCGAGAACCTACAGGAGATTGTCTATCAGCGGAAACTAGATAAGGAAGCTGAAACGTTGGTATTATAAGAAAAACCGGAATTTGATTCCGGTTCTTGGGGTACAATCAGTGACCTAGGGTACAGTTAGATTTCATACTGCATTTCATCATCTAGTAGACGAGCAGCTTTGGACATTTCTGATTGGGTGTATTGGGATTCTGATAACCTGTATAGTTTTCTGTTAGTATTGATGAGATCTAAGAACTGTTCTTCATCCATTGTTGGTAATCTGGTATGCCAGTACCAGCTGCCATCACGACCATCGTCTGATTTAGTAACCCAAACTATACCATCAAGGCGAGAAGCAATTTCTTCTACAGTAGTATGTGTTTCTAAATTCAATGGGCAATTTTCAAAGAAATCGCAGAAACCCCTACCACGCAGACGACGATTAATAGCGTTTCCTGCATCTGTATATGCACCATACTTGTGAACCAAGCCTGCATCATACATGTCCTTGACATATTCTGCCATTATATGTTTTGTATAATCGTTAAGAACCATATTGCCCCTTATATCTTTGTGCTAGATAAAAAATAAATTGTCTCATCTGGTTACAGTTAATACTAGATCTTGGTAACTTTTCTTTGGAATGATCCAGAAGATATTGTTCAATATCTCCTGGTTTTTTATTTTTAATGAAATTCAATAGAGTTTCGGTATAATAACGTAGATTAGCATAATCCGGTTTCGATAACCTGTATTTACCAGTGTGAACCATAATGTCTACTGCTATCCGCAAAGCCAAAGGGAAATTGCTTCTTATCTTTGAATTCTGATATTCTTTGAATTCTTTTTCTGATGACGGATTATTATATTCTTCCATCTCTTGGTAATACTGTTTAATGATCTCAGGATGTACTACGCGACAGGAGGAAATAACTTCATCATAGAATTCATAAGCTGGTAACCTATTGTAATCGGAAGGATCTATTTCCAATTCGTCATAGACCTGGTCACCCAATTCTTTCATTATATATTCACCTAATTCTACCATATGATATTTATAGTATAAAAAAGGATGCCCCATGAAAGGACATCCCAGGTTATTATGGAGAAATAATATTAAACAGCAACTGGAGCTTTAATTGATGGATGACACTGATAATTAACCAATTCGAAATCAGTATATTTCCAATCCCATATTGTCCAGTTTGGATCCTCTGCATTAAGAATATTAACCGTAGGAGATTCAAACGGTTCTCTAGAAAGCTGTTCCTTAACCTGTTCAAGATGATTAGTATAAATATGCATATCAGCAAAGAAACCAATCAACTTACCAGGTTTCATCTTAACCTGTTTACAGATCAACAACAATAAGCATGCATAATGTGCGATGTCAAATGGCATACCCAAGAAACAGTCGACTGAACGCATATTGAATAACAAATCTACAGATTCACCGTCAGATACGAATTCATAACAATAATGACATGGAGGCAAAGCCATTTCGGGCATTAGCGCCGGATTCCAATAAGAAACAATCATTCTTCTACATGTTGGATCTGTCTTTAACGTATCGATTACATTTTGAATTTGATTAATCGGTAACTTATATCTATATAGTTTACCATCATTTATTAATTCGAGTTTATAATTTTTATAATAACCACGTTTAATAGATTCAGAATTTATTGCTCTAGGTGTAAAACCAAAGTCTGCTGCACACTTAGTTGTCGAAATATAAGTATGTTTGGTACCATCAGGGTCAGTAATAATAAATGGCTTTGCCTTAGCATACAATACATTTTCATCATGATGTAGCCATACACAGGTATCTTCAGAATAACAATTAGAACCGTAATAATCTTTATCTATATCATATACTGTTGGATGACGCAATACATTTACCCAGCCAGGCAATTTAATACATGACCAAATAAACTTACTGAAATCATGCCAATCATTAGATACAAAAATACCATTGCCACCATATAATGGATATTGCTTACATTTTTCACTATAGCAACGTTCAATCATATGACCCCATGCTTTCAACAGCTTATCATAAATATTCTTACCATAAGTATTGATGAAATCATCTATTTTTTCTTCATCACCGCGGTAGCCGATACCAAATACTGATGGTTCATAAGGATCTTTTACTTTACCTTTTATGATATGATCACGCCGAACATACTTTACTTTAGCACCGGTATGATAGAAAATAATATCATAATATTCATGTTCATCATCAACATTTTTATCAAAATCAGTAACACTATACTTTAATCCAGTATGTTCAGTTTCAAAAATTTGACCAATTAATGGATATTTAGAAGAACTACCGTCTTCTAACCATGCATTAACGAATTTACGTGGTGGTTCTTTTTCTTTAATCCTTGGTTCTACTGTAACAACATAATCTCTACCAGCATCCCAGTAGTTACCATTAAAACCATAGATAGGTCCAAGGTCATCTTCCGCTTCCATAAGTTTCTGTTGTTCAGGATCTGTTGAATATGGAACCTTTTGTGGATTACACCAGGCATTCCATATACCGGACTTACGATCCTGTAAGAACTTCTTACTGGTAATACCCTTAATAAACATTTCAACTTCAGAAAATACGGTCTTCAGACCCATCTTCTTGGTGGTTAATAACGGAAACTTCCCAGTGGACATGTCAAACTCGATCATGGATCCAGAGATGGAAAGCGTATCGATACCTGTACGGTTATGCTTAAGCTTTCCTTCCTTTAATATTCTATCTAATATATCAAGATATTGCTTCATATATACCAAATATAGTAATTAATTTCCACTAAACATTGACTTTAGAACTTCTACTGGAATTTCCTTATCACCTTTAATGATAGGTGTTTCCCTTAGTGCAGCACCCAAGTCATGTCTGATAGCATCAGGATGGCGGTACATTTTTCCGTCATTAACCTTGATCTTAATCTTATTAATCATCTTGGATTGGTCAAAGTACTTGTGGAATAGTTCCTGTTCCTCTTCCTTACGGTTAAAATCATGGGATAATCCATCATCAACCATCATATCGAAGTTATCGGTGTACAATAGGATGAAGACAGTGTTTGCCACAGACTGTGCGAATTCTTCTTCCATGATAGTAAGCCAGTACGTAGAATACTTCCTGTAGATCGGAGCATACACGAATTCATCGATATGACCACGGTTGTATACCAAGTTATCATTCTTCATGAGGTTACAGAAATAGTCACAGTATTCCGTCTTGGAGAATATAAGTGGATCCACATCCTTAGGAGGTTTTGTTAAGTGAATCTTCTTATGACTTGGAAAGTTGTTTTCTATAAAGGTATCTTTCCCGATTCGGTCGATACCCATTACTACATAATTCATTTTCCTTGTTCCTTATAATTATTATATAGTTCTATAAAGCTATCATAAAGCATATCTTTATGCTTGGCATCTAATTCTACCTGCTCCAGGTAATTACCGAAGAGCGTGATTATATTAAGGTTTTCCGTATCGATAGCTTCAGTAGCATCTTCTTCGGATGGTAAATAGCTAATATTAACCGGGTATGCTGGGTTCATCTTTTCCAGTTTATTAACTAGATCCGCGATCCTTTTGGTTTGATCCGCGTATTCCGCTGGAACATCTATATCGACGACATTACCTGGTACCATAGATGTATTAATGTCCGGGTAGACATGACGTGTGAACTTCATGGAGATATGGTTTTCAATTAAGGTACGTTCACCAGATGCTATGTCCAGTATATGGTACCCTCTGATTCCGTTACGGTCGATTCTAGTAAGCTGATACGGTGCGCCCAGGTATGTAATGGACTTACCCTTTTCGAATTGACGGTGTATTCCATTATGGTAATGACCTGAGTAGACAGCATCTACATGCTTAAGGATCTCCTTTGCGACAAGTCCTGATTCGGAAAGACGACCACCGCCTTGATCAAACCCAATTATATCTGCATGCATAAATGCATAATCATAATGTTCTGTTAAAATATATGTACTATAATCAGTAATCCATGGTTGTAATAAAATGGTTTTACTATCTATAGTTAATACAGTTTGTTTTTCATATACTGTTACATTTGGTAATATATCTAATATTTTTAAACTATTAATATCTGTTGTTGTAGTCATATACATATCATGATTTCCAACAATAATACTAATATTAAAATCTTTTAATATATTTTTAAATAAATCAATTACAACATTAATTGTTTGAACATTTATTGTTTGTCTTGTATCAAAAACATCGCCTAAAATAAAAATATCTTTAATATTTGCATGTTTTAATTCAGGAACAAATTGTTCTTTATAAAACCTTAATTGTGATTCCATAAATGGAATATCCGATTTTTTTATACCAAAATGACAATCTGCAATTAATGCAACTTTCATTGTTTTTTCCTTTTAAATGATTTTAAATACTTTGAACCATATTTATTAGTTATATATTTAATTATTGGTTTAATATCATTTCTTTTAATTAACTTTATATTATTATCTTCAATACATTTATTTCTTGCTTTACTTCGTTCAATATTATAAATGTTATCATTTAATATATCTTTATCAAAAAATTGATCACCTTTAATGTCAATTAATTCATTATTGACTAAAAAATCAGGAAAATATAAATGTTCTTTATTATTATAATTATATTTAAATGATATATTTGGATGATATATAAAATTAATATTATTATCTACTAAGTAAATATAGTAAGCTAATTCCCATCCAGAATCAAACCAAATATTATTATAAAAATATTTTGATTTTTTCTGCTTATTAATTTCATATGATTGCGATATATTTGAAACACCATATTTAACTAAACATGTTTCTTTGCTTTTTTCTTGAAACTCATTTAAACGTATCGGATATTCATTACCGTATTTGTTTAAATTTGTTTCTTTTATTTTATTTTTTATTTCTTCAGCTTGATATGGGTTTTCTACACCATAATTTTTTAAACATGTTTGTTTAGCTTTTTCACGTATCTCTTCAGAATTAGCTAAGCATTTAGTTGAACAATATTTTAAATAACCTTTACCTAGTCTATAAAACTTAGTTTGTTTCCCACATATAGGACATTCTCCTTCATGCGGTTGTTTTAAATATTGATCATAATATTCTTTAGACGATAATAAATGTGTTCGTCTAATATGTGATGAAAGCCCTAAATATCCATTTACTTCTTTACCACATATCTTACATATAAATACATTATCAGACATAATAAACCCCTAATTTATTGTGTTTGTATAAGATATATGTTACAGCATATATCTTATTTTATTTATATGATTTTATAATCAAAACCTATTATATCTCCGTAATACCTGCTACTTCTTTAAGCTTTTCTACTGTAGCTGGATTACCATCTACAATAGGATAAATATAGTATTTTGCAGGGTCACTCATGACCATCTTGAATTTAAATCTAATATTATTATTTTCCTTTAAGAGAAATTTTTGTTCTTCCATTGCAAATGGGTCTATCTCCTGTACTGCCTGGAACTTACCAGACTGAGTAAAGAATTTAGCTTCTAGTAATGAAATCTGTTGCCAGTTATTATCCATATTTAACCTCTAATATACTGTAATCGTGTACCTTTCGAATCTCGATTGTACTACTGATTTGAATCTTAAGTTCATTAAGCTTATGTGATATGATATATATACCAAGCTTTTTCTTATTAAGCTGGATTAAGTTATACAACGTGGAGACAAACTGTTCGATGCCAGACTGGTCAATGTTCTGATCCAGTAACTCGTCAATGAACAGGATGTTACATGACCAGTTAGAGATCTGGCGGCTAATATCGAAGAATGCCAATAGGATTGACATGTCGATTCTAGTACGTTCACCGGAAGAGTAACTGGAGTATGTACGCGGTACTAGATTCGTCATCATAGTTTCCGTCATGGTCTCATCAAACTCGATCGTCGTATTCTTTAACTCGAACTTATTAAGGTATTCATTAACGGACTTATTAAGTACCTTTACCAGCTTCTTAAAGAAGTAGGACTTAATACCGTCGTCACCCAGGATCTTGATAAGCTGTGTATCAATTAAGATCTTTTCCGTTAAGGTATCAATATCTTTATTAAGCTCCTCACACTGCGTACGTAACGTATTAAGCTTTTCCACGTATGAATCAACCGATGCTGGACAGACCTTGCTAGATTCCTTTTCCAGGTTCTGTTTAGCTTTATTAAGTTCTGTCTCCAGTGTTGACCTTGTTATTTCTTCGGTACGGGCTTTATCACGTATGGTTTGTATAAAGGATTGCTTTTCCTGGTACACTTTAACGGTATCACTGTATGCATGGTACTGTTCCATTAAGCCCGGGAGGGTTTCCTTTTCCATTGTCTTCTTTTCCGCGAGCATCCCCTCGATATGCTTCCTTGCATGACCTTCATCCAATGGTGAATTACATACAGGACATAGACGGGATTTCTTAAGCTTGGAAAGAGTACTATTAATGTTATCGATAATGGATTGTACCTTACCGATTTCCAGGTTAAGCGATTCACCTACGGATCTATCTGGGATGGTACCTATTTCTTCCGTAAGCTCCTTAATCTTTGATTCGGCAATGACCAGGTTTTTGGTACGTTTATCAATTTCCTTTTGGTACTTATCAATGTTTTCCTGGATTGTTTTAAGGTTAGTGTCCTTTACTTCATTGAAGGATGCTATATACTGTCGCATGTTTTCTATATAGGATTCATTATCTTCAATGGAGTTGATGATGCCGCGGCGCTCGGTTGTTTTAAGATCCAGCTCGGTGTTGTTAACCGTTTTCCGTTTCTTGACATCCTTGCACATTAATCCTAGTACGTCAATATTAAAGATGTTTTCAATTAAGGCACGTTTATCACCAATTGCTAAGCTTAAGAACGGTTTGTTATTCGTAACAGCCACTGCTACGATGTTCTTGAAAAGTCTTAAGTTAATACCTAAAAGCTTATCAATTTCATCTTGGTTAAGCTTCTTGGTGGATAACATGTCCATTTCCTTTCCGTTTTTATAAATCTCGAAGATAGCAGGTTTTAATCCACGACGAATCATGTACATGTCCGTACCGATCTTAAACTCACATGTTACCTCAAGACCTTTACCGTTAGTTGTATTAACTAATTCCGATAATTTTATATCACGATATGGTTTACCAAAAAGAACGAATGTTAATGCATCTAGGATAGAAGACTTACCGGATCCATTAACTGCCTTGATGGTATTAAGTCCAGTTTGGAAATTTATTTCCGCACCAGATGCTCCATAGGACATGATATTGCAAAATGACAGCTTTTTGAATTCTACAAACATATATAGAGTAAATATAGAAAATTATATGGTTTGTGTAAACTTTTGTAAATATTTTGACAATTTCAAGAAAATACAGAATAATTTTATGGTTATTTGATACATAACCTTAATTTTTTATATTTGTTTCTATATTAAATTTGGTTGAAATAGTCAGAATTTCAAAAGTTTATATATAGTATAGACAGCAACTGGGGCTGAAAGATGCCCGATGCAAGCAGTCTGGAACCAGAGTGGTCTTCCTAAAGGATATGGGATATTATCCGAGGCACCTAACGGATCCAGCCGGGAATGTTGGAGATGGCAGACATTACGAATACCCGAAGCCCATTATCGACGATGAGAGTAGCGATCTCATTAGAAAAGCCGCCATTGGCAGTATAGGATGTAGCTGGAATACAGGATGACCGATCCATAAGCCTATATGTAAGTCCCGAGAGTTGACAGCAGGTTATGTGTTTGTCAAAGCCTATTCGTTCCTGGATAGGCTTGATGTCTCTGCAGGTACTTTTAACGTGCACATAGATAAATATTTCAAGCTTTTAAATAATGACTTTTATCAGATCCCTAAAGTAAACTTAGATAACTAGGGTACAAACAGTTAATAAATGACTTATAACAGGTAAAGGGATTTTATACTCTTTTAAAAACTTCCCCAAAATTTCGACTATAAATAGAACATATGGGATATGCAAGTTTAGTATGTACTTACCTTTATGGTGCATTTATAGCAGTAAAAGCTACTATTGAAGGATTAACACAAGCAGCAAAAGGTATTTTAAAACGTATTGACACATTAGTCTCTACGCTTATGACTACTATTACCTACATGATTAACACCACTATGAGAACGGTGATTAACCTGGTGAAACAGTATGAGAAAGAACTGTTTGACATGTTATATAATGCCATTTTTGGGGAAGATAGAACCTTCTGGTGTAACAAGCTATGGAAGTGCGCTGCTTTACTTGCTGAGCTCCTTAACTCTGATTCCTGGTTAAACCAAAAGATAAGACGTGCATTGGAAAGAAAGTGCCGCAGTACAGCAGCGCTGGATGTAATGGATCTTATCAGCCAGTCTATCACGGACTTTAGCGCTTTCCAGCAAACGGTCTGTGATGCTGGGTTCACGATCGAGTTTGGCATCTCATACATAAAGAAGCTATTTGAAATGTGTGCATCATTAATGGATGAGTATCTTCGATTCATTGAACGTAACTACAAGCGCTTAAGATTGTTGATCGATGAATACCTTAACATGTTAATTGACTGGGGTTTGTTTGATTACCTCGATACGTTAATGTCATTCTTTACCTGTGCATTTGATGACAGCTATTCTTGTTCTGAGATCGCCACAGCGCAGAACTATTACGCTGAAGCCCTTTCCGTATTTAAGATTGAGAAGAAAGGATCCGGGTACGATTTGTCTACCGAGTTTAAGAACTCTGTCTACGGTAGCTTAGATGG
>JAFQXD010000096.1 GCA_017407115.1 Methanobrevibacter sp. | reverse complement strand
CAATGTCGTCAGGTTAAGATTTTTTCATTGTTTTTTCTCCCATTTTTACTAAATATATGTGTCGTATTGTTTTTTTTAGAAATTGAGTTTATAGTTTGCTGTGAATTTTGGTTTGAATTGTTTCTTTTTTCTTTTGTATTTTTTGCTTTCTTTAATTTTGTTTGGTGAGTGTATGCATTTTTTTATGAAGTCTTTGGTGAATTTGCGTACTTTTTCTCTTGTTGGGTTTAGTATTATTTCAAACATGTCTTCTTTTATTCGGGTGATGAGATTGGATTGGTTTACATCATACTGGCTTGTTTTTCCTTTTTTTCTCATGGTTCTGTTTATTATTGTGTTAAAGTAGATTCTGGTGTAGCAGAATATGTTGTATGTTAGGAATGTTGAGTATATGTCTTGTAGTATTCCTGTTTTTGAGTGTGCGGTGTAGTTTTCGATTTGTAGTCTTTGTTTTAATGTTTTGTATGTGCATTCTATTCCCCATCTGGCGTTGTAGATTTCTGCTATGTCTTCTTTGCTCATTATTTCGGAAGGTAAGTTTGTTAATAATGTTTCTTTTTCTGTTTTGGTTTCATCTGTTTCGTTATTTTCTTTTTCTAGTTCTATGGTCACGATTCTTAGATTTAGTTTTTCTACGTCTTGGAATTCTTGTTTTAATTTGTGATCTTTGAATATTTTTAATCTATTTTCTGTTAGGGGGATTGAAATAGGGCTGTCATCGCTTTTTATGCGATATCTTTCATCTATATAACTGTTATTTTTTAATCTGATGACGAAATAGGTATTTATGCTGATTAATCTGCATATGAGTTCTAATGATACGAATCCTCTGTCAAATGTGAAAATGGATTTTGTAGGTTCGATTAAATTTTCAATATTTTGAATATTTTGATGAATTAGGGTCATTTCACCAATTCCACGTTCACCCATCACTCCATCTATTAAAAAATCATTTAAAACATCTGTGATTCCGCAAAATGATACTTTGGGCAATCTGCCATAATCTTCAGGGAATCCAAATTCTTTTAATGTTAATTTTTTGTTAAATAATGTGAATAATGAACCATCGCCAGCATATAATCGAAAATCAAGAAATGTTTTGAAAAAAGGATTATTCTTTTTCAAATCAAAATATCCTATATTATTCAAGTAATTTAAGTTTATTTGTTTAAAAGCCATTGGATTGATATTAACTCTCTGTTCGGAAAAACTTTGTTTCTTATAAGCATCAACATCAGATGTAGAATTTTTTAAATGAGTATCAATATTGTTTTGAAGTGTTTTTCTTTTATTAAATGTGATATGCACCATATAATCTTCAAAACCCCATTTTCTTTTTCGAATAAATGCTGAATCGCTATAAATGAAATCTCTTGAACTATCGCAGACATCATCAATCGCTTTAGAAGTAAAGTAAAACATTTTTTATCTCCACCTCTGAAAATCTAAAAAATAAACATTCAACATCAACAAAAAACAAAAAATTTATTACAATCTTACAACAATAGAATATTGAGGGCGTTTGTTTTTCTTTCATACTAAAATATATGCCCTCTTTTACTATATAATGCTTTTTATTAACTGCTAATTTAAAATAGAAATCATACAAAATGTTAAATCAATGTTATTTTGATGAATATCAAAATCAATCAAATTAAAAAACAGATAAGTTGATGTTAGATAATTAAATGAAGGACGAAAGAAATAGGTAGTTTAATTAATAAATATCCTTTTAATTAAACAGTATTTGATGAAAATTTAGATTTATGTCCAATGGACTTCTTAATT
>JAFQXD010000014.1 GCA_017407115.1 Methanobrevibacter sp. | reverse complement strand
AATATATAAAACATATTATAATACATTGGATGAACTTATTACAATATTTAAAGAAGGATTTAATGAATTTGTAGGGCTAAAATCACTTTATGAAAATTGGTTGAATTATATGGTACAAACTTTCACAAAATAACTATAATATTTTATCCAAGGCAATATTTATATTACAACATTCAATAGGCATGCCGCTAATGAATCCGTTAGAGGCTATCCTGAATCATGGCGACAAATTCATTATAGGTTATGAACCTGTGATTTCTGCTTTTCAACATCCAAATAAAACTGCATCAGAAGACAGGAATCGTCTTTTCAAAACTCAACATCCAAAACATAAATTCAGATTATTAAATAGAGATTAATTTCTCCATTTCTTCTATTTTAATGTTAATATATCATAAAATCATTTAAATGTCCATCATCTGACTATTTTTAGAAAGAAACATCAGAGCTTAAAAAAATAAAAAAAATGCAAGATCATCTTCCAACAAGGTTGAAAGAGTAGTGACCTGCATCATATACCTTGGTCAGGTTAAAGTTTTCCTCATATTTCTTGTTCTTGGCTGGCTCTTTCCAGTTTACAAGATAGATGTTCTTTCCAGGATTCTTCTCAATGATTTTAGTTAAATTCTTGCAGATTTCCACATCATCGCTGTAGAAGTAGGTATCGCTCAAACTGTACTGTTTGGTGGCGTTCAAATCAGTGTGAAGAACCCTGTATCCGTAATCAGTATTGTAGACAACTACTGTTGTATTGTTGTTGATTGAATCCAGGAAAGCCACCTTTTCATCGTCGAATTCTATTCTGGAGTTCACATCCTTATGGGTGATGTCCAGGCTTGCACAGGCGAGAACCAATACCAGAATAAGTGCAACAATGAGAACTTTTTTGTCTTTGATTTTTCCAATCGCTATTGAAGCGGAAAGCCAGAAGAGTCCGAGTACTGGAACGAGATATCTCACCCTCATTGTGTTTTCAAATGAAAACATGAGTGAAATGATTCCGATTGCGATTGTCGCATACATCAGAAGTATTCCGGAAGCTGAAAACCTGTCCTTTTGGCGGTAAATCAAAACTAGAATGAAAACCAGAAACGCCACGGCAACAAGCTTAAGGACTATTGTTTGGGGCTTGAAGTTTTCTGTTTTGATTGCAAAGCAAATTAGATAGTTTAGAGCACTTGCAAGCTTGAATCCTTCATGGGGTCCGGCAGATTCCGTCACGATTTGGCGGGCAAAGACAATCATCCACGGAGCATACAGTATTAATGCGGCCAAAACGGATTTTCCAAACTGCCTTAGCCTGTCACGGTGTTCGGTAATAATCCGATATAAAATCAGAATATACATCAGCGCACATGTGATTGCAAAGAAGTACTGGGTGTATGCGGAAAGAAGGCTGAAAAATGTCAGAAGAATCCATGATTTCCTATCCCATTTTGATACAACTTCACCATAGTATATGAATGCCATCAAAACAAAGAACAGTCCCCAGGAATACATCCTTATTGTTAAAAACTCAACGAAAAAGTCACTCATGACCCCAACGCAGAAAACGAAAAGTCCTGCAGTCAGCCATCCATAGTCCTTTCTGATTTTAGTCATGGAAACTATCATTATAAGGATATATGGAATTATGGACATCACTTTTAAAAGATAAAGGTTGTCAAGACCGAAAGGGGTCAAAAGATAAAGTATTCCGTAATAGAGCGGAGGATGCACGTCGTTTACTATTACAACCATTGCCTGTCTGATCGGAAGATTCACCAGAGTATAGGTCCAGCTTTCATCGACATGAATGAAAAAATTAGTGAGAGGCGAAATAAACATTGAAACTAGCGTTAAAATTCCAACTCCAAAAAACAGCATTCCCAATAAGTCTCTTTTTTCATACATACTCATATATTTAATAAAAATATTATTTAACCATATTGACGAATTCGCTGTAGGTTATGAATCTGTGATTTTGTCCGTTAAGAGCCACTATGAGATTGTCCAACCGTCGGGCCATCTCATTACCGCTTTTGTTTTTTATGATGAATGGCATCTTAAACTCAGGGTGCTCTTTAAGCTCATAAAACTCCCATGGATGGAAATATGTTGTAAAATAGCCGTCCTTTTTAAGGACTCGGCGAACCATCATGTGATAGATTTTCTCGGGCAGATTATGCAAGGACAACCAAAAGAGAGGAAACCTCAAGTGAGGGGTTACCGATGCTGGAATCTGCATCACGCCGTCTTTAAAAAACCACGTCCTTGGAGTTTTAAGGTTCATGTAGCGGCCTGGAATGAAAGCGGGGTTTAAAGAGGAGTTGTATTCATATCCAAGCCTTTTGATTTCCAAATCCGAAACAGGAAACATCCGTGGCTGCCTGTATCCCTTAACCTCACTGCCGCAAACGGCCTCGACAATCTCCTTTGACTTTTCAAAGTCACTTTCACATGGGCAAAAATGGTCAACGCCGTGGCATGCAACCTCATGGCCCTCATCGACAATGCGGCTTATGACGTCCGGAGCGTTCAGGGCAAAGTTTCCAGTGCAAAAAAAGGTGGCGCGCACATTTCTTGACTTCAGAATGTCGAGAATGATGTTTGTGCCTTCAGTGGAAACCTTCATTCCCTCTTCAAGGGAGTAGTCGACTCCGTGCTCTCGCGGTCCGTCAAATTCCTCAATGTCAAAACTCAAAAGTATCATGTTCAAAACCCGTTTTCTCTAAATAACTATATCTTCCTAATTACTAATTAAATGTTTCAATTGGAAATTATTTATAAGATTTCAAATAAATTATTTAACATGAATCTGTTGAGTATTGTCGTTCCGTGTTTTGATGAGGAGGAAAACGTTGAAATCTTTTTTGAGGAAACCTCAAAGGTATTGAAAAACCAAAGTTTTGAAGTGATATATGTAAACGACGGATCAAATGACAGTACTCTTGATAAAATCAAAGAATTGGCAAAACAAAAATCTAACGTGAAATACGTTTCATTTTCAAGAAATTTCGGCAAGGAATCAGCAATCTATGCTGGACTTAAATACGCAAAAGGTGATCTGATTTGCATAATGGATGCCGACCTCCAGCACCCTCCTGAAATGCTTCCGGAAATGATTGAAGCGGTTGAAAACCAAAACTATGACATTGCCGCTGCAAGAAGAATCTCAAGAAAGGGCGAGCCGAAAATAAAGTCATTTTTCTCACACAGATACTACAGGATTTTCAACAGAATCTCAAAAATAGAAATCGTTGAAGGGGCCACCGACTTCAGGGTAATGACAAGACCTGTCGCCGACGCAATTCTCAAGCTTAACGAATACAACCGATTCAGCAAAGGCCTCTTTCAGTGGGTCGGATTTGACACCAAATGGATTGACTATGAAAACATTAAAAGAGCCAAAGGAAAAACATCCTGGTCGTTTTTAGGGCTTTTAAGATACTCCATGGAGGGAATAATCGCATTTTCAACCGTGCCCCTGACAATATCCATACTATTGGGCACCATCATCTCAATTGTCGCATTCATCTACATGATATACATAATTGCAAAATACATTCTATATTCTGACCCGGTTCAGGGTTTTGCAACAATAATGTGTGCAATCCTTCTTTTGGGAGGAATACAACTCCTATCCATTGGAACTATGGGAAAATATCTTGAAAAAACATATTTTGAAACCAAAAACAGACCTATTTTTATTGTTAAGGAATCAAACATTGACGATAGTGATTAGATGAGACTGGATAGGGAACTCTTTTTGTATGTCGTTTTCGGAGGACTGACAACCATTGTCAATCTCATCGCCTATTTCGCCCTTGAATATGCTGGCGTCAACTACATCATCTCAAACATTCTCGCCTGGTTCATTTCCGTGCTTTTTGCATACATTACCAACAGGATTTGGGTGTTCGAGTCAAGAAGTCCAAACATTGCCAAGGAAATGGTACTGTTTTTTGGCGGAAGGCTTTTCTCAGGCGTTCTCGACACCGCACTATTGTATGTGTTCATCGACATCCTGACGCTTGGAAACGCATTTTCAAAAATCACAGTTGAAATCATAATTGCAATCCTCAATTATGTGTTTTCAAAACTGATTGTCTTTAAATAGGTCAATATTGCATTCCTTTCACAAAAAACTTTATTATATACCTTTTAAAGAATATTATTTATGAAATATCTTGAAAGGTTCAACTATAGGGATTTGATAATTTTCATATTGCCTGTGCTTCTCTTTTCCCTATATCTTTTTACATATAATCCGGGGATTTTAACTGCAGATTCATTCAGTCTGCTTCACCAGATTAAAACAGGCCATCTAAGCAACGCCTATCCCATATTTTACACCTTTCTGGTAATGGTTTTTTTAAAAAATCCTCTTTTTGTAGGGATTTTCCAGATTCTGACTTTTTCTGTAATGTGGACGGCAATATGCAAATACCACAGAAAAGGTGAAAACACAAACGTGTTTTTCATCCAGTTCATATTAACATTAATCATTTCACTGATACCGATTAATGCAGTTTACTCAGTTGCGCTTTCAAGCTATGCGCTTTTTTCATATTTCATCATGTTTCTGGCGTTTCTAATCAAGATAATGGTCGATAGAGATGGCCAAATCGGCATGAAATTAACAGTTCTTATGGCAGTCACAATGGCATTCATAAGCGGACTTGCGCCATACGGAGCAATAATTTCCCTGATTTCACTTGTTTTTATTGCAGCATACATTCTAATTAAAAGACAGGACCCGAAAAGGGTTGTTGCACTGACAGTGGCCGGAGTGATTGTGATTGCATCACTGACACTCATATTCGGTGTTGCAGCGGGCGATGAGATAAGTTCAACCGACCTTTTAAGTGATGACATAAACCTTGACGATGCCAAAAGCCAATACTTCACTCAAATAAACCAGACACCGGAAGACTTTGAAGATTTAACTGCCGCAAACCTTAAAAACAGCAAATATGACCAGATCGATTCGATTGTAGACCTTACACGTGAAAACATAATTTTAAACACACTACTCAACAATCCGATAATCTATTTTGTACTGGCGATTCTCGCACTTGGATTTGCATACGTTACCACAAAATCAAAGGAAATCTGGATGGTATACGTTCCAAGCATTGCAACAATAGCTTTGGCATTAATAACATCAAAAATCAATCTGTATTCAAACCTGCTTGTCTTTTATCTGATTTTGATAATTATAGTAGACCTGCTCTTTAAAAAGAAAACAAACTTCCAAGAAAAACCTCCCGAAGAGGAAATCGTCTACGACAGTTTCGAATCCGTCATTGATGAAATCACACTGGATGAAATCAACGAGATGCTTGGCGAGAGCGAAGAAACAGAACCTCTCGAAGAAATAGAAACTGAACAAACTTCCTATAGTCAAAATGAAGGCTCATCCGATTTGATTGATGAAATCCTAAAGGAAATAGAAAGCGGCAAAAAATAGTCTATTTAAATTTGCTTCTGATTGATTCCCAAATATTAAGCCACCAGTTTTAGTGAATATCCATTTGCAATCCCAATCCGATTTAATTTCTCATCAATACTCATTTTACAATATTGAAATTACAATTAAGCAAGTTCCGATTAATATGTCTAATTTCTCTTTATTTTTAAGCCCAATAACTATTAGAAATACACATAGAATTATTTGCAGCGCAGTTAATATTGTTTTTAATTGAATCATAGCTTTGTCCTCCTAAAAAAAGGTATAGGAAGTATTAAATACTATTAGATAATAGAAATAATGAGTGAATATTATGGGAATTAAACCCATAATATGCATTTCAGCAGTTCAATTAATGCAGTTGCTAACATTATTACTGCTGAGATGAACCTCATTTTATCATTATCCATAGTATTATCACATCCTACGCATTACATATTTATTTTACAAATATATAAAACAGTTAGTTTCAAATTAAAGCAATTTTATAGAGTTAAAACAATTTTGCGAAGTTGTAACAATTTTAATTATATAAAAATTAAAAATACGAAAACTTTTATAAAAATCTAAAACAAATATTAAATCAACAGGTGAATTTAATGGATTTAATAGTAGCAAAGTTTGATGGAAATGCACTCAAGGACGGCTCAAAAATAAGGGATGCAGCCAAATCAGTGGTTAATGAATACAATAAAGGAAAGAAAATCGTAGTTATTGCTTCTGCTACAAGCAACACCACAGATGAGCTTATTAAACTTTCCAATGAGGCTGTCGGACAGTTCCTGACCCCTTCCCAGAAAGCCGAAATCATGGCGATGGGTGAGAGAACCAGCGCCAGACTCCTAAAATCCGCAATTGAAGCTGAAGGAGTAAAAGCAGAAGTGATTGACCCATACAATGACCTCTGGCCAATCATTACAGATTCAAACTTTCTTGAAGCCAGAATTGACCTTGAGGCAAGCGAGCCTAAAATAAATACATTAAAGATTCTCCTAAACCAGGGAATCATACCTGTCATCTGCGGATTTTTGGGAAAAGGAAAAAACGATGAGGTAACCACCCTTGGCCGTGGCGGAAGCGACATCACCGCATTTCTGATTGCAAACTGCCTTGATGCAGAAGAAATCATCATAATCAGTGATGTTGACGGCGTAATGTCAAGTGACCCTATCCAAATCGAAAAGGCGAAACTTCTAAACGTCATTTCAGTCGAGGAACTCAGAAACCTTTCAACCAAAGGCGTAAGACTGATACACCCTCATGCATTGAAGTACAAAACACAGGATTTAAAGGCAAAAATCATCAACTGCTCACACAAAGACCTTAATGCAAAGGGAACAGAAATCCTCGGGTCTCTTGAGGATGATTCACAAAAGGTGGCGTCACTTTACCCTGACCCGTTATCAATAATTGCCATCGTCGGAGATTCACTTCTATCAAAGTCAGGACTTTTGTCTGATCTTACAAACTACATGGCAGAAAATAATTTAAACATCTACAAGCTTACCGTCGGAGACAATTCCATTACCGTTTTTGTTGACAAAACCGACTCCCAAAGGGCGTATAAAACACTGCACGACTTTGTCCTGAAAAGCAATACCTTCAATTCACTTTCTCTCGGAAAAGACACCGCACTCATCACAATAGTCAATCTTGACATTGTTGAAAAGCCCGGAATAATAGCTGCAATCACCGAGCAGCTTAGAAAAAACAATATAAAAATAATAGAAATCAATTCATCACAGACTGCCATCGTTCTCATTGTCGATTGGGCTGACGGCGAGACTTCATGCAAATTAATCAATGACATTCTTGAATAAATGTTGATATTTGCAACAATCACTTTTCTATAAAAAAATTCGAAGCTACGGCAGTGCAACTTCGAATCCCATTTTTCACGACTTGTTAATCAGTCACATAAATATTACTATTTCATACAATATAAATGTATTAGGTCAAAAAAAGAAAAGATGCTAAAAAGCATCAAAAACTAAAAACCGTCAATATCCGAGTTTGCAATCCTCAAATAGAAATCATCATAGTCCAGATTGCCGTTTACAATTAAAAGAGCAAGCATCTGATTATATGATTCTGTCACCGCACCGTCATACACCTTTCCGTGGGACGGCACAACAACCAGAGGAGTCACGGCCGGAAGACCTGCGAGATTGCATTCATCCTCAATGGCCCCGTCATATGCAATTCCTGCAACAGTATATGTCAGAGTGGTATCCAACGAAAGGCCTGACATGGAATTAGCAAGCTGGAAACTGCCGTATGTCGGATATTCGGAACACATTATTGTGGTAAAGCCCGGATCTCTTCCAACTTGTGTTTCATGAAAATCACCCAAAGCGGTAGCGCCGTTATTTTGGGCAAACTCAACCACTGCATTTGAAACGGTACCCGGATCATCTGCCACCTGATTGAGATTGACCCCATCGGTGAGCTCACTATTTGCTGAGATAGCCTTTGGAGATACAAACGGAATGACATAAACTGTTCCCTTGATTTTTCGCCCTTCAAGATAGTTTACAAGCTTCATTGCAGCAACCGAAGGCACAAGCTGGTTTCCGTGAACCCCTGCACTTATAACCGTAACCGGACCGTCCCCGTCTCCGATCTTATATATCGGAACTCCGGATTTTGCCGCCTCGACTATCTCATCTGATACTTCACTGTCCGGAATGTTTGAAGCGATTGCTGAGTTTTTCAAAACGTCCCCGTGATTTGAACCGGTAAGCTGGAGAATTTCACTATGGGAAACGTCATAATATACAACGTATGCATAGGCACATCCCAAAGCAAGAATCAGACAGACGACAACCAAAAGAACAATTATCCATGGTGAACGGCCTTTCCTTTCAGCTTCAACAGGTTGAGTTAAAGCACTTCCGCATTTCTTGCAGAACTTTGCATCCTCATTGTTGTCGCTTCCGCAGTTTTCACATTTCATGCCGCACCTATAATTTAAATCCTGTTCCGACAAACTGGGCAACGTCACGACCCAAATCATCCTCAACGTTCACGATAACAATGGAAGATGTTCTTCCGCTTTTTCTGCATGTTGCACGTGCAATCAGTTTGTCTCCCTTTGGAGCGGAGAGATAATTGATGCTTACCTGCTGTGCAACGGTCAGCTGATGGATCTGGTTGGATAAAACAGCAAAGGCAAAATCCGCAAGGGTGAATATTACTCCACCCATAACTCCGCCGTAAGCGTTTTTGTGAGTATCGTTAAGTTCTAAAGAACATACCGCTTCGTCTTCTGTTAGTTCATCCAATGTAACGCCAGTGTTGACCGCAAAGAGGTCCTTGTAGAAAAATTCACGTGCACTTTCAACTGAATCAAAATTCGCCATTATAACACCTGAACATAATTTTGTAGCTCATCGTTAAAAAAATGACCGAAAATATGAAAAATATATAACATTTAAAAAAGATAATGTAAACAAAGGGGATAAAATGGAATTTCAAGAAATTATAATCGCAGGAATAATTATAGTTGTCGCAGCTCTGATTATCAGTTTCGTGTTTGCTCCTGCAACAGAAGCACATCAGACCACACTCCAAATCCTCAACAAGGGAGATTTCGGTGAAAACAGTACCCTATACATCAAGCTGACCGATGATGAAAGCTCATCACTTAGCGGAAAAACCGTACATATTCAAATCAGCGATGAAAACGGCACAGTAGTCTATAAAAGGGATGTTGAAACCCATGCAACAGGAGTTGCAATGAGTGATTTGGGAAATCTGAGCGCAGGCAAGTACAATCTCACAGTCACATACGATGGAGATGCAAACTACACCGGGTCAAGCGTTTCCAAAAAGATAAATGTCAAGGGAGAAGTCGTTGAAGATATTGTCGACAATTCAACATTGGACGATGACCAAATCGATGAGATTACCGACTCACAGCAGTCATCTTCAAGCTCATCTTCAAGCTCCTCATCAAGATCATCCTCAAGTTCATCATCTTCCAGCTCAAGCAGCAGTGAACCTGTCTATATTGATGAAAACGGTAACAGATATCCCGACACCTATGATGAGGACGGAAATAAGATAGCTCCGTATACTGATGAATGAAACTTTAAATGATTCCCAAAAATTTGGGAACCATACTATTTTTTTAAACAGCATATACCTCAGTTCAAATTAAAATTATATTTTCAGACATTTCATATCATTTAATTTAAGAAATGACTTGAATATTTAAAAGAAAAAGTTAAAGTATTAAAATAATCAATTGTTTTTTTTTAAATATTTAGAGGGTTTTACCCATCGAAAAAACCGACAGGATTTTCACCTCCAAAAGAATGTTCATGCAATGCTTGATATGACAAACTTGATGAATTCCGGATTGTCAACTTCCACAATCGGAACGCCTGTTTCAAGTTCCCTGATTTTTTCCATATCCCCCTCTGACAGTTCAAAGTCAAACACATCAGCGTTTTCCACCATTCTGGATTCCTTGGTTGATTTAGGAAAAACAACTATTCCCCTTTGGATAAGCCATCTCAATATTACCTGAGCCACTGACTTTCCGTACTTCTCACCGATTGCAGATAAGATCGGATTGGTGAAGATGCCGTCCTTTCCTTCGGCCAGAGGTCCCCATGCCTCGACAACCGCATCAAATTCCTTGTGGAAGTCTTCTGTTCCTTCCTGCTGGTAGAATGGATTTACTTCAATCTGGTTTACCATTGGAGGAATTTCAGCGTGCAGTGACAAATCGGCAAAACGTCCGTGTGTGAAATTGCACACTCCGATTGCCCTGATTTTTCCTTCCCTGTAAAGGTCTTCGACCGCTCTCCATGTTGAATATACATCACCTATGCACTGGTGGAGCAGGTACAAATCAACGTAATCTGTTTGCAGCTTGTCTAAAGATTGCTGGAAAGCCTCTTTGGTTTCATCATATCCGTAGGATGAAACCCATACCTTTGTGGTGATGAAAAGCTCTTCTCTTGCAATTCCGGATTCCTTGATTGCTTCACCTATTTCGGCTTCGTTGAAGTATGCCTGTGCAGTGTCAAAATGCCTGTAACCTACTTCAATAGCTTTTTTTACTACTTCTTTTGTTTCTTGCGGAGGTATTTGGAAAACTCCAAAACCCAATTGCGGTATTTCTACGCCGTTTGATAATGTTTTGTATTCCATTGTTTTCACCTGGTTTAATATATTGATAATGAGATATATAAATGTTTCCAAAGGAAACAATTTCTTAATGAAAAATATTTATATGACAAAAAACAAATGAAAAACCATGACATTACCAAGGCAGTTTAAAAGCGAAAACATGGAAAACATACTGATATACCATTACGTGGAAGAGATGGTGGCGGATTTCTCTGAATTTTCAAATGAAAACTACAAAGACGACGATATAAGCACAGCAGAACTGCCGTTCCTTTTAAGAATCAGGTGTGCAGACAAAAGCACTCAAAAGGACCTTGTGGAACTGTTTCATGTAAGCAACGGATACGCATCAAAGATACTTAGAAAATTCGAGGACAGAAATCTGATTACAAGAACCGAAGATCCCGAAAGCAGACGAAGAAAGATAGTCCGCCTGACAGACAAAGGCATAAAAAAAACCGATGAAATCCTCGCCCACATCAAAAGATGGGAAAACATGCAAAGCGAAGAGATGAGCGAAGAGGAAATGAAAACACTGAAAAAACTGCTTTTCAAATTTTTAAGGTGATGAAATGGTTGAATTTATAAAAAAATACAGCATGCACATCTTTATAGTCATAATCGCCGTTTTAACTGTCTATGACATCATAATCTGGGACGGCCTTTCACCTGTTCGAAAGCTTATCAATCTCTTTGCAATACTGGCAATACTTCACGAAATCGAAGAGAAATACTGGCCCGGAGGCTTTGTGGAACTCATGCTTAAAAAGCTCGGTGTAAAAACAGATGACTTTGATGAAAGCCGGGCAAAACTGAATGTCGTCATATTCTGGCTTGTCTACATTGCTCTCGGATACGTATTTGACAGTGCAATATTTCTTTTTATGATGACAGTCTTTTTGGCAATATTTGAAGCTCTCATACACACTGCAGGAATCAAAATCCACAACCTTGACAAGCCCTACACACCAGGACTGGTTACAGCATGGCTTATGGCAATCCTTGCAATATATTCCATCATCCAATTGAACGGATACGGCCTCATAGTACCGATTGACTATCCGATTGGATTCGTACTGTTCGTTTTAAGCTTCATCGCACTGGCCTCACAGACATACAAGCTTGCAGGACTTAACATGAAAGAAGTGATTAGAAGAATTAAATCACAATAAAACAGAAATAAATGTAAAAAAAGTTGGAAAATCACTCATCGATTTTTAAAACTTCACGGAAAGTCCTTTTAAGCTCATCCCGCTTTTCTTCGGAATAGGTGTTGTGCTGCTCATCATAGAGAGTAAACATTGCCAGCTCATATATTACCCTGTTCATGAGCCTTCCGTAATCAGTAAGATAATACTCGCTAACCACCGGAGTAGTGCTGACAACCACCTTTTCAATCAGACCGTTTTTTTCCAAATCCTTCAGGCAACTGGACAGCACCTTATTGCTTAAATCAGGCTTGTCCTCCTTGAATTCCTTGAAACGCTTTTTTCCGAAAAACATGTCCCGTATAATCTGTATGCTCCATTTCCTATTAATCAGATTCAATGTCACATCGACAGGGCATGTAATGTTTTGACTATCCATGATTATAATTTGACGCCTCACCTATTAATCTTTTTTGCAAATTGGTTACCTCAGGGTTACCGGGTAACTTAGAAGTTACGAAAACGCTTTATATAGGCTCAAATAGACTATTAACTACAAAAATACGAGGTTTTTTAAAATGAGCGAAGTAATAGATTATTTAAAAGAAAATTCATTAGTATATTTAGCAACCAGTGGACTTGACGGAAATGCAAAAGTAAGACCAATCCTATTCTACTTTGAGGAAAACGGAAAACCATACTTCTGTACCGCAAACAACAAGCCAATGTATAAGGAACTTGAAGCAAATCCTAATTGTGAAATCACAACCGCAACCCCTGAATTCGTATGGCTCAGGATTGCAGGCGAAGTCGAATTCACAGACAGCATTGAATTGAAACAGAAAGTGATTGATTCCAACGAGCTTGTAAAGGCATTATACGAAACCGGTGAAAATCCAGTCTTTGAAGTATTCACCATTAACGGAAAAGCAACAATTGCAGATTTCTCCGGCGAACCGCCAAAAACATTTGAATTATAAACAGCCTCAACTTATATGAGTTGAGATCCACCTCACGGGTCGTGCACTTCTTTGAGTGTAGGATACCGTGCCATCCCCATTATATAAATCCGTTTTAAAAAAATAGTTATGTTAAGCCACCTGCCCGCATATTCGCCCAGACAGGCGGCATAATCGAGTGATTGTTTTTTCGCAGAATTTTCACCCCCAAAAGAAATCATTTTGCGAATTATTTTAAAATTGAATCGTACAAGTTATCTAAAAACATCTGAATTCAGGTATGAAATCAGTGATATCTCTTAAATCAACATTTACCATATTTTCACCTCCGACAATCAATTCCATCAAACACTTAAATCAAACCATTATATCTCCAAATTTCTTCAACAGCTTCCTCAAAAGTCATATCATTCACCCCCAATCAAATTAATCATAACACTTAAATCAAACCATTATATCTCCAAATTTCTTCAACAGCTTCCTCAAAAGTCATATTTTCACCTCCAGTCATTTCATATTTCAACAGCGTTAATACCTAATGAATAAGATCTCTAGTCCAGTGGTCAATCATAATAATCACCTTAATCAATTTCAGGCCAGTGATGTTTTCAATTTCAATGAGCCCATCAGACCTATTAATTAGTTTATACAAGCCCATATAAATAGTTTTTCGAATGTAAGTGCTCACTTGCATCTTAAAATAGTTAAAAAAAGAATAATAAGAGTTATTTTTAAAAAAAAGAATGAAAATTAAAATTTAAAAGAAAACCACATGTCTACTATTGTTGATTCCATCTTTGATTTGATTAGAAAAATCAAAAAAATTAACATAATGACAAAATAAAAAAAAATAGAAACTAAATGAATGCTTCAAAGACTTAAAAACAGCTAATCTGCAAAAATCTCATCATAATCAATTTCCATACCAATGCTTTGATAATAATTGTAGAGTATTTCTTTAGCGGTTGGTGTGAATGGACATTTTTCAAATTCCCTAGCAAGCCTGATTGCATCAGGACCAGATATTCTTTTAAAAGACACATATTCTGCAGTTTTTAAATTTTTATCCATAACAGCATACTCCCTTCTTAATAATTGTATATCATTTATATTTTTATTGTTTATATATTTTGATATTCATATCTTAACTTGATATGATAAGCAAATTAACCTCCATTTTTAAATTAAATGGATAAAGACTTGTTAAATGATTTTTTAAAAGCAATATTATAAGTTTAACTTTATTGTGCAAGAATTCTCCGGCTTCTTAAAGCCGGAGATGAATTGTACTTTAAGTGAGTATTTGGATTTCATTATAAAAAAAATATTACTTTTCATTTGCTCTCTTGGATAATCTCTTTTTATTACCATTGCATATATTTATAATTATGAAAAAGAACAGTTGGGACTGTCCGCTATTTGATTTTTTGTTAAATTAAAGTTACATTTAAATGTTTTTTTATTTTTTTAATATTAATTACTATTGCTTCGAGTTTTAAGTCTATATCTACTTT
>JAFQXD010000002.1 GCA_017407115.1 Methanobrevibacter sp. | reverse complement strand
ATAAATTTTATATAATATTTGTTTCAAAATTATTAGCATTAAATATAATTTATTTCTTTTTTGGTGTTTTAATGCGCGGTAATTTGTCTAATGAAATAGTGTCTATTAAAATTGAGGAAGGCAGTAAAAGGCCTATTGCTTTACATGAAAAAAGTAAATTCGGTAAAATCGAGGCAGACTCCCTTAATCTTTCTTTAATTGAAGCATGTTATCTGCTTGAAAAGGGGCGTTTGGATATTTACGAAGACGATATCGAGTGTACTATCGGCTATTTGATAGACATTCTAAAAGAACAGGACAATTATGCAAAATACATAGTCTACCGTGATTTGAAAGACAGGGGATATGTTATTAAAACCGGATTCAAATATGGTTCGGAATTTAGATTGTATGACCGTGGAAGATCTCCTGGTCAAGGCCATTCTGATTATCTGGTTAAGATTATTTTTGAAAACTATGACATCAATGCTCTTGACTTTGCAAGTTACATCAGAGTTTCACACGGAGTAAACAAGAAACTTCTCTTGGCCATTGTCGATGATGATTTTGACATCACTTACTATAATATTGAATGGACAAGGCCTTGATTTTAATTAAAGAAATCTATTATATTTTGATATGATTCTTAATTTAATTTAATGATTATTGATGAGATATTTAATTTAATGTATGTATTGGTGATAAAATGGAAAATTTAATTGATCCATGGGCATCATTTAGCCTGGATTATGATAAGTTGGTTAATCAGTTTGGTATTGGCAAGGTTTTAGACATTATAGATGAAATTGAAAATCCCCAAAGACTAATGAAAAGGGGAGTAATTTTCGGTCACAGGGAATTCAATGAAATTAACAATTTAATAAATCAGAATAAGGATTTTGCAGTCGTGACAGGTATGATGCCAAGTGGTCAAATGCATATAGGTCATAAGATGGTTGTAGACCAATTAAAATGGTATCAGGAAAAAGGAGCCATGCTGTCTTTGCCAATAGCAGATTTGGAATCATATGCGGCACGTGGAATGAGCTTTGAAAAGGGCCGTCAGATTGCTGTTGACGAATACCTGACAAATTGGATTGCATTAGGTCTGGATTTGGAAAATGACAATGTCAACGTTTATCTCCAGTCACAAAATAAGCTGTTGCAGGATTTGGCATTTAAGGCATCAAGCAAAACTAATTTCAATCAACTTAAAGCGATTTATGGTTTTACTCCTTCAACCAACATTGCACATGTACAGGCGCCATTGGTTCAGGTTGCAGACATTTTGCTTCCTCAAATTGAAGAGTTCGGAGGTCCGAAAAAGGTTGTTGTTCCAGTAGGCATAGATCAGGACCCTCACATTAGATTGACAAGGGACATAGCCCAAAAGCTTCATGAGGATTTGGGATTTTTAACTCCAGCTTCAACATACCACAGATTTTTAACTGGACTTACCGGAGATAAGATGAGCAGTTCCAAACCGAACACTGCAATTTATCTCAATGATGAAACTTCCGAGGCAGTCAAAAAAGTCAAATCAGCCAAAACAGGCGGAAGAGAAAGCCTGAAAGAACAACAGGAATTAGGTGGTGAAGTTGATAAATGCGTGATTTATGAAATGCTGCTTTACCATTTGATTGATGATGATGAAGAGCTTAAAAAAATCAGAACTGACTGTTTGAATGGAACTCTTCGCTGTGGAGACTGTAAGGTAAGGACTGCTGAGCTGATGGAAGAGTTCTTTGATGAACTGCACGAAAAGCAGGTTGAAGCTCGTGAAATTGCCAAAACATTGATATAATGATTAACGAGATTAAATTAGCTTTCAGTGAAAATAAGATGGCAATATATGTTTCAATTGCCGTACTTTTTATTTCTTTGGTTTTAGGATATATTTTAGAGCCTTACTTATTCAGCTATCTGAATCCTGTTGTGGAAGAGTTTACTCGGGAAGTGGAATCAGGTGTTCTTGAATTAACGTTCACAAGCATATTCTCCAATAACATCAGAATCGTATTGATGATGTTTATTTACGGGATATTTTTCTGTTTTTCTCTGGTGATACTATCATTTAATGGATTCTTCGTAGGATATTATGTGGCAACCACAGAGGATTTGCTTGTAACGGTCCTTTTAATAATTCCTCATGGGATTTTTGAATTTTCATCATGCATTTTGGCATGTGCAAGCGGTTTGGTATTATTCAATTTCGTATATAAATTCCTAAAGGCAATCTGGGCTCAGGAAAGCGAATCATTTAAGGTCATTTTGACCAATTCATTCAATGAAAGTTCGGCTAAACTAAAGCAGGCAGTAATTCTATTCATAATAGCTTCAGTTTTAATGGCTGTTGCCGGTGTTGTTGAAGCATATCTGACAGTGCCTACAGCAGATTGGATACTTTCATTCATAAGTTAAACTTTTATATAAAAATATTAAAAAATAATTAATGTGATTTTATGATAAGATGTGTTTCATGTGGACAAGAATATGATGACGATGAAGTAATCTACACTTGTGAAAAATGTGGATCTGTACTCGAACTCGTCAATGAAATTGATGTTTCTAAAGATATATTTGATGGAAGAAAGGATAATTTATGGAAATTTAAAGAATGCATTCCGGTTGATGAGAAAAAAATAGTTTCTCTTGATGAAGGTGGAACCCCATTCTGCAAATGCGATAAATTGGGTGAAGAGCTTGGCGTAAACTTATACGTTAAGGTGGAAGGTTCCAACCCTACAGGCAGTTTTAAAGATAGGGGAATGACTGTCGGAATGACTAAAGCTATGGAATTAGGAGTCAGTACCGTAGGTTGTGCTTCAACAGGTAACACTTCCGCATCACTGTCTGCTTATGCTGCCCGTGCAGGATTGAGATGTATTGTATTCCTTCCTTCAGGAAAGGTAGCTCTTGGAAAATTGGCTCAGGCAATGTTCCACGGCGCTGAAGTAATGTCCATCAACGGTAATTTCGACGAAGCTTTAGAAGCAATGACAGCGCTCGCATTGGAAAAACATCTTTATTTATTAAATTCAATCAATCCATACAGATTGGAAGGACAAAAAACAATAGGTTATGAAATTGTCCGTGATTTGGGATGGCAGGCTCCTGACAGAATTGTTTTGCCAGTAGGTAATGCCGGAAACATTTCAGCAATATGGAAAGGTGTCAAAGAGTTCTATGACGCAGGATTCATTAAGGATTTACCAATGATGACTGGTATTCAGGCTGAAGGTGCATGTCCTGTCACCAATGCATTTAAAAAAGGAGACAAAAGGGTTGTGCCTGTTGAAAATCCTGAAACAATCGCTACTGCAATTCGTATTGGTGCTCCTGTAAGTGACATCAAGGCATTGAATGCGATTTATGATTCCAACGGTTATTCTGAAACTGTAACTGATGAAGAAATCCTTGATGCGCAAAAGCTGCTTGCAAGAACAGAGGGTATTGGTGTTGAACCAGCTTCTGCAGCTTCCATTGCAGGTCTTAAAAAACTTGTGGCTGAAGGTGTAGTTGACAAGGGCGAAACCATTACTTGTGTTGTTACAGGACATTTGCTTAAAGATCCTAACACTGCTATCGACGCATGTGTCCAGCCTACACAGGTTGATGCAGATATAGACACTTTAAGAAAAATTTTAATGAACAAATAAGATTTCATTTTTAATCTTATTTTATTTTTAATTTTGCTTTTTATTTTTTGTTATTTCATAGTAAATCTATACTTTTTTTAATTAAACTATTATATGAAAAACATTTCCAAAGATATGTGATGCACTATTTAGGTTATTATAATTTGCTTTTTAGTGTTGAAATTTTTAAAAATCAACAATAGTTAACCAATATATTTATATATAAGCAAATTTAAATTAATTATTAACAAAATAATGAGGTGAAATAATGAGTGAATTACCAATCGCACCTGTAGGAAGAATCTTAAAAAATGCTGGTGCACAAAGAGTAAGTGATGACGCAAAAATCGCATTAACCGAAGCTATCGAAGACTGCGGTAATGAGATTGCAGCAAAAGCTGTCGGATTTGCTCGTCACGCTGGTAGAAAAACTGTAAAAGCAGAAGACATCAAATTAGCAATCAAATAGATTTGCTTTTTTAATGTAGATAGTAATTTTTTACTATCTCTTTTACAATTTTTATATATTGATTTTCTAATTTTTGTTTGATTAATCTCTTATTTTGGCTTATTTTTAAAAACATTTATATACTATACTGACCAATTTATTATTGTCTAGTTCTCTAGAATTATTTCATTAATTACTAAATTTTTATTTTTAGTTTTGCTAAAAATTATATGAAATTCAGAAGTATTTGTATTGAAAGTCTAATCCCTCTTGTTTTTTTATTATGGGATTATATTTAGTGATATATGAATTATTCAAGAATTAGTATTATTAAAACTATATTAAATTATTCTATTGAATAATTTGAGTAATTTCTATAGTTAAAAAATAATATAACTATATATAATTACATTATATTATGATTCAAAAGAATTATAATATCTGCCGATGGATGGCATAGCCAGATGAAAAAGGAGGTATATTTTATGGCAAACATTTATGTAAAATTTGACACACCTGAAGAATTAGCTAAACAAGCTGAAGAAGCATTAGAAACCGCACAAGCTACTGGTAAAGTAGCAAAAGGTACTAACGAAGTAACCAAATTCATCGAAAGAGGAGATGCAGCATTAGTTGTTATCGCAGAAGACGTAGATCCTGCTGAAATTGTTGCTCACATTCCTGTATTAGCAGATGAAAAAGAAATTCCTTACGTATACTTACCTACCAAAGAACAAGTTGGTGGAGCTGCTGGATTAACCGTTGGTACTGCATCTGCATGTATTGTAGACGCTGGTGATGCTGAAGCTGCTGTTGCTGAAATCGTAGAAAAAGTTGCAGAATTAAAAGAATAGATAAATTCTTTTGATTGATTTTTACGGTGATAATATGGAAGAAGGAACTCCTGCTGAAGTCATTGAAGTTTTAAAAAGAACTGGTATGACTGGTGAGGTAATGCAAATCAAATGCAGAATCCTCGATGGTAGAGACAAAGGAAGAATTTTAACAAGAAACATTATGGGACCTGTAAGAGAAGGCGACATTTTAATGTTACTTGATACAATTAGAGAAGCTAAGGAAATTAGGACTCCATAAGAAGGTGTAACAACATGAGAACTTGTTCATTCTGTAAAAAAGAAATTGAAGAAGGTACAGGAAAAATGTACGTTAAAAAAGATGGATCAATTTATTTCTTTTGCAGCAGTAAATGTGAAAAAAATATGATTAAACTCGGAAGAGTTCCAAGAAAAGTTAAATGGGTTAAAGAATGATTCAAAAAAGTTTTGTAATGATGAAACCAGACGCTGTTCAAAGACGTCTCATGGGTAAAATATTATCCCGTTTTGAAGAAAAAGGTCTTCAAATCGTTGCTTGTAAATTAATTCACATTGATGAAGATTTAGCGAAAACTCATTATGGAGAACATGCTGAAAAACCATTTTTCCCAAGTTTAGTGGAATACATCACTTCATCCCCATCATTAGCTATGGTTATTGAAGGTGAAGAAGCTATTACTACTATTAGGAAATTAGTTGGTGCAACAAATCCTTTAGAAGCAGATCTTGGAACAATCAGAGGAGACTTTGGTATGGATACAGGTAGAAACATTATTCATGCTTCAGATGCTCCTGAATCTGCAGAAAGAGAAATTGCTCTTTTCTTTAATGAAGATGAAATTTGCGATTACAAAATCGTTGACAATGATTTAATTTACGAATAAATTTAGAGTTAGAAATTTATTATAAAAGAAAAAGATACTATGAAAATCAGATCCCCAATTGTATCCGTTTTAGGTCATGTAGACCATGGAAAAACAACTTTGTTAGATTATATTAGAGGAAGTACCATAGCTGATAGAGAGGCTGGGGGTATTACTCAACATATTGGTGCTACTGAAATCCCAAACGATACTATTGAAGAAATCTGTGGAAATTTTATCTCAAGATTAACTATCAAAGATTTAATTCCAGGATTGTTCTTTATTGATACTCCTGGTCACGCCGCATTTACTAGTTTAAGAAAACGTGGCGGTGCATTAGCAGACTTGGCCGTATTGATTCTTGATATTAATGATGGTTTTAAACCTCAAACATATGAAGCAATAAACATCTTGAAGATGTATAAAACTCCTTTCATTGTTGTAGCCAACAAAATCGACATGATTTTCGGTTGGGAAACACATGAAGGCGCTTCTTTTAAAGAATCATTTTCACAACAGGCTCCAAGTGTACAACAAGAATTGGACACTAAGGTTTATGAAATTGTTGGTGAATTGTACAAGGAAGGATTCCAGTCAGAAAGATTTGACAGGGTAAGCAATTTCGCTTCACAGATTACCATTATCCCAATTAGTGCAAAATCCGGTGAGGGAATTATTGAAGTGCTTGCAATGCTTTTAGGTCTTGCTCAGGAATACTTGACAGAGCAGCTAGAAATCAATGAGGATGCTCCTGCTAAAGGTACTGTTTTGGAAATCAAAGAGGAAGTAGGATTAGGTCTTACTATTGATAGTATTATTTATGACGGTGTTTTGCGAACTAATGATGAAATTGCTTTGATGACTTCTTCAAATGAAGTGTTAACAACAAAAATCAGATCTATTTTAAGACCGCTGCCATTGGAAGAGATGAGGGATTCCAAAAAGAAATTCCAAAAATTCGATGAAGTAGTCGCAGCTGCAGGTATTAAGGTTGCAGCTCCTAATTTAGATGAGGTTATTTCAGGCTCACCGCTTAGAGTCTTAAGCGATGACGAGAATGTTGAAGAGGAAATCTTAAAAGAAATTGATGATATTACCATAAGTACTGAAGACGAGGGTATTTTGGTTAAAGCAGATACATTAGGTTCTCTTGAAGCTATCGTTAAGCTATTGAGAGAATTGGAAATTCCTATTCGCGAAGCAAACATTGGTGATGTTAATCGTAGAGATATTATTAATTCATCTATTGCTTTAAATGAAAATGATGCACATGGTGCAATCATTGCTTTTAATGTTGATGTTCATCCTAATTCTTTAGAAGATCTTAACAATTCAGATGTTAAGCTCTTTAAGGGAGATGTTATTTATCAAATAATCGAAGATTATGAAGCTTGGATTGATGAAATGGAAAAAGCTAAGAAAAAAGCGTTTTACAATGCCATTATTAAACCTGCTAAATTCATGGCTTTACCAAAACTTGTTTTCCGCCAAAGCAAACCTGCTATTATAGGAATAGAATCCATCAGCGGTACAATCAAACAGGGCCAAACTTTAATCAATAAAAACGGCGAATATGTTGGTGTGATTGCCAGTATGGAAGATAAGGGTGAAACCTTACCTGATATTTCTAGAGGTCAGAGGGTTGCTATGGCTATTAAAGATGCCGTAGTTGGAAAACATTTCGATGAAGGGGACGAATTATATGTTGATGTCCCGGAAAAACATTATAAGTTCATTGAAAGAGAATTTAAGGATAAATTAACTGAAGATGAATATGAAACTTTATATGAATTTTTAGATATTAAACGTAAGCAAGATCCAGATTGGGGTAAATTTGGTCTTTTCGAATAATAAATTAAGGGTTATAAAAAATTAAGGAGGAATACCATGGCATTCAAAGTAGTTGTGTCTCAAAAAGCTGAATCTTATCAAGTTGAAGTCGATGAAACTAAAGCTTTTAACGGATTAGTCATCGGCGATGAATTTGATGGTGGGCTTGTTGGTTTAGACGGTTACACTTTAAAAATTACTGGTGGTAGTGACAAAAACGGTTTTACTATGAAAAAAGATGTTTCAGGTACCAGAAGAATCAAAAGTTTATTAACTGGTGGTATCGGTTATCATCCTAAAGCAGATGGTGTTAAAAGGAGAAAAACCGTAAGAGGAAACACTATTGCTGAAGATATTGTACAAATCAACACTGTAGTTACTAAAGCTGGAAGCAAATCAATAGCTGATATTCTTGGTGCTGATGAAGAAGAGGAAGAATAGTTTAACTATTTTTCTTATTTTACTTTTAAGTTGAATTAAAATTATTAAAAAAGGTGGTTATCTGTGAACGTACAGTCAGATGTTAACATAGGTTTGGTTGGTCACGTAGACCATGGTAAGACTACTCTTACCAAAGCATTATCCGGAGTATGGACTGATACCCACAGTGAAGAAACAAAAAGAGGTATTTCAATCCGTTTAGGTTACGCTGACATTGAATTTAGAAAATGTCCTAAATGCGGAGAGCCTGAATGTTACACTACTTCTGAAACTTGTGAAATCTGTGGAAGTGAAACTGAATTAATTAGAAAAGTGTCTTTTGTTGATGCTCCTGGTCACGAAACTCTTATGGCAACTATGTTATCTGGTGCTGCAATTATGGATGGTGCAGTGTTAGTAATTGCTGCAAATGAGTCTTGTCCACAACCACAAACTAAAGAACATCTAATGGCACTTGATGTTATCGGTGTTAAGGATGTTATTGTAGTTCAAAATAAAATTGATATTGTTTCAAAAGAAAGAGCTATTGAAAGTTATAATGAAATTAAGGAATTTGTTAAAGGTACTTGCGCTGAAGATGCTTTAATAATACCGGTATCTGCTCAACAAGGTGCTAATGTAGATATCCTAATCGAAACAATGCTTAAACAAATTCAACCTCCAGAAAGAAATATTGATGACACTACATTAATGCATGTAGCAAGGTCATTTGATATCAATAAACCTGGTTCAGGTGCTGATAAGATTAAAGGAGGAGTTATTGGTGGAACCTTAATTCAAGGTACCTTCAAATTAGGAGATACCATTGAAATCAGACCTGGTCCTACTAATAATGGTGAAAGACTCACTTTAAAATCTGAAATTATCGGTCTTGAAGCTAATGGTAAACAGGTTGATGAAGTTGGTCCTGGAGGCCTTGTTGGTATTGCAACAAAATTAGATCCTTCCTTAACAAAATCAGATTCATTATCTGGTACTGTTGCTGGCGAAGAAGGCACATTGCCTGACGTATTGGACAGCTTTAGTATGGAAGCTAATTTGCTTGATCGTGTTGTAGGTACTAAAGAAGAGCGTGATGTCGCTCCAATTAAAATTAAAGAACCATTAATGATCAATTGTGGTACAACAACTACAATTGGTGTTGTTACTTCAACTAAGAAAAATGATGTTGATGTTGCTTTAAAATTGCCTGTTTGTGCAAGTCCGGGCGATAGGGTTGCTTTAAGTCGTAGAGTTGGAGCACGTTGGAGATTGATAGGTTACGGTATTATTAAATAGAGGGCAAATAATGGACTCTAAAGAAGTTGTAATTGATACCAATTTTTTTATGGTTCCTTTTCAGTTCAATGTTGATGTCATCACTGAACTTGAAAAATTATTACCTTCTTATAAATTAACTACTCCAAGCTTTGTTATCAATGAATTGAAGGGTTTGAAAAAAAATAATAAAGGAAAAATAAGGTTGAATGCAAATTTGGCCTTAAAATTAGCTAATTCTTCAAAAATTGAAATAAAGGATATTTCATTATTAGAAAATGAAACTGTGGATGATGCGTTACTTAGAGTTTCAGAAGTATTAGCTACAAACGATATTGAATTAAAAAATCGTGCAAAAGATAAAGGAATAACAGTTGCCTATCTAAGGCAAAAAAAATATATTGCAGTTGAAGGCAAAATATAATATTAATTAAACTTATTAATAAGATGAGGGATTACTTTGTATTATAAAACAAAAATCGAGGACACTGTAAGAATTCCACCTTACAGATTTGACGATCCTCTCGAAGAAGTCGCTATTCAAACTTTAAACGAAAAATATGAAGGTCGTTTAGACAAAAAACTAGGTTTACTTATTTGTGTTAACGATATTGATGATATTAGCGAAGGCAGACTCATAATGGGTGACGGAGCTTCTTACCACAATGTTGTTTTTGAAGCAATTTTCTTCAAACCTGAACAACATGAAATATTTGATGGTGAAGTAATCGATATTGTTGATTACGGTGCATTTGTAAGGATTGGACCTATGGACGGTTTGATACATGTTTCTCAAGTAACTGATGATTACATTAGTTATGATGCTAAAAGAGGGGCATTGCTTGCAAAAGAATCCAATAAAACATTGGACGAAGGTGACTTAGTAAGAGCTAGAGCAGTTAGCGTATCTATTAAAGACGAATCTACCAACAATATTGAAAATAACAGGAATTCCAAAATTCCTCTCACTATGAGACAAACCAATTTAGGTAGATTTGAATGGATTGAAGAAGCTAAAGAAAAAAGTAGGAAGGCATAACAATGAAAGCATGTACAGTTTGTAAAATGATTTCAAATAAAGATCAATGTCCTAGTTGTGGAAGCCCTACTTCTGACAATTGGAGTGGTCTTTTAATCATAACTGATCCTGAAGAATCTGAATTAGCTCGCGAATTGAATATTCAAATTCCAGGCGAATATTGTTTAAGGGTAAGGTAGAAGGTTTTATCGTGTTGAAATTGGATGCAGAATTAAATAAAGATATAATAATTGAACTTAAAAAGCCATTAGGCACATTATATCCCAACTTTGAAGATGCAATTGATGAAATCAAGTCTTCCGAGTTTTTAATTTCTGTAGGTGATGAAACTTTTAATAATCTTACAAAATACGAATTATATCCGAATATTGGTATAATTGATAATTTAATTCAAAGAAAAAATCATACTCATGATGTTATACATGCAGATCACATTTTAAAGGCAGATAATCCTGCTGGATATATTACTGATGATCTATGGGAAACCATAGGCCAAGCTCTTGAATTATCTAACAGTGGCGAATGTTATGTAATTGAAGTAGCAGGGGAAGAAGATCTTGCAGTTCTTCCTTGCATCATCATGGCAAATCCAGAAACTACAATTTTATACGGACAGCCAAATGAAGGATTGGTGCTTTTAAAAGTTTCTGATGTTAAAAATAAGGCTCAAAGGCTTATTGATGGATTTATTAAAGAATAAATTGAATTGAGGTTTAATAATGGAAATCGAATTTATCGAAGAAAAAGAAAACAAATTGTTTAACAGAAAAGAAATTAAATTTTATGTTGATTATGAGGGTGAAGCAACTCCTAAAGCTTTAGATGTCAAATCTAAATTAGTTGCTTTATTAAACACTAAAAAAGAATTACTCGTAGTCGATAATATCCAACCACACTACGGTGAACCTAAAGCATTAGGTTATGCTAAAGTCTATGATACTGTTGATGATTTAAAATACATTGAAGCTGAACATATTATAGCTAAAAATACTGAACCAGAAGAAGAACCTGCTGAAGAAGAAGCAGAAGAATAGGTGATTTATATGGTAAGAAAATCTGATCTTTACAAAGTAGATGGCGACAAAATTGAAAGAAAAAACCCAATTTGTCCTCGTTGTGGTGAAGGTGTATTCATGGCTGACCATGGTGACAGATTCGCTTGTGGTAAATGTGGATACACTGAAATGAAAAAATAAGATTTTTTAAATCTTTATTTTCTTTTTTTTATTTTTATTTTTAACTTAACTTTTTAGAAGGGATTTTTTTGGATAATATTAGAAATGGTCGTTTTAAGACTGGAATGACTGATGAAGCAGCTGAATATACTTCATCTCTTGAAGCTGACATGCTTCTTTTTGAAGCTGATATTAAAACTAATTTTGCACATACTTCAATGCTTAAACATGAAGGGATTATTGACGCAGAAATTGCAGATAAGATTTTATGTGCTTTGGACAACCTTAAGGAAGAAGGCTATGAGGCTTTAGTTTTCGACGCCACAATTGAAGATGTTCACATGGCTATAGAAAATTATGTAACTTCTAAAATAGGTCCAGATGCAGGTTTTATGCACACTGCCAAATCCCGTAATGACCAGGTTGCATGTGATGTAAGATTGGTTTTAAGGGAAATGATTGAAGAGATTCAAATTGGTATTTTGGAGTTTATGGAAGGTTTGGTTGAAATGGCCGGTGACCATATGGAAGACATTTTCATTGGGTTTACTCACTTGCAGCATGCCCAACCGATTACAATTGCCCATCACTTGATGGCACATGTTCAGGCTCTTAAAAGGGATTATGAACGTTTAGCCGATACCTATAAACGTGTAAATTTAAATCCTTTAGGCTCAGCAGCTATGGCAACTACCAGTTTTCCAATAAACAGGCAGCTGACTACTGACTTATTGGGGTTTGACGCATATTTGGAAAACTCTATGGATGGAGTTTCAGCACGTGATTTCATTACAGAAACAGTCTTTGATTTGGTATCCCTATCATCAACTCTTGCTAAAATATGCGAAGAGCTGGTATTGTGGAGCACCTATGAGTTTGGTGTTATTGAAATGGCGGATGAATATTCATCAACTTCTTCTATTATGCCTCAAAAGAAAAATCCTGATGTTGCTGAACTTGCAAGGGGTAAAACCAGCATAGCAACCGGTGAACTGATAACTATTTTAACTATCCTTAAAGCTATTCCATACACTTACAATAGGGATTTGCAGGAAATAACTCCTCATTTATGGAATGCCGTTAAGGTAACTAAGGAAACATTGTCCATTGTAACCAAAATGATGTTGTCTGTTGAGTTTAAGGTGGATAGATGTGCTGAACTTGCAGGAAAGAACTTTGCTACTGCAACTGACCTTGCAGACATTATGGTTCGCGAGAAAAAAATACCATTCAGAACCGCTCACAAAATTGTTGGAAGAATAGTCAATGAAGCTACTGCCAGTAATATGGCTGAAGAGGACATCAGTTCCAAATTCATTGATGGCATTGCGGTGGAATTGGGCTTTGATGAATTGAATTTGGATGACGAATTGATTCAGAGGGCTTTAAATCCTTCTGAAAATGTTAGAATCAGAGCTGTTCCAGGAGGGCCTGCTCCTGAAATGGTGGAAATTGCTCGTGATAATATTAAAGCGTTTTTGAATGATGAGTTTGAAATTAAAGGAATTTAAATATTCCTTATATTTTTTTTAAAAAATTTATTTAGGTATACCTAAAATTTATATACTTTTAAGAACAATATTAAATTGCTGATATAATTTTAGATTATTGAAGCAGATTGGCTTGATATTATAGGAAACTTATTAATGTATTGTTCCTCAATGAATTCAATAAGTAAAGCTCAGCTCCTATTAATATTCAAGCCCAATCATCTACTTCTTTTAAAAAATTTATTGGTCACGATTTTGGGATTCAATATAGTTTTCATGAATCTCATCGGCTAGTTCCTGATTTCCTTCTATAATCGGACCAGTATAGTCACAGTCATAGCACACCCATTGGGACCAGTTTTGCGGAATAATCCATTTTACGTTATGGGAACCGCATCTTGGACAAATCTTTCTCATCATATTATCTAATTTTTCTTCATTGTTTTTAAGTTTTTGGTAACTATTTGGTTTTGTAGAAACTCCAAATCAAATCAAGGGCTTCACCGGGTTCAAGAGCTCCTGAACGGGTTTCTCTTAATATTCTTTGGATGGAAAATTTCTTCATATGTGGGAATTTTCTGTGAACCTCATAAAGCAGCGGACAACCGAATCCCTTAAACTCCTTTAAATCATAGTTTCTAATCAAGGATTTTATCTCCTGTTTGCCAACACATAAACTTGCCGGAAGGTTCAATCGATATAATGAATCGTCCTGTAAATTTATGCATTGGCTGCCGGTTGCAAGCATATCACCAAAGATAATTATTGGAATTTCTTTTGATTTTGCATATTCCCTGACAAGTTCAGCAGTGTTTTTTGAGCATCGCCCGCAGGGATGGAGCTTGCCTGTAAATGATTCTCTTATGATGTCGGAATAGTCAGTTTCAATATATTCATGTGAAATATCTAATTCATCGCTTATCAATTGTATGTTCTGCTTGAACTGTTTTGGAAGGATTATTGTTCCTGGATCAACCGTAACCGCAATGGGATTGAAACCCAATTTTTTGGCTAAAATTAAAGAAAAGCTACTGTCAACACCGCCTGAAAGAGCAACAACTGCTTCTGCATTTTCTGATTCTTCAAATTCATTTTTGGATAAATAGGTTTCAAAGTTAAAACTGTAAATATTGTCCAATTTAGCATCAATAAGGGTTTCCAAATTTTTCAAACCAACCAAATCAGAATCGATGTTGGAAATGGTCTTTTTGGATAGTTTAAGCTTGTAGTTTTTATTTAAAAAGTCACCGTAACTTTCGACATGAATGCTTTGCAAATCAAGTTTTTCCCTAAGCTTTCCAACAACCCAACCTCCTTTTCCAATAATGGCGGACTTATCAGGCCGGTCCTCGGTTATAATCCACAGTTCATTGTTGTCATAGTAAATCTCTTCAATGGAAATGTCCACTTTTTCATGGCCAATTTCATCTCTAATCAGATTGACTTCTTCTAAAATAAATTCTTTTGTAAACATTTAGCTCATGTCTCTTGTAATGCTGATGCTTTCACGTGAGTAAAGTTCAGGATTTTCAATAATGTCTAAAGCTATTTTTTCAACGGATTTGGAAGTGGAAACATAACCTTTAGGAGTTTCTCCTTTTTTAGTTATCACATAATCATCTTCCTCACCAAAGATTAGATAGCCACACCTCAGGATGGTGTAATCCAGGCCACTTTCTTCAATTATTGCAACTGCATTTCTGTTTGGAATTTGTTCGGACTCATTTTCAACATTGTATTCCGCACCATTATCCTCTGCAAGTTCGTTATAAATTCCAACAACTGTCATGTAGATTATTCTTTGGGAATTGAGTTCAACAAGGTTTCTTGCAATGACCGGCTGGTCAACACCCGAAACTGCACAAAACACCAAATCCTGATTTTCCAAAACCTTTTTCAGATCCTTCATGTTGGTTGCATCAATATTTTTTACAGTTATTCTATGATTGTCCTCATAGCTATTGCCTGCAGATTTAGAAAGCAATGTTAAATGATAATTGGGATTTGCAAGCAATTTTGCCGTAAATGGTCTTCCAAATTTTCCAGTTGCACCAAGTATTGCAATATTCATCATATTCACCTTTTAGATAATATTATTAATTTATTAATATAAAATATTAATGTGAGGGAAAGAAATGAAATATAGAAAGTTAGGCAATACTGGAATTGAGGTATCCGAAATAGCTTTTGGAGCGGAATTTTTAGTTCAAAGGCCTTATGAGGATACTGAAGAGTTGATTAGGGCATGTGAAGCTAATGGAATTAACTTTGTTGATTGTTGGATGAGTGAACCGGATGTGCGCTCACACTTGGGTCGTGCAATTAAGGACAATCGTGAAAATTGGGTCATTCAGGGACATATAGGTTCCACATGGCAAAATGAACAGTATGTAAGAACCCGTGATATGGATAAGGTAATTCCTGCTTTTGAAGATTTTATGGAACGCTTCCAAATCGATACCTTGGATTTCGGAATGATTCACTATGTTGACCAGCTTGAAGATTATGAAAACATTATGAACGGTCCGTTCATTGAATACGTCAGAAAACTTAAAGATGAAGGGACAATAGCTCATATAGGATTGAGTACTCACAATCCGGAAATCGGACTTCTTGCAGCTAAAAATCCTGAAATCGAATTGCTTATGTTTTCAATAAATCCTGCTTTCGACATGTTTGGTGCTGTTGATGATATTGAAGATTACAGAAAGGAAGATTCCTTTGACAACGATTTGTCAAGTTTAAATCCTATGAGGGCAGAAATTTATGAGCTCTGTGAGAAAAATGGGACTGCACTAACAGTAATGAAAGGTTTTGCCGGTGGAAATTTGCTTTCTGATGAGACTTCTCCATTTGGAGTGGCATTGACACCCGTTCAATGTATTCACTATGCGTTAGAGCAAAAAGGTGTTTCAAGCATTTTTGTTGGTGTAAAGACAGTTGACGAATTATTGGAATCTTTAAAATACTGTGATGCAACAGAATCTCAAAAGGATTATTCACAAACTTTAAAAAATGCTCCTAATCATTCATTTAAAGGCCAATGTACATATTGCGGACATTGTCAGCCATGCAGCTCAGGAATTGATATAGCAATGGTAAACAAACTGTTTGATCTTGCAAAAAATCAGGATGAAGTTCCAGCAAGTGTGCAGGAACATTACAATAACTTAAAGTTTAATGCAACCGAATGCATTGCATGTGGTGACTGTGAACTCAGATGTCCGTTTGAGGTGCCTATTGTGGATGTGATGTTGGATGCACAGGATTTGTTTGGATTTTAATTTTAAATTAATCTTTTATAGTTTTTTTGGAAAAGTTTATACCTTATGAGGTTCATATATAATAATCATGAAAGTCGCAAAAATTGAAGAACATTTAACGGACAATGACTTAAATGATCTTATAAAAGAACATAAGGATTCGTACAATATTTATCGGCGAGCTTATTTAATTAAAATGGTTAAAAAGGGCGATACGATAAAAAAAGCTTCTGAAATTATGAATGTTTCTAGAAAAACAGGTGAACGTTGGGTTAGAGAATATAATGAGAAAGGTATTGATGGATTAATGCCTGATTATAGTAATTGTGGCCTTGAATCAGAATTAGACGATGAAAAATTGCAAATTCTTTATGAAGCTATCACAAATAGCGATAAAGGATTAACAATTGAAGATGTGCGAGAAATGATATATACCTTATTCAAGATTAAATTTAGCTATAATCATGTTTGGTTCATAACTCGGAAAAAATTAGGATTAAACTATGGAAAACCTTTTGTTAAATATGAAGGGCGCACAGAAGAGGATGTTAAACTATTTAAAAAAAACTAACAATAATTGATACTAATCGAAGGATGTTAGCATTCATGGATGAAACTGCCTGTCAAAGTGTAACAAACGTTAGAAGAGTCTTACATGCTCCAAATACAAAAAATATACAAGTACATTGCGGTGAAAGATTAAAAATCAATGTAGTTGGCTTTATGGGCGTCAACTGCAGTTCATATATGGAAACTAATGAAAGGGGAGATTCAATTAATTTTGTAAAAGCATTATGTCGCTTTAGAATGGAAAATATGCTTAATGCTGAAGCTAAACAATTAATTGAAGAAGCAATAACTAATTCCAATTTAGAAGACGAATATATTAAAAGGATATTGGCTCAAAAATCATTAAATGGAATGGATTTAATAAATAAGGTAAATGATGAACTTTATAATGATAAACATTCTAATCAAGAATCCATTGCAAAGATTAAAAAAATGCTAAATAAAGAAGATTCTAACAATCCTTATAAAATAAAAAAGGAAAGAGAAAAAAGATTATTGTCCAATTTAGATAATCCAATCATTCGTGATTTATTATCCTTTGAAATCCCAATAGATTTAGTTTTGGATAACGCCAAAATCCATTCCTCTGATTTAAGTTTAGCTGTTTTTGAAATACTTAACATCAACCCTATTTTCTTACCGACAAGATCACCAGATTTAAACCCAATTGAAGATTTATGGAGAATAATTAAAGATAGAATATATAAAACATATTATAATACATTGGATGAACTTATTACAATATTTAAAGAAGGATTTAATGAATTTGTAGGGCTAAAATCACTTTATGAAAATTGGTTGAATTATATGGTACAAACTTTCACAAAATAACTATAATTAACGTAAATTCATTGGATTTATTTATTTTGGCATTTTTATCGGGTTATTTTATGTGTGTTTTTGTGCAAATTCGCACTTCCAAAAAATTCATTATTTTTCAAGATATATTCCTTTGTTAGTATAACTTCAAGTTTTATTATATGTGTCTTTTAGAAATCATTAATAATAAATTTTTATAATGGTGCTTTGTATAGAAAGCATTATATATAAAAAAATTTAATAATGCTTTATGTAGAAAGCATTAAATAGCATATTTTATATATGTTTATGTAGGTGTGTTGCATGATTAAAAGGGAATTGTATCTAGACAGAGTTCGCAATCTTTTCGGAACGGATTTCGTTAAGGTTATTGTAGGGCTTAGAAGATGTGGAAAAACCTCTTTAATGAAAAGCATTATTGAAGAGCTTAAAAATCAGGGTGTTAAAAAGGAAAATATTATTTATATTTCATTCGAACAGGTCCAATATAAAAATATTTTCACTCAAGAGCAATTGGATGCATTGGTATTGGGTTTGGTAAAAGATCTTGAAGGCAAGATATATCTTCTTTTTGATGAAATACAGCAGGTTGAATCCTGGGAAAAATGCATAAGCTCATACAGGGCATCTTTTGATTGTGATATCTACATTACAGGTTCCAATTCAAAATTGCTTTCAAATGAACTTGCAACTCTCCTTTCTGGCAGATACATTAAAATCAATTTATATCCATTTTCATTTAATGAGGTTTTGCAATATAAAAAAGAGATTGGGGGTGTTGAGTTAACCAAAGATATTATTGAAGAATCTTTTAAGGAATATCTTTTGTTTGGGGGGATGCCGGGCCTAATGCCAATTGCTGATGAAAGCACTAAGGCCAATGCCCTTCATGATATCTATGATTCAATCATTGTACATGATATACTTTCAAGGTATACAATCAACGAAATCGATTTGTTCAAGCGATTTTCACATTATCTTATGAATTCAGCTGGCCAAACATTTTCAAAGACAAGCATAACCAATTATTTGAAAAGCGAAAACAAAAGGACAACTCGTAATACTATTTCCAATTTCACAAATTATCTTGAAGACTCCCTATTCTGCAAAAAGGTCAGACGTCAAGATATTATTTGTAAAAAGATATTAAAAACAGAAGAAAAATATTATTTGGCAGATCAGGGATTTCATCATGCTCTTGTGGACAATAACAACAACTGGTTGGGAAGAATTCTTGAAAATGTTGTTTACAATGAACTGATTCGAAGAAACTATTCTGTAAAAATTGGTAAGATATATGACAGGGAGATAGACTTCGTCTGTGAAAAACAGGGTAAGAAAGCATATATTCAAGTGGCATATCTTTTATCTGATTCAGAGATTGTAGAAAGAGAATTCTCTCCATTACTTTTAGTTCCTGATAAATATGATGCTTATGTTTTAAGTATGGATGAATTTGACATGTCTCAAGATGGAATTAAACATAAAAACATTATAGATTTCTTATTGGATGATGAAATTTAGGATGTAGGGTGGCATCACCTAATTCCCGCACAAGGACTCGTATAGATTTTCTTGTTTATTTTTTCTTTTTTTAGATTATTAAACTCAATTGTATGCGATAATTTTATTATTCCTGTTTGTTAAATTTCGAAGTGTCGACAAATTATCGACAGTTATTGTGTATTGTAAATAAATATTGGTTGGGTAATGTCGAATATATCTGATAGTTAAGATAGGGTTTGCTGACGGATTTTTGAAGATATTTTTTTCACTTCCAATGGCAATTTCATTATTAGGTTTCTATTTGTCAATTCGTATACTCGATGTAAATGTATTTAATTTAAATAATGCGGAGTTTATAAATATACATATATTTTGATTAAAAATACTTAATTTTGATATGAGGTTGTTTAAATGAGGTATAAAAAGCTGATGCTTGTGACTTTTCTGTTACTAGCTATTATAACAATGGGTGCTGTCAGTGCATCTGATGATGCCTCATCGGTTGAGGAATTGTCTTCGGATGATGTACTGGCAGTTGATGAGTCCCAGGAGGATTTGGCTTCAAATCCTTCTGATGAGATTATTGCAAGTGATGATGATTTGTCCTCTGATGCAGATGAGATATTGGCATCTTCCGAATCATTGTCTGATAATGTGACTGTAGAGGTGAGGGATTAAGTTGATGCTAGTGATGATAACGGATATATTGCTTATATTAGGGATAATAATTTACTAAATGGTACTGTCACACTTTCCATTGACGGTACAGAATATTATAATAATGTATTTGATGGAACAAAGTCTTCTGTATTTATTCGTGATAGTAATTTGAAGGATTTCAATTTTGGAGATTTCCTGGGTAACCACACAGTAAAACTTACATATAATAATCTCAGCAAGGAATCTGTAGTTTCTTTTGTTTTTGAACCGTATTTCATCCAGCCTTATACTGTGGCTGCTGGTGAGGTGTCATATATTATTTTTAAAGCTCCTGGTGATTTTAAAGGTATGGTTGCTTTGTATGATGCTGTCTACAATAATGTGACTGATGATTATGATCCTGATAAACTACTTGTAAGAAATGGTATTAGTGCTTCTGCAAGTGAGATTCCCTTGCCTAAATTATCTGCAGGGGGACATGTATTTTATGTAAACTATACAATTGACGGTAAAAACAAAACGGAATTATTTGGAGTATATTATAAGGAAAACTCACAAAATTTCACATCAGAGATATCTTCTGACGAGATTAATGTGGGGGATTCTTTAACTGTTACACTAACAGGTCCTAAAGAAGGATGGATAGACTTATATGTCGATGGAAAACACAAAGCTCTTTATTCATTAGAGAACAATACTTCTGTAAAACATGTATTTTCAGATTTAACAGTAGGTACTCATGTAATTTCACTATCCTATGATAATCAAGGATATAATGATTTGTTTTATCAAATAGAATTCCTTGTCACTGTATCTGATTCATCTGCGCAGCCTAGTATTGTTGATAATTCAAAAGATTCAAGCACCACTTCAATATATGGTGAATTGATTTTGAGTGATATCGCTACAGGTGAGGTATTTAAAAGAAATATTACTGTTGTTCCAATCAAATCATCAATGTCTAAATTTAACAATACTGATGTGGATGGTAATGTTACTGAAATAATAAATCAACTTTTAAATCTTGCTCAAATCCAAGCGGGAGGTAAAACAGTTACAGTTAAAAGTCAGAATGTCACTAAATCTGCATTGGAAAGGTATGACAATAGAACATACAATTGGATTGATTCCTCCGGAGGTTATTTAGAAATTGGAGGATACTATGGAACATCATGGCTGGCTAATGTAACTGTGATTGCTGAATATGCAGGAGGTTCTACCTGTATGGTTTCATTCAATGCTACTGGTGGTGAAGGTGAAATGGCTAACGTTGTTGTTGAGAATAATACCAATTTCACACTTCCGGAATGCGGATTTACAAAAGAATATCGTGTTTTCTACGGTTGGAATGTTGGTGATGCCATAAAGCAGCCTGGTGAAATTATTACCGTAATCGGAGATATTGCTATCAAAACTGTTTGGAAATCTGATTCAAAAATTAATGATACAACTGGAAAGGCAGAAGTAAAAAGTATTGCAGTTGATTTAAGTACAACTTCCATTGATGGCAAGTTACTTTTAACAGATTTAAGTACTGGTACAGTATACTTAATAAACATTACTGTAGGTCCAGTGAAATCTAATTATACAAGCCCTGGCAATGATGCTGTCATAGGTGATATGATTAACGACGCCGTCAATCAACTTTTGACTCTTGCTCATTTGCAAACAGGCGGTAAATCAGTTACTGTTAAAAATCAGACAGTTTCTAATGTTACTTTCATTGACTTGGGTGATAATAGAACATATGCTCTGCATAAATATTATGAGGGGGCCGACAGTTTAATTGAATCTCCAAGGTTCCTGTTTGTCAGTGGGGATTATGGTGCTGTCTGGGCTTATCCTGTCTTACTTGAAGCAGAATATGCTAGTATGGAGGTGGAAAACATAGCGGAGGTCAAAGTGGAATTGTCCAAAACAGCTTTCACATACAATGCCAAAGTCCAAAAGCCAACAGTAACATTAACAAATGGTGCTGTTTTAAAAGAGGGGGTTGACTATACTCTCAAATGGTCTGCAGCTTCTCCTAAAAACGTCGGAACTTACACTGTCACTGTTAATGGAATCGGCGCTTACAATGGAACTGTTAAAGCAACATTTAAAATCAACAAGGCTTCAAATCCTTTAGCTGTCAAAGCAAAAACAGTTAATGTGAAATTTTCTGCAGTTAAAAAGAAAGCACAGACTCTTTCAGTATCCAAAGTGGTAACATTCACCAAAAAAGGCCAAGGAACATTGACATATGCTAAAGCTAGTGGCAATAATAAAATTACCATAAACAAGAAAACAGGTAAGGTCACTGTTGCAAAAGGCCTTAAGAAAGGCACTTACAGTGTAAAAGTCAAAATCAAAGCAGCGGGAAATGCTAATTATAAGGCATCTGCTTATAAAACAGTTACCTTTAAAATAATAATTAAATAATGTCTTTAGGGATTAAACTCTATCGACTATTTTTTAATTTTTTTCTTTTTGTAAGTAGGGTGGTTCCACTCGATTCCTGCACAATGAATCGTTTAGATTTCTTGTTTATTTTTTCTTTTTTTAGGTCAATAATCAATTTAGTGATTTGTCCAATTGGATGTGTTGTTTTATATACTCGTTTTTGACATATAATTATTTTGTGATATTATGAAATTTTTTAAAGTATTGATTGTCATGCTCATTTTAATAATGTCTGTGGGAGCTGTCTGTGCTACAGATGCTCTTTCGGATGATAATGTGAGCGATGATAATCCGGGAATTCTAGAAAATGTACAGGGCGAGGATTCGATTGATGATAATCAGGAAATCCTCGAAAATGCGCCTGATGATGTTTATGGTGGGGGTGAGGGCTCATACACTGATTTGACTGAGGAAATAACAAATTCCGATGGTGTATTGGAGATGACCCGAAACTACAGGTTTAATAATGAAACTGATGAAATGCCGGTTATTCCCCTTCGCAAGGATAATTTCATCATCAATGGTAATGGCCACACAATAGATGCAAACAATCAGGCATGGGTTTTGCCGGTTTTGGAAAAAATATAACCATCAATAATCTCAACATTATAAATTCAAAAGTAATTGAGAAGGGTGCAATTTTTGTCAATGCCAGTTGCCAGCTTATAACAAATAATGTGACATTTGAAAATAATCATGCAGAGGTCAGGGCAAGTACGGTTTTCGTTGAGGGGCAATATACGAGTATCAATGACAAATTTATCAATAATGTAGGTATGCCTTCTGCAATTTACGCTCCAGGTAGTAATTCAACGTTGGAACTGGTCAATGGGACTTTTATAAGCGATAAAGAATTGTCATGGGGATTGATTTATACAAAAAATTGCATGATTTCTATTGAAAACACAACTTTCACAAATCTTGTTTCTAATTATTCCACTGCAATCCACATTCAAAACGGCCGGGGAAAAATTAAGAATTGTAATTTTGTTAACCTGACAGCGCAAATGACAGCAGGTGCCATAGCAATTAAAGCACTCTCGGATGAGTTGACTATAGAGAATTGTAACTTTATCAATACAACCTCCCAAAAGAATGCCGGAGCAATCTTTGCAGATGTTGCCGGGACAGGGGGAAATTTTGGTATGGTAAACATTGTTGATTCGCAGTTTGTCAACTGTTCTTCCATGTTTGGCGGAGCATATGTTCAACTTGGAGGAATGTTGAATATCGAAGGATCAAATTTCACCTCAAATTATGCGATATATGATGGGGGAGCTATTTATACATCCGCAGCTAGCGGAGTGATTTCCAATTCAATATTCATTTCAAACAATGCATTGACAGATGGCTTTGCAAACGGAGGAGCATGTTATTTTGACGATGGGGAGATTATGCTAGATTCATGTATCTTTGAAAATAATGCTGCAAGTGAAGGTTCATCAATTTATACATATGATTCCAGTTTAAATGTATCAGATAGCTACTTTAACAATCCTTCCCTAAATGTTTCAAGCATTTATGCTGTTTTCAGTCAAATAGAATTGGGAAATGGGAATAATTTCACAAATGACACTTATTCCTTAAATAATACCAATTATGATTTGATTGTTGAAAATTCTCAAACCACATTGGTTATTTTAAACAACACTCTAAATGCTGAAAACCTTCCTTCAAGATTTGATTTGCGTGAGTGGGGATGGGTTTCACCTGTAAAAGACCAGGGAAATAAAGGTGCATGTTGGGCATTCGGTTCTACAGGAGCATTGGAATCCGCACTACTTAGATATGCCAACATTACATATGCATTTTCAGAAAATAACCTGCAAAATACTATGCTTGCATATTCAAAATATGGTAATTCCAATCTTGAAGAGGGTGGAGGTGCAATTTATGCCATGGGTTACTTTATCAGTTGGCTTGGAATATCTCCTTCAGATTTTGACACCTACGATCAGCTTGGAAAAATAACCCAATTGATTGCCACAGATTGGGATATTCATGTCATGAGTGAAGTTATGGTTCCTCCAAGACGAAATACAACAGATAATGATCAAATCAAATGGGCTCTGCTTAAATATGGTTCTTTGGCTGTAAATTATAGGCATGTTCATGACTCTCAATATTATAATGAAGTGACTCATGCATTTTACAATCCGGACCCTGGCCATAATCATGCAGTCAGCCTTGTCGGTTGGGATGACAAATATCCAAAGGAAAACTTTGCGATGACTCCTCCGGGCGACGGGGCATGGATTGTTAAAAACAGTTGGGGAACCGATTGGGGCGAAGACGGTTTCTTTTATATTTCATATTATGACGGATCATTTGCTACTGAAAACGGACCAATGGCATTCATTATAGAAAATATAGATTATAACCTGATTTATCAGCTTGAAACAAGTTTTTATTTCATTACTAATCATACGTATTCCATGAACAGGTTTGTTGCAGCCCAAGACTCCTTGATTGGGGCTGTCGGAACATTTTTCAACAGTACAAATGTCGAATATGAATTTTCAATATTTGTAAACGGTAAAAATGTACATAATCAGACTGGTGTAAATGACAATATGGGATATTTGTCATTTAAATTGGACAAATACATTCCAGTTAAAGAAGGCGATGAATTCATTGTCAAATTTAAAAATAATTCAACAGCGTTCGGATCAGCCAGATATAATGTAGAACCAAATTGCGCAAATGCAAGTTATGATGGAGTCGAATGGGAGGACATGGCGGTACAGGGTTATGCAGCAATTTTAAAAGCATATACCTTAAATGATGATACAAAAATCATCAACAATGCCGACATTTCACTCGATTACGGCAGCGGAAAATGCTTCGTTGTCAAGGTTGTGGCTGCTGACGGGCATGCTGTTGGTGAAGGTGCAGTTGTTAATTTTACAATCAACGGAAAATCAACTCTTGTTTTGAGTGATGGTGATGGAGTAGCTAAAATTGAAATAACTGAAGTTCCTGGCATCTATGAAATGACAACAACCTACAATAATCAAACCTACAAAAACAACGTTACTGTAGGTCTAAACCCTGACACCTGTATCGTTACGGATGTCAATAACATTAGTGTGGATTATGGCAGTGGAGAATTCTTTACGGTAAAGGTTGTCTCATCTGACGGGAAAGTGGCAGCATCCGGTGCAGTTGTTAATTTCACAATCAACGGAAAATCAACTCTTGTTTTGAGTGATGGTGATGGGGTAGCTAAAATTGAAATAACTGAAGTTCCGGGCATCTATGAAATGACAACAGCCTACAATAATCAAATCTACAAAAACAACGTTACTGTAAATCTGAATATCAGTACCTGTAAAATTGCAGAAAACAGAGACATCAGTGTGGATTATGGTGGTGGAAAGTACTTCACTGTAAAGGTTGTTTCATCTGACGGGAAAGTGGCAGCGTCCGGTGCAAGCGTTAAATTCACAATCAACGGCAAATCCACAACAGTGCCTACTGATGCCAATGGTGTGGCTAAAATCAAAATAACAGAGGTTCCTAAAAAGTACACAATAACCACTACATTCAACGGAAAATCAGTAAAAAATACAGTCACCGTAAAACAGGTGCTCAAAACCCAGAAGGTGACTGTCAAAAAGACTGCCAAGAAATTTACCTTAAAAGCGACCCTTAAAATCAATGGCAAGCTTCAAAGTGGTAAATGGATTTCCTTCAAGTTAAACGGCAAAACATACAAGGTCAAAACCAACTCCAAAGGTGTTGCACAAAAAACCCTGAACAGCAACGTTATAAAAACGCTCAGGAAAGGTAAAACCTACACTGTCCAGGTGACTTACCTTAAAGACACTATAAAAACAACTGTAAAAGTTAGATGAATTTTTTCATCTACTTTTTCTATTTTTTGGACAATTTTTTCATGTCAAATAATCGATTTTAAAGTTAATATAATCAATATTTCCTATTTTTCTTTTAATTTAATGCATCAACATTTGCATTAACATGTGGCTTTTTGCAATTCGATTCTTTTTTCAAATGGTTAGGAGGTTAACTTAACTATTTTTTCCATATTTTATTTTTTCAAAAGATTAATATATTATTATAAAAATATATTAGTATACAAATATACATTGAATTTTTGGACGTGATTTTGAATGGCAACAACAATTAGGATTAATGAAGAGGTTAAGCGATTGCTGAAATTAAGAAGCGCTGAAACAGGAATAACTCAATTTGATTTGGCAAACAAGTATATTCTAAAAGGCCTCAAGGAAGATGACACTCCAAGCAATATGATGAGCATCAGTGACATAGAAGCAATGTTGTCATTTGATAAACCTGAAGGAGATAAAAATCTGGAAAAATTGGATGGGGTCCTGCACTCTGATGTGCCAACCAACAGTGTTGAGTTAAAGAAAAACAGCTACCGGTAAAACATGATATTTCTAGACAGCACCTATTTAATCGGGTTAATGATAGATAATGATGACTATCACGAAAAGGCACATCAGCTAAGGCCAGTCATCGACAGGGAAAGAAAACTGATAAACAATACTGTGCTGGTTGAAGTACTCAATAGCCTGAAAAAGAATAACCATAAACTTGAACTGGATGAGATAATAGATGCATTACTTGGCTTGGATAAAGTTGTTTTCCTAACGGATGATGATTATGATGAAAGCTTTAAGTTATTTAAGTATTATAATTTAAGCGTTAACTATTCAGATTGCACAATCCTAAAGACAATGATGGACAACAATGTTTCCGTTGTAGTGTCATTCGATTCGGACTTTGACAAAATCAATGGAATAAGAAGAATCTACTTATAAAAAAAATACTGGGGGGAAATATGTTTTATCTGTCGATTTTGAACAGTTAGAACAATCCTTGGAAAGCAGGTTGTAATTTTCACTATTTTTGCTTTAATAAATCAAAAAACTATTTAAATGTTAACAAATATAATAAGTAACGCAATACGATTTTTACATTCGGGAAATGTGTCCGTTTGAATTATATATTTTTTTTTATTGAATTTTTAAGTGGATTTCATGAGCAAAGTGAGAAGAATATTTTCCAATATGGGCTGGCTGGTAAGTTCGCAGCTGATCATTACGGTTTGCACATTTATCTGGACAATAATAATTGCCAGATATCTGGGTGTTTTTGAATATGGCATTTACGGATTTGCCGTTTCCATAACTGGAATAATGGTCATAATAGCTGATTTTGGAATCAACACCCATATCGTTCGGGACGTATCAACCGACTACAGCATTGCATCGAAATATTTGGGAAATGCAATTCCCTTGAAATCAGTTTTTGCCATTGCATCTGTCTTATTACTATTGCTGGTTTTATTTTTGCTTGGGACTGATGAGCTTACCGTCAAGGTGACAATGCTTTTTGCAATTGAAATGGTGCTCAAGTCCTTTTTCAATCTGTTAAAAGGAGCTTTCCAGGCTTTTGAAGATGTGAAATATCAGGCTATCGGAAACAATATTCTCCATGTCGTTCTTTTGGCGTTCATCATTATTGCTATTTACACTGATATGGGCATATTTGCAATTGCCGTTTCATATATCACTGCCACTGCAATTGCACTTGCTTACGGGTTTTACGCATTGAACAAAAACATTGTCCGTCCCAAATATGAATTTGACAGGGAATTCTGTAAAAAAATCACAGTCCTATCCATTCCTTTTGCAATAACCGGGATTTTGTTTTCGGCGTATTATTTTTTGGACATCATAATGCTTGAAAACATCATCGGAAGCTATGCAGCAGGAATCTATAATGCGGCATATAAGCTGATTCCCGTACAGAATATCCTGGTTTCAATTTACATAGCCATCATATTTCCTGTAATGAGCAAGCTTTTCAAAAACAATGACGATTCGATGCTGATTTTTGTCTATGAAAAGTCAGTCAAATATATGCTGATGCTTATCATTCCTTTCAGCGTTCTTATAGTCATCTACGCTCCGGCATTAATTCAGATAATCTATGGATCAGAATATGCCGCTGCTTCAACTGTGTTGGCCACTTTAATCTGGACGGTCAGTCTGCTGTTTGTCTTGGGTCCTGGAACCAATCTTTTGAATTCATCCCATAAGGAAATGGCCGTCAACAAGATTTATATATTCGGAGCTGTCATAAACGTCATTTTGAATCTGATTTTCATCCCGCAGTTTTCATATTACGGAGCCGTATTTTCAACCATTTTAAGTTACGCTCTGATTGCTGCAATACAGAGAATCGTAATCTACAGGCTGGGCCATGGCTTTAATCGAAAGCTGTACATTGACTTGTTGAGGATAATTGTGGGATCTCTGATTTTGGGTGTGATTTTCAACTTTTTAACTCCAAACATCTGGATTGCCCTTCCTATCGCAATAATAATCTATTTCCCATTGATTTATCTTTTGGGTGCATTCGACAAGGACGATAAATACATAATAAAAGAAATCTTGGGCAAAAAATAGCTTGTAGTTGTTCTATTCGTTTCCCACACAAGGGAGGGTTTAGATTTTCTTGTTTTTTCTTTTTTTAGGTTAATTATTATTTATTTGACTTTAGATTTTTGTTAAGACAGTTATATTGTTATGTTCATTGTGTTTTTTCATTTCTGTGATTTTACGCTCTGTCGCACTTCAAAAGTTAATATGTATTATCTTTTACTAAAGTAATATTAAATTGGATTTATATTCAATAGAAAATTAGTTGAATGTTCTAATTATTAAATGGAGCTTAATTTTCTTTTGAAATGTAAAATAAAATGAATGGGTGCAGTACCATGGATATTGAATATATTAAAGAGAATTATAAATTTGAAACATTAACTGAAAAGCATGATTTGAGTAATTTTGAATGTGACTCTGATGATTTAAATGATTTTATTAAAAATGATGCGTTAAACCAACAATATGATAAAATTAACATCACTAAACTAATTACATGTGATGGTGAAATAATAGGATTTGTATCATTGCTAACTGATACTATCCCCTTAAAGAATATTCGAGATGAAAATATTAGGTTAAAACTAAAACCCCATTATAATGATAATATTGAAAAGGTTCCCAAAAAGAAACCATTGCCTGCAATAAAAATAGGAAGATTTGCAATCGATAAAAAATATACTAATGAAGGATTAGGTTCACATATCCTCAGAAATGTCATAAATTCTATTAGGAAATTATCTGAAAATGATGTTGGATTAAGATTCATCGTTGTTGAAGGTTATGCTAGCGCATATAATTTTTATGCGGTTCATAATCACTTTTCAAACTTAAAAAGAGATGATGAATTAATTAAAGAGAAATTGGACAGGATTATCAAACAAAATCCTGAACAAACTTTCTATTTGTATCTTGATCTCAAAAAGAGTTAAAATAAGACTATTCTTTGAGATTCACATTTTTTTCTAAATTCACGGTCTTCTCTGCTAGGAGGTTCATTCATTTTTCTCAAAAAGTCTCTAGCTTCTTTACCATATAATGTTGGAGTTTCACCAATAGGTTTTGCCATGTGCATTCACCTCAGTAATTTTTTAATATTTAATTGTATTTTATCATTTAAATAGTTTACATTCCATGAATGCCATGAATAATTATTTTTTTTAAGATAATGCAAATATTTATATAATATTGTTTTTTTAAAGCAATTTTACATGGTGAAATCAATTTTTAAGGTTTAATGATTATTTTTGATATAGGTCATATTAAAACAAAAATTATTTATATTCTCATTGATAAAATTTTTCAATGTGTTGTGAGTATGAGATTTAGAAAAGAAATAATCATATTTTCATTAATAATGATTTTCATGCTGATGTCTGCTGTTAGTGCAGAAGAAAATATAACTGTTGATGATGGGGCTGATTCAACTTCAGATGGCGTTGATTTGGACTCTAATCAAGGTTATGATGAAAATAACATTAGCGAGAATCCCATCCTAGACGATGAGGTCATGGATGATGATGGAAATATCTCGGAAGGTAATATTAAACAGAATACTTTTCCTGGCTCATTGAACGGGCACGGTGCCTCTTCAGGCCACGGGTTTGATGGCATAGCATATGCTAGCGCTTCTTCAAATAAGAATATTGCCACTCACAAGTCATCTTCATCTTCACACTTTTCAGAGACTGACGGAGCAGACGTTAGTGATGATGAAGGAAGTATTGATGCAATGCTTTCTAATTTTGGCTCATCTGATGCAGTCGGCGTTGATGCATTAAATGATTTTATTCCTGCCGAAGATCTTTTTGAGCAAACATACTCCAGCTACAGAGAATTTCTTGATAATTTGAACTTTGATTCATTAGAAAATTTAATTGAAGATTTAATGATAAATTCCCCTGATTTGAATGATGAAATGGGATTGTTTATGGAATCTGATATTAATATTTCTGATATGCTTATTATTCCGGACAATATGGGATTGGCGAATCAAACGTTTGAGTTAAATGCACCTGATGTAAGCGTTAATTCAGATGATAGAGGTCCTGATTTGCAATTATCTGATGATTCAGGACGTTGGCGTGATGCGCATGACAATTCTGATGATACTGTAGCAATACCAAGTTTTAAATCCAGCCAACCGTTTAATCGTTTATCGGGAGGCGTGTCGCAAGACATTCAACATACTTTTTATCACACGATTGGATGTGAATGCACTAGCCCTGGCTTTACTAAACAGCATGCTAGTTATGATAGTCTACTAAAGGTTAGTGAATTTGATACCATTGCCAGTGACGAACAAGAAGATAACCACGATTGCGTTCTCTTTAGAAATGTTAATTCTCCATTTATTGTAGAAAATACTTCCATTTTTGCATTATTTGGAGTAATTGAAGTTACAATCCCTTAAATGAATTCAGGGATTTTCCCGCTATTTTTATAAGATATTTAAATTAATGAAAAATATTTTTTCTTAATTTTAAATATTGGAAATAATTTTTTTAGCTTGAATCTATTATTTTTTATAAAAATTAATGTGCTAAAAAATGCCGTTCTAATATTGAAAATAATTTCATTTAAAGCTAAAAACATTATTTCTAGTTTTTAAAGAGAATTAGGAATAAAAAATTAAAATCGAGGTTTAATAAATGAAATCTAAAACTAAAATAATTATATTTTCATTGCTCGTCTTGATGCTGTCAATTTCAGCAGCATGTGCACATGAAAATATAACCGCAGACGGAAACGACGCAATAAGCAATGACGTGATAAGTATTGATAATTTTGATGATGGACTGGATGATAGCCCAGATGATTGGGATGATGATTCTGATTATGATGATGACTGGGATGACGATGATTGGGATGATGATTCTGATTATGATGATGACTGGGATGACGATGATTGGGATGATGATTCTGATTATGATGATGACTGGGAAGATGATGATTGGGATGATGATTCTGATTATGATGATGACTGGGATGACGATGATTGGGATGATGATTCTGATTATGATGATGACTGGGATGATGATGATTGGGATGATGATTCTGATTATGATGATGACTGGGATGATGATGATTGGGATGATGATTCTGATTATGATGAT
>JAFQXD010000013.1 GCA_017407115.1 Methanobrevibacter sp. | reverse complement strand
TTATGATAATACCCTCAACTCAGAAATTATCTAAACTTAACTGCTCCTTGTCCTCATAATACTGGAATAAAGGACTAAAAGGACTTCTCTTTTTATAGAATCTTTCACGATAAAAATCCTCTACAGTAGTGCAATTGTTTTGCCGGTTACTGGTGAATAATCCTTTACAATGACAATCCCTTAACTCACCCAGATTATCTAATACATTATCCAGTGTATAATCTGGTGTGTTTTTTAGTAATGTGGTGTTGTGGAAATTAGTTTGTTTGTGGATTAATTTGTCACCGCAGCAGCAGTTATTATTTGATAGGTAGTGTAAGTCGTTATCTGCTATACTGTAGCTTATGCCGTGATCTTCAAAGTATTCGATTAATGGTTCATAGTACCATAACCTAACTTCAGGATAAAGGTTTAGTAATCCCATTTGTTTGAAATCTTCACTGCATAATCCTATAGCTTCCAGTAATTCATGATTATGTTTAACATCCTGCGGAACCAGCTTTAAACTTTCAATAGTGAAATGGTCCGCATCACTGAAACAATCAATAATAGATTCCAATTCAGTAATCTCAGGAATAAACGGTTGTATTCTTATACCTACACGGTAGCCTTGATTTTTTAACTGGTCAAAAAATCGTATACGCTCCTGAATATGTGGCACATTATCCTCTAAGTAACCTACCATATTGGATATGCTTAACTGGAATGTGTGAAGTTCTGGTGTTATGGGTACGTCATATGTGTTGGCGGATTTGGTGCTGAATAGGATGTGTTGTTCGTATTCATTGCATATTTCCACTATCCGTTTTGTGTATTGTAGGTGTTGTTCTCTTGGTTGGAAGCAATCTGATTGGCCACCACCATGTAATGTTATTCTTTGTCGTAGTAATTGTTCCAGGAAGTCTTTTGGGTTGACTTGTTTTTCATCATAGATTTTATGGAATTTATTCTGTAACCATTTGATATTTACTGTGTCTTCTACTTTGGCTCCGATTACTCGATGGTTGGCGAAGCAGTATTCACAGTTAAAAGTGCAATCTTTATAAGTATCCAATCTTATTGGCAGTCCACAGATTGCGAATTTGCTTGATACGTTTAATGGATAAAACATTATAATTTACCTCGATTTTTTCTTTGGGATTTTTTCAAATTAGAGTAAAATTAGCTTAATACAGGGTAAAATCAGCAATTTCCACACGAATAGTTAAAGGATTATATAAACTTTTTCATGGTGAGAGTGTATAATGAACGGAAATATCTATTAACTAAAGGTAATTCTGTTAATGATTTAACAGAGTATTAAGCTAATACTCACATCAATTTTAACTAATTTTAACAGCCTTATTACCAGTATACTCCTCATAACGATTGATTATGATTTGACAATAATATGGATCTAACTCCATCATGAAACATTGTCGACCAGTTTGTTCGCAATAGATTAATGTGCTGCCACCACCACCGAATAAATCTAATATTCGGTCGAATGTTCCTTTATTCTGGAATTTAGTGAAGATAGCTTCGTATAATCGTATTGGTTTTTGTGTTGGATGTACACGGCCTTGTTTTTCACTTGTCATTGTGAATTGTCTTACTACACTTCGGAAGTTAGCATAAGCTAATTCGCAATCTGTTTGGTCTGAAGAACCATTGTTTTTATCCCATACTAACCAACATTCACTTGATGGTAATGCTTCAGTGTAATAGTTAGCTCCCCACCATATATGGATTATATCAGGATACATATTCTTAGCTAACTTGAATGATTTAATAGCTACTTCATTGGTGTCATCATTCATTATATCTGTTTTATATTTCTCCGAAAGTACACCTGATTTGGATACGGCTGACATTCCATAAGGCGGGTCGGTGAATATCATATCAATTGTTGCACCGTCAACTAATCTTTCGATGTCTCCCCGTTTGGTGCTGTCTCCGCATAGTAAGTAATGGTTGCCTAAACGATAGTAATCTCCAGGTTCAACTGTAACCTCTAAGTCTTCTTCAGGTTCGTATTCATCTTCAGTTATCTCTGTTTCTTGTGGTGTTTCTATTGTTTCCAAGTGAATATCTAAATCTTCCAGGTCTAAGCTGTTGAATCCTGTTAGTTCTGTGTCGAAGCCGTTTATTGTTAGTTCTGTGAATATTTCTTCGAGTTTGTCTAGGTCCCATTCTCCACTGATTTGGTTTAATGCTATGTTTAATGCTTTTTCGTAGTCTTCATCGTGGATTGTTAGTTCGGTTTCTGGGAATATCCATCCGATGTCACCTAATCTTATTAGATTTAACTCTTCGTTTTCCCCATTTTGTATGTATTGGTCGAGTAGGACTGTGTATCGTTGGTGTCCTCCTATGATGTGGTTGTTGTTTAGGTTTATTATTATGGGGTCTACGAATCCAAACTCATTAATACTGTTAGCTAGTTTCTCATATTCTGTGTCGGATATTTTCCTTGGATTGTATTCGGCTGGTATTATACTAGTGATTGGTATTGTTTCTAAATCCATACTCATTTCTCCAATGTTTTTGAGTATTAGCTTAATACCTCACTAGTATCAGCTATTTTCTCTGCTTTTTCTCCAGTATATTTTTCCCATCTGTCGATGATTACTGTAGCATATTTCTCATCTAATTCCATTATATAGCAGCGACGGTTTAATTGTTCACAAGCTATCAATGTACTACCACTGCCCCCGAATAAGTCTAGTACTATGTCACCTTGCCTTGAACTATTCTCAATAGCTTTGGCAGGTAATGGTATGGGTTTCATTGTTGGATGTAAATCGTTTTTACTGGTTCTTTTTATATCCCATATGTCGAAGTTGCTTCGGTCTCCGTAGAAGTTGTGTTCGTTGAACCATCCGTATACTATGGGTTCGTATCTGCTCATGTAGTCACTGTTGCTTAGGGTGTGGTTGCCTTTGTTCCATATGATTAATGCCTTGTAGTTATTGTTTAAAGTGTCTAATGCTCTGAAGATATAGTCTAGGCCGAGACGGTAGAAGCAGACATAGTAGGCTCCTCGGTTGTAGTGTTGTATGTTCTGGAATAGTTTGAGGATGAACTTGTCACCGTCTTCACGGCTCATCTTATCATTTTTGATGGCTCCGTGTTTTGCGTTGAAGCTTTTAGACCCGTCTGCATGTACGTTTCCGGTGAATCCCATTAGGTATGGTGGGTCGGTGAATACCATATCTGCTTTCTCGTTGTCTAGTAATCTTTGTATGTCTTCATCACTGGTGCTGTCTCCGCACATTAGTCTGTGGTTGCCTAGTTGGTAGATTTCACCTTTTGTTACGGTTACTTCAATATCCTCTTCTTCAATGTAGTCATCTTCTTCAGCTTCGATTAGTGTTTCATCAAGGGTTGTGGATAGCTCATCTGTGAAGTTAATGTTTAATTCCATTAACTCATCATCACTAAATCCAGTTAAATCAATGTCAAAACCATTAACCTGTAGACTTTGGAATACTTCCTCTAATTTATCGAAATCCCACTCACCTGATATTTTATTTAATGCGATGTTGAGTGCTTTCTCATTATCCTCATCAGATATTGTTAGTTCTGTTTCAGTGAATACCCAACCAATATCCCCTAATCTTATCAGGTTTAGTTCCGCTTGAAAATCACCATCCAGCATATACTTGTCCAGTAGGGCATCATAACGTTGGTGACCTCCGATGATATGATTGTTTTTCAGATTGATTACAATAGGATCTACTAAACCGAATTTTTCTAGACTGTTTCGTAGTCTTGTCTTATCCTCGCTACTTATGGTTCGTGGATTGTATGGTGCTGGTGTGAGGTCTGTTATTTTTATCTTTTCGAAAGACATAAAATATTAGTCCTCCCCGTGGCAGATTATTTCTCTTATCTGGTTTTCTTTTTCCTGGTATGGTTCGAGTGCTTCGTAGTGAGCGTTTATTAAGTCCCGTATTTTTCGTAGGTCTTCTATTATGGTGGTGTTGTAGGTTCGTAGGGTTTCCATGTCTTTAACATAGTATACCTTGTTTATGCGTATTAGTATAAACCTCATATTCTTTTTAACTCCCAAATTTAATTTTTATTTTGGAAAAGCATTAGGAATCCGGATTATATTTGTTGCTTTTCAATATTTTCCCTAACAAGTGGAGTTAAAAAAACAGTTTTCCATCGAATAATACCGGTATTAGCTGATATTCCTTTTTTATCTATATGATAAACCAATAGAAATATCTCTTAAACAGGATAAAATATCTCCTATTTTAATCGATTATCTCATGTTAAACTAAAGGATTAAGGGTTTCACTTTTTTTATCTTCAGATTATATGATAAGTACCAGATTTTCTGTGATAAATCATAGTGTTTAGTCAAGAGATTTTATAAAATATATTCCCATTCTATAACACTATATAAAGTTAACTATACTTTTTAGTTGGTAAGAGTCAATAATGAAGGGATAAAAAAAAATTATTATAAATCGTAGATGAAAAAAAATGACAGACCGAGAATATCCATATACTACTTTTCAAATAAGCAACTTAACAGTCAACAAATGCACCGACTGCCGAAACCAAACCTGCACAATACTATACGACCGCCACCACGACCTACACTTCAGCCACACCTGCGGCAAAGTAATAATGCAATCAGGATACTACCACATCGAATACACAACCAACCCATACTACTGGGAAAACGAATACCAACGCAGACGAGAAATACAAGAACTCAAAACAATACTACACCAACTCAAAGAACTAAAAAAGAAACACCTAGAAATCAACATCAAAGAAATGACAATAACCATCCACGACCCCTTAACTGAAGATGACACCTACCTAATCGAAAGAAGCTGCCGAGACACCAGCTTCAAATTAACTGAACATAATGAGTATTACATAATACAAAAAGAAAAAACAACAGGAGCAAAAAGAAAATGACAGACATAAAACCAACTGAAGAAATAGACTTACTAAAATACAGTGTAGACTTATTAATCCACGAACAACTAGGCGAAGAACACGCACTACTCGACCTAATCTACGAAAGACAACAAAACAAGAAAAACATCACAATAACCGTAGAACCCAACACAGAACTATTAATAGGACCAAATGATGACGTATCCAAATACGGCCACCACATAATAGTCAAAAACAATAAGGAAACCAAATACCTAATCAATACCCACAAAATAATCTACATAAAATAAAAATCATCATCTAAAATTGGAGGCTTAAACAATATGACTGAAGCAGCACCCGAAACAATCAAAATAACAGACATCACACCCGCAAGATACAACCCAAGAAAAATAAGCGAAGCCGATTACAAAAAATTATCCAATAGTATCGCTGAATATGGATTAGTAGATCCAATCATAATAAACCTAAACAACAATCGAATCATAGGTGGGCATCAAAGGTACGATGTTCTCCTAGAACAATACATCTCAGGTAATGAAGATTACGCTGAATTAGAAGTAATCCGCAGAGGCGATATCGGATGGATATTCCCAAAAGGAGAGCTAAAAGTAAAAGACTTAAACCATGAAAAATCATTAAACATAACCTTAAACAAAGTACAAGGAGAATGGGAATTATCTAAACTTGAAGATTTATTCCATGAGCTTTCAGTCGAGGGATTGGATATAGAATTAACTGGATTTTCTAAACAAGAAGCTAAAGATATTTTCAAAGATCTTGACCTATCCAGTTTTGATGATGAATTAGATGAAAGCCTAAGTGATGAAGAACCTAAAGAAATAAGCAACAGTAGGAACCGAAAAGAAATCACTTGCCCTGAATGTGGGCATGTCTTTTTCGAGACAGATTATCTAGATGATGATATTTAAATAATATTTCCATCAAACATAACTAATATGACAACATTAAAAATAGGTAACTTAAAAAAATTAATTGAACACATCCCAGATGATTATGATGTCTCTTACAAAACTGAAACCTCAACAAAACTATTAAGCAATACTGTTGAGATTGATTTAGACAATAAGGAATTAATACTTAATTGAAGTTCCCCAACTTGTAGAAGTTGGGGATTCTTGGGCTGTACATTCCAACGAATGTAGATTTACCAAGCTATCCCCGTCCAACCGACGGTTCAAAAATTATAATCATTTATTTTTTATTAGTTTTTTGTTCTTTTAATAATCGTAATCCCTCATCACGAATGTTAAGTGATGCATTCACATCACGGTCATGACGACAACCACATTCAGGACAAAACCATACACCAACACCAATGCCTAAGTCATGGTGTTGATAACCGCACTCATGACATAATTGGCTGGACGGGTAGAACCTGTCCACTTGAACAAAATCACAGTCATTCCAATCACACTTATACCGTAACTGTTCCACTATATGGTATAATCCATTGCGTTGTAATTTAGGACTCCACTTATTATTCTGGAACATACCTTTAATATTCAAGGTTTCCATACAAATTGTACTGAAATGTGTGATAAGGTAATGTGTGAATCTATGGTATGAATCAGTTTTACGGTTCTTTTTACGGTTAACCCATTTCCAATATTTACATTGGGCTTCTTTAAATCCACGACTACCCTCTTTCCTACGAGACATTTGCCGTTGATAAAAATTGATTCTTTCCTCTTCTTTAGTAAAGTTTAAATTGACTATCTTTAAACCAGTACTAAGAGTGGCGAGGTTTTTCAAACCCAAATCAATACCAACAGCACCCTCATTCACGGATTGGATTGGAGTGTGGATTGTTTCAATATTAACCACAGCAAAATACAAACCATTATCCTTAACAATAGTAACATTATTAATCACAGAATCATTTAACAACCCCATGTATTCATCACTAGTACGGAACTTAACATCACCCAACTTAGGCAGATGAAAATATCTTCCATTAACCCTGATACTATTAGTTTTTTTATTGTTTTGTATTCTGAATGATTGCTTGGGATTGCGTTTAGTTTTCCTACGAGGATAACCAGCACCATATTTGAAGAATTTATTGAATGCATGGAGCAAATCACGAAATACCTGCTGAAGACTAGTTGACTCACTCAAACCTAAAAATGAATACTCCTTTTTCAACATATTCAACATAGTATTGAAAGTATTCATGTTACATTGTAGTCTAGTGTAACCATGATCCTTAAACATACGATAAGTTTCATTATACATTTGACGTAGTTGGTTCCAAACGAATCGTGCATTACCAATATTCTGCTCTATTTTTTGTCGCATATCCAGGTTAGGATATATTCTAATTCTCAATCCTTTATTCACGAGCCCCATAGTATGTGTCCTCAAACATATATTATAATGTTATTATATATAAATGTTAGTGTAAGGATATGATTATAATAACATATAAGTATATATATTAAATAATATAATAATATTATTCAAAGGAGGTTATACTATGAGTGACAGTTACATTAATTTTAAAATCGACTCCGAATTAAAAATGGAATTCAAAATCAAAGCATTAAAACAAGGAAAAACCATCACCGAAATCCTAAACGAATATGTAAAAGAATATGTAAAAGACTAAAAACACCACTCTATTATTAGCAATTCATCCCTAACCTAAAAGAGGCTAGGTATTCTTGCATTAGTTAGATAAATCATTATTGGTAGAGTGAATCAAATAATACTACATGGAGGGAGAATCATCCACTAATGGGTGTTCTCCCTCTTTTTTTATTTAAATTTGTGGAATTAAATTATTTAGAGTAATTTCTTTTTAGCTTCAGCGAACTCATCATCAGATAATAAACCCCTTTCATGTAACTCCCCGAGACGGATTAAACGGTCCATATTGGAAGTGTCTTGTCCGTGTTCAGCTTCAGCTTCTTGTTGATTCATACGGTCTACATATGCTTGTGCTGCACGAGGTAATGCTTCAATGATGGCTAGAAAATCCTTATTAGTTGCTTTTAATGGTATTTCTCCAATATTGTATGATAAGAATACAAACTCAGCATGCATTAAACCCACTTTTCTTTTCTCCCATCTGTATAAATCACTATAAGATATTTTTTGACCGTTGATTTGAAACATTATATAATCATCATGGAATAATAAACGAGTAGGTTGGTATTTTATTTTACCATAATTGTTCATGGCTATTAGTTTACCTGTACTGCCTAGCATGGCTCCGGCGACTAGTTCATCGTTTCCATGAACTCCCATCCCTACTTCTACATCTACACCATTAGTTAGTATTTGTTGTATGTATTCTTCGGATGGTTTGTATGTTTCAGTGTTTTCTTGTTTCTTTTTTTTGCGGTTGAATAAACCCATAATTAATTTCCCCATAAATTAATAATACATTGTTATACTAAACTTTATATTAGGGTCTATATTTAAAGGTAACTAAAAAAAGAAGGGAGGACCTAAATTAATTCCTGGTATAAATCAAATAATAATTTCATACGATCATCATCATCCGTAAATTTCTCTTTACGATAAGCTTTATCAACTAATATATCTAATCTGTCATGTGCTTTTCTCAAATCGAAAGGCATTAATAACGGATTATATAATTGGGCTAAAGATGAATCATATTTTTCACGGATATGTATTATATCTTCTGCACATTTACTAATAGCTTCACGTAAATCATCGGGTACTTCAGTAGGGAATGGATAATTATTATAAACAATAGATGGGGAATATCTATAGTCTCCTTTTAGTTTTCCACAAATATATTTTACCCAGGTCATATGCATTTTTGAGGTTAATATTCCGAAGTCATATAATTCAGCATTAGGTACGCAGGAACATGAATCACTTACTATTTTATCTTTATCAAAAAATGCCATGGGAATATATTCCCTGTTTACTGATGAAACACGAGGCACTAAAATATAATTTGAATCTGGTTGTCTTACTTCTCCAAAACGAGTTGGTGTTTTAGCTAGTTCTTGGGTTTCTTTTCGTTTACTTTTGTTTCTTAAATCTCTTACTTTTTCCACTCTTTCAAGTATTAAAGGGCATCTTTGTAGTTCTGCGGGATTATAATTTTCTAACCATATGCAGTATCTTTCTCCATTATTTAAGAATTCTCTTGCACTTATGAATGGATGAATATATTTTTCTGCTTGGGGTTCTTTACGGATTAATTCTTCTTTTTCTTCAGGGGTTAATAGGAGGTTTCCACCGTCATTAGGCATGTTGCCGAACATCATATGAGGGACATTTTCTAAAGGGGTTCTTCTTGTTTTAACATATACATCTTCATAATCCATTAGGTAATTGTTAATGTGTTTAACATTATATTCTTCATATCTGGGACTGGTTATTTTTGGATATTTGAATAATTTTTTAACTGGTCGGTCATGTGTGCTGAATCCTATTATTATTACGTATACTGCTGCTTTGTCTTTGGATTCATTACTCCATTTGAATGTAGTGTGTGCGAAGTTTAATGTGACATTGTAATGTTGGTTTAATTGTTCCCATAGTATTGATGATTGTTCTCCTTGGCAGATACTGTTTGTGGATACGAAGCATACTTCTATATTTGTGTTTTGAATGTATTCTGTTGCTTTTTTATACCATGCACAAACATAATCAAGGTTTCCTACTTTTTTAAATCCTTTGAATACTCGTTTCATATCTTCTTTTTGTTCATCGGATTGTAATCTTGAACCTACGAATGGTGGATTTCCTAAGATATATACATTATCGTTTGGAGGTAATATTTCTTTCCAATCTAATTCTAAAGCATTTTTAATATAGATATTTGGAGAGTCTTTTAAGGGTAGGTTGTCTTTGTGTATTTGTAAGGATTCAAATTTTATGTCCATTTGGTGTTGTGTGAACCACATTGCTACTTGAGCTACTCTTGCGGGGAAGTCTTCAATTTCGATTCCATAGAAGTGATCTATTTTTACTTTAGTTAAATCACTTGCATTGAAATGTAGTTGACTATCATCTTCATCTAATAATATTTTTAGTATTTTATATTCTAGTTCTCTGAGTTGGCGATATGTGATTATCAGGAAATTTCCGCAGCCACAGGCAGGGTCCAGGAATTTTAAATTCCCTATTTTTTCATGTAGTAATCTTAATTTGTTTTTATTATTTTTGGCTTTGTAGAATTCATCCCATAGGTCATTTAGGAATAATGTGTTGATTACTTTGTTAATATTATCTTCACTAGTGTAGTGTGCTCCGAGGTATCTTCTTACTTCAGGATCAACTACATTTTGAAATAGGCTTCCGAATATGGATGGGTTGATTTCTGACCAGTCAAATTCACAGGCTTTTAATAATTTTTCTACTGTTGAATCTGTGAACATTGGAGGCACTATAGGTTCTCTGAATAATGCTCCATTTACATATGGGAATTCTTGGAATTCTGGTGGTAGGTTGCTTTGCCTGTCTTCTTCTTTTTGGTCGAGTACACGGAATAATAATTGAATGTCTTCCCCTACTCTGAATGCTTCGTTTGGTTTTTCAATTAGTTTTTTGAATTGTTTTGGTTTGAATATGTTGGTGTCTTCAGCGTATAAGCAGAATAGTATTCTTACCATGAATAGTTCTAGTGAGTGTTCATCATAGTTGTCGTTTAGTATTTCTTCGTGTAGGTCTGCGAGTAATCGTGATGCTTGTAGGTTTAGGTTTAATTGTGGTGATTCTTCTGTGTTTTCCATGTGGATGAAATCGAATAAATGTATTCTGGATGGTAATTCGTGGATGTGTATTTCTGTTTCTTCTTTGGTTATTAGGTTGGTTAGTCTTATTCTTTGGAAGTCTGATACAATTACGTAATCAGGTATTTCTTCTGGTGGTAGTTTTTGTAGGTATTCTATTGCTTGTGAGTATGCTAGGTCTAAGTTTTTTCCTAGTGATTTGTGTTCAATTATGAGTTTCCCTTTCCAGAATGCATCTATGAATCCTGGGCTTCCGTCGAATTTTTTCACAGATTCTTCGAATACTACTACTTGGTGGACGTCTACTCCAAATATGTCGAAGAAGTCTCTCCAGTATATTTGTGCTTGGCCTTTTTCGTAGGTGTCTGCGTGATGTTTTTTTACGAATTCTTCGGCTCTTTCATGGATTGTTAAGTTGGATAGGGTCATCTTTTTTAACTCTTTTAAGGGAATAATTTAAAACTATAATTTATATTATATATTATTTGGTTAAAAAATATAACGGAAAAAAAGACCCATCATCAAAAAAAAATATGATAAAAGAAAAAAAGCCACAGATAGCTTTTAGATTATTTATACCAAACAACCATCACCATTTAAAAAAAAGATAATAATCTAAAAATAAATATCTCTCTGTGACTTCAATACAATATTAATACCATATAATATATACTCCTTGTGGGAGAGCATTTGGTAAGTATTCATGCGACTAAAAAAAAATAAAAGATTTAGATGACTGGTTCATTGTCATCTAATAATATGAAATCTTCATCTAAACTTATTGCTTCGGATAAGTTTATCTCGAGGCTTATGCCTGTGAAGGGTATTCCGCTGAAACCGTAGTTGATTGTATCTGGGTGAGGCACGTATGTTTCTATTTCTAATATTTTGTCGCTGGTGTTTGCGTTTTTAATGCATTCTGCTATTCTGTCTGCGGTTTCTTTTGTTTCGTGGATTAGTCTTATGTCTATGTAGTATGGTTCGTCTTGTATGTGGTCTATTTCGAAGTGAGGTATGTTTTCTCTGGTTAATATTTTTTTGAGTTGGTACATTAGTTTTTTCATTTTTTATCGCCTCTTTCTTTGGGTTTTATTTGAATACTCGTGTATTCTTGTTCTTCTATTAGCTTAAACAAGTATATAAACCTTGTCAATCCAGTCAAAAAAAAGAATTAAAATGTTTATTTTAAAAAATGGAAATAATTAACATAAAAATCATCATCAAACTGGAACCTTACTAAAGCACCATACTGATCTTTAAAAATTACAATAGCTATTTCCTCACCATCCCCAGATTGCCAAGTGGTGTTTACATCTGATTTTTTCAAGGCAGTCCAAGATATTTCATGCCCTTTTATTGCAAATGCCGGAGGTTCACATTCATAATCTGTTTGATGTGCTGTACCTTTAGGCAATAAATTATCTAATATTTCATTTAAACTTTTGTATCCTTTCAGTTCTTTTAAATCCATTAACTTATCATAATTGTCAATGTTAATTCTAATGGTTTTCCGTTCACTCATAATGCCTGCTCTCCCTCATTTTTATATTGAAAAAAAATGTTTTTATGGAGTAGCTATTACTCCATAAAGTAATATTATCAAGGTTAATATTAAACTGAATATCCTTGTTTTTTGATTTAATTTGTTTTTGTCTATGTAAATGGTTATAGCATTTACAATTAATATTAATATTGCTAGGATTACTATTATTGTCATCATCTTTCCTGCACCTCCATTTTTTTAGGTTGTATTTAAATATTATTAAAGACATATTTATTAGATAATCAATATTAAAGGGGATTTTTTTAATCCCCTTCGTTTTTTATGATTGTTATCATGAGTTCAATAAGGTCGGTCACCAAATTGAGGACCATGATAATAATCATTAATTGATTATCATCTATTTGTATCACCTCCTTGTTTATTATATTGGTGTACATACTATATAAAGGTTTCTATTTTTGTGATTTATATTTTCATAAAAAAATAAAACACACCCCATAAAAAAACCCTTAAATCTAAACCAACAAACAAACATCCCCAGACAACATATCCAACGGACTAACACCAAAACCACAACAAAAACTAGAACAACCAGTATCAGCATCAACATTAATCCGGAAATACTTACAAGCCTTACACCTATCAAAATTCCGTTTATACTTCGCAGCCAAACATTTCTTCAAAATCGTCACTATACCCTCATGCAAACCCAAACTAATCTCCTCACACTCATCACTCCTACTAATATTACTAATAGAATCATCCACAGATAAATCAACTGAAACATCATCACAGGATATAACATCACCATTACCTAATCTAATTTCACCATCATTTATCTTCATTTTCCATCATCTCTTTAATTTCATCTTTGGTTAAACCTTCAATTAACCAACCATCAAAATCAACTGTTTTATTCATGTGCCTTGTTAATCTTACCGCATAGTATATGGTTTCATTATCATCAAAGTAAGGTTTATTCACCCCGCTTGTTTTCTCTGAAACAGCAATAGGCAAATCCAAATCCCCTATACCATAAGGTTCACAACTTTTTTCAGCTTCAATAGTATGCATTAAATCCCTTAATGTTAAATAATCACTCATTTATAATCAACCCATATTTTCTAATTTCCGCATATTATCCTCATTTAATTTCTTATAGAATTCGTATTTTTCCTTATCAGGACAGCTCATACTTAATCCTTCTTTTGATGAGGATTTATGCCCATCCATTCGGCAAACATAATAATTTTCACGTTCCTTAAAATCAATATGCCATGCTCTGCAATGATAACATGGATATTCTATAGTAACCCATTTCCCATCTTCCCTCATCTTTTCAAGCCCCACCCTTGAATGTACATCTTCCCACCATACTCATGTTCATCATCTGATTCTTTTTTCCCATGAACATCCTGGTTTTCTAAAGCTCGTTTAACACTATTTTTAAGATGCCCTGTATTTCTAGGAGTGTGCAGTTTCCTTAAAAAACGTAGTTTACAATCACTCCAACCAGTAAGGTTATAATCTCTTTGTAGTATATCTGGGAATTCCTTGTATCCTGCAACAGCTACAAAATCAGTAACATCAAAAACACTTTGGCAATTTTTACATATCCCTATAGCTTCATATCTCCTTACTTTAATTTTATATTCTATATTAATCTCGAATTCATTATGATGACATATTGGACATTCACCTATAGCTTCAGATAATTCCCGCATAACATCTGATGGTGCAGCAGCCATTGGATTACTAAGATTATCCTTAGCCATAAGACTCCAATAAACCCCGCCAGGATTAACAATTTTAACCTGTTCCTTCTTATACTCCGCTAATGGTATATCTGTTCCTTTTTTAAGTTTAGATTTATTCTCTTTTAATTCCACTTTTTCTTCTTCAGAATCATAAACCAAAACTTCACCATTACCCTGCTCATCTTTCACAGGTGTTTTAATTCCCATGTGATTATTGAAATCTTCACTAACATCCAACTTATAATTACAAGTCCTATCCATACACTTTTTAAATACAGTATAAGAACCGTCATCATTAACTTTAATCTCTGGGAATAAATGATCATTACATTCAGGGCAGCGACCCGCATGCAACACAAAACTTTTATAAACATCTAAAGCTTTAGTATTCTCTAAGCATGGAAACCGGCTAATTAAATATTTATCACTACCAGACATCACATCCTCTTTTTTTGGCTGTGCCTGTACTGGTTCTTTGGTATAGAAGAAATTAGTTAAATTTTCCTTAAAACTCATATCAATCTAGTCTGACCAGTAGCTTTCAAGTCATTGAATCTTTGTAATTCAATCTCTGCTAAGTCTTTTTCCAAATCAAAATCCAAGTTATCCAAATCAATACTTACTTTCTCACCATACATTTGACTATAATAATCAAAATTATGCACAGACTCCACAGTATCCTCCACCTCTAATGTAGATAAGATACATTTTTTTATCTGATAAGTCTCATCCAATTGAGTATATCGCATACTCCTACAATTACGATGCAACTTGAATGGATTTTTTAATTTTAACACACGATTAATTCGATATACTGAAAGTAAATCATCATCCTCCAACCGGTTACACTTAGCCTGACCCAAAATCTCACGGTCATGACCAGTCAAATCCTTAAAAGCAACAATATGAAAATCATTATCCACACCAACATGAGTAACACGATTATTATCATCCACCACAGCAAGTGCAGTATAATAACCATACGACATACTCAACTGCCTGATATAAGTCATCTCAGATTGCGGATGAAACAACAAAAAACGGTCAAAATCAATACCTTTATCTTCCCTATTAACTTCCATAAATACTCAAACCTCTTATTATAATACATCTTTTTAGAATATTTCTTCAACTAATTCTAAAGCAGTTTCATCCCAGTTATTTAATTCTAGAAGTTCAACTACTTCTTGTGCTTTTTCTTCTGAATCATACTCCCCATATTCCATTATCATACCTTCAGATTCATTAAATCGTGTAACTTTAAACTTACCATCTACTTTATGATAATATTGGGATTTCAGGAATTCATAATAATCAATATGATGCTCTTTTAAAGTGTTACAGTTTCCGTAAAACATATTACTATGAATAGAATCAACTACTCCTATTATATATTCTGCATAGCTTCTTAACATAGGATATTTTTCTTTATCCCAGTCATTTTCTTTAAGGAAATCTCTTGTTAAGTCAGCTATCCTTTTATCTTCGTAGTAACCATAATTAATCATTTTACGAGTTACTTTCTCTTTATGCCTTATACTCCAACCTTTACCTTTATTAGCTGGATATACATTTCCTCTTTTAGGAGGTTCTTTTAATCCTACACTTTTACGGATAGATGGTAACTTTGATTTATCCCAATTGCAGGCCACTAGTTTTTTAACTACTTGTCTTGCTATCTTCTCATTTGGATAATAACCATATTCAACATTTCCTTTTCTTATACAGTAGGGATTTTTTTTACTACGCCGACTATTATCCTGCACCCAACCATTAAAATTAGAGGGCATTGGTTTACTTAAATCAGGAGTATACATTTTTTTAACTTTTTCTAGTACATTAATTGGATTTTCACCAGTTAAGCTAATATTTTTGAATTCTGTCCAATTGGAATTCCAAAATTTACTTAACCAATTACGGAGAGTTATCTCAGTAATTCCTAATCGTTCAGCTATTTCAACTTGATTACATGTTACCCCATCTTTAATTAAATTATATGCTTCGGTTAATTCTTTTTCATGATAATTTCGATTACTTAAGTTTAATATTTTACGTTCAGGATATGGTGGTAAATCCATATCATAGTAATGATTCTGTGTATCATCAATAGCTTCGACTAATAAATTATAATCCCAATCATGAGCTACTAGGAAGTCCCGTTCATATAATGCATCTTCAACATGAGTGTAACCCTTGATTGTTTCTAATTGTTTGCCTTCCTCTAAATATGCTCTTGGAATAGTGATCCAATATTTAATTTGACCAGTTCTTTTTTTAGCTTCATAATCCAAGTTAACATATCGGTATAATTCCATTAATTCTGTGTAGAATACTGGATAATTATCTAGTATTTCTTGGAGTTTGTCACGGTTCCATCCACATTTTTGCAGTTCACGATGCACATACCATGCTTGCTCGTATGTCCGGCAGGCACAATAATAATCTTTATTACCATTAGATTTACCACCATAATATATGTGGTAACTCCATTTGCCTTTTTTAGTTATGCGGCCGTTACCATAATTGGATTTAGGTAGTGTTGGTGTTAACCTATCTGGTAATGGATATTCGAGGCCATGTTTCAGGTATAAGTTATTTTCTTTTAAGTCCAGCCTACTTGGTCTTGGAGCTTCTTTAAAAGTACAATGGAAATACATATCCCTGTACTGTAAAGCTTCCTCAATACTGGATACGCAACCAATGTAATCTCCTTTCCAGTTATCGATAATGTATCTGCGATGATTCTTTGATAATATTATTCCAGTATAATATTCTTTACTGTCTTGTTCGTAGAGTTCTTCATCTGTTAATGGTAAAGGTTCCCAGTTATTATCAATTAACTTTCGTTTGTAAACCATTGCTTCATTTAACGTTTTAAATGATTTGAAATAAGTATTTTTACCATTAATGTTTTTAGTAATCACGTATCTACCTTGCACCAAGTAAATATTCTTAGGTAGCTTCCGAGGTTCTTTGGATTTTAAATATTTCTCATAGCTTCGACGTCGACTTGGGGATTCCATTTTTATTCTAACTCCTCAATGATGAATGTGAATTTATAGCATTTACTGTTAAATCCGTTAATGGCTTTCCATGCGATGTAATCTTCGGTTTTACCATTCTCCATTACTTGTAAACATAACCTGTTTTGTATGTCTATGACTCTCATGCCTAAAACTTCTAATAATTCATCTGATGGTGGAGCATAATCTCCTTTATTTTCACTCATACAATTTATACCTCCAGTAATAAGCAATCCATATGTGACTCATATTTTTGTTTTAATAAGTCAGGATCTTCCATGAAATATGATTGATGTGTGCTGTCTTTACTACGGCCTTGTAAGCTATCAATATCATCAATGCTCATTCCATTATTATATAATGTACTTGCATGCCATTTCCTTAGCATATGACTACGGAACCTATTATAACCTCCAGCAGTACCTAATTCTAAAGTATTGTTAATCTGATTATACTCATTATTCCAATAGTATAAATTCATATCAAAAATAGGACTTTCCAATGTTAAATCATCCCTGTTAATCAAGTATTCTAGGATTTCCTGATTAGCTTGTGGGCTGCAATAAGTGAAATAATATTTATTTGTTTTCTGTCTTTTCAACCGGAAACAAGGAATATTAGCTGTGTTAACTTTTAATAATAATGTTTTAACTGGTTTGTCGATTAATTCAATATTATTAGCTTCCAAGTAATCTTGTACAGTTAAGTTTAATGTTTCCCTTCTAGCACAACCGCTGCTGGATTGGAATAATATTATACATTTCATTAATGGTGTAGCTATGGCGTGTGCTTTTTCTAATTCTGTTTTAGTTAATAAATCATCATGAGTTATTGGTTGAGGTTCATTAATATTTTTAGTATTCAGTTTAGGCAGGTAACTTAATTCTATTTCTAAATGTCTGAATAATGTTAATAATCTGCTGAAATAATTTTTAGCAGTGCCTCTTAGATATGTACTGTAGAGATGATTGCGGAATCCTACTAAATGTTTTTTCAATGTTCTTTTTTTCCATGGAATATTTTCCTCTTCTCTATAATATAATTCAATTAATGATGTTAATGATTGGTTTAAATAATCTGTGTAATGAATTACACTTTGACAGTATGTTGCTTTGGTTTTGTCTTTAATCATTCTTTCCATAGCTACATTATTTATTAATTGTTCATCTTCAGGGAATGGGAATAATATTTTTCTTGGTTTTGGTTTTATTAATCCTTCCCAGTTGTTCTCTTTTAATTGTTTAACTCTTTCTTTAGCTCCTTTTTCAGTTTCGTAATCTCCAAAATAATGGCATTTACGGTTTATCCATTTATATACTCTGTATCTACCATTATCATATCGGTAATTTTTAACTACCATCTCCAATTACACCTCCCTCTTCTAACTTAGTATTTGCTGATTTAATGTGAGTGTTAAATTCATCTAATGTTATGATAATCCATTCCCCATTATCATTAGGACCTGGTGTAGTGGTTAGTTTATTTTCGAATTTTTTGGAATGCATATCATATTCTTCACGTAGGAATACTAGTTTAAATCCTAGTTCTTCAAGTTTAGATTCCATGATTTTACATTTTTCATCATATTCGTTTAATCGGTCTACTTGGTATCCGTGTAAGTATTCTCTTTTTTCATCATCAGCTATTCGGACGTCTTCGTGTGTTGTTCCCATTTTTAATCTGTATCTTTTACTCATTGCAGTAATCCTCCCAGTAATTGTTCTTTGATTTGTTGGAATTCCTCATCAGTAATTAAACCCATATCCATTAATTTAGCATAATTCAATAACTCCTCAGATATGCTCACATTAGAACCACTATTAACTACATGTTTATTAATCACCGGCTGTTGTGGTTGATGTTCTTTTTTAACAATTGTGTTCTGAGAGGAGGTTATTGTCTCTTTAATAGATGATGAGTTTTCGTTTATTTCACTACCATCAGGTAAATCAAATCCATAGTTATTGAAAATCATAACACGATGCATTGCTTTTAAGTAGATTTCTTTTAATTCTTTAGGGTCTTGTTTGAAGTATGCTTCTTGAATCATGTCTTTACTTCGACCTTGGAAACTATCCACTTGGTCACGAGGTAATCCTATATTTGATGCCATGAATTTCCGGAGAGCATGAGCACGGAACCTACGATATTTCCCTACTTTACCCCAATCATTTTTATCATTAATCTCTTGAAATCTAGTTAATAATAGTGAGGGTGAAAAATCAAATAACTTGTCTTCCATTTTAACCTCAGTTAATGTAAATAAGTATTCTACGATTTTATATGAAGCTTCAGGACTGCAACAAGTATAATAATATTTATCAGTTTTAATACGGCGAAGATAAATCAAAGGTACAATATTATGGTTGTCTTTTAACTCTTGGATGCATTCTTTAATATTATCATTAGTAGGTGTTTGTTTTAAGTAATCTGCACAACCGTTAAGGAACATACCTACAGTTAGGGATAATGTTTCGGCTTTAGCTGAACCTGAACTGGACATGAATAATATTATTGCCTGTAATACTAAAGGTGATTGATTACATGCTGTTCTTATCATATTATGTGTAGGTAATTCTTTAAAGTTAGATACATATGCTTTCTGCATTTTAACTGGTGGCAAATGTGGTATTTCTAAACCGAAATGTCTGAATATACTTCCTAGTTTACTAAAATAGCTGCCGAAACTTTTATCAGTGGTAATGGAATCGCAGTTTATTAAGTATTCTCTGAAGTTTAATAAATCTTTTTTAATGGTACGGTCCCGCATAGGTACACGGTCATCTTCTTCAAGCATATAATCATTAACATTTGATTGGAGATCATCATAATTCTTATGGCAGTCAAACCAGTGATGACACGCTGCAATGTAACCTTTCTGAGTACCTTCAGAGATGTTACGTTCAATGAAAATCTGTTTTAAAGTAGGCATACTGTCTTCAACTTTCTTCAATACCTCCGGAGGATATTTACTTACACGTGACACTGTATACTTTCTAGGTTTTTTAGAAACCTTCTTTTCTCCTCTTTTCTGTCTTTTTAAATTATAGCTTCTTTTCTTACCATCTAATCCATCTTTTTTTGCATGCTTGCGGATATAATCATGAGTGGGGCTGTTAACTTTAACTTCTAATTCTTCAAGAATATGTGATATTTTATAATCCGTTTCATAGAATAATCGTTTATATTCACTATAAATTGCTTCCATTTGAGCTAGACTTTTAGACTTATTTTTCCTTATATTAGTCTTTCGAACGTTTCCATCTAATCCTTCTTTTTTAGCTTTTTCTTTAATGTATGTTGCACGGCCACTATTTCCTTGTGTAACTCCTAACTGGTTATATATTTGATGTAATGGTTTGTCAGTTTCATAGAATAATCGTTTGAATTCTTGATATAATTCTTCTCTTTTAGCTTGTTCTTCTGGGGTTACTTCTCGGCGTGGTGGATGTAATTGGAACCTACGTTTATGAGGATTAAGTCCTTCTTCTTTATTCCGTCCACGAATATATGCAGCTATTGCACTGTTTTCATTAATATTTAACTCTTCATAAATATCTTTAACATTCAAATCAGTTTCCATGAATAACCTTTTATATTCCTGATAAACTTCCTCATAACCAACTAATTTCTCACCCTGTAGTTTGCGTAATTTATACCCAATGACTTTACCTTGTCTTTTAGTTGGACTTAAACCATCTTCATCTAATCTTTTCTTAATATACTTGTAAATATTACTCTTATGATGAGTGCCCATAAGTTTTAAAATATCCCCTACGCTTAAAGTTAAATCCTCAAAGTATTCTAGGAACTGCTGATATTTTTCTTCATAATCTTTTAATAGATCCTCTTGTTCTTCAGTAGTTAAGTTATTGAAATTTTTAACACCTTTTGGTCTGCCACCTACATTTTTACGAGTTAAATTTTCACGTCTAAGCTGACTATTAATATACCTATAGGTGGGAGTTCCTTTATTAACATTTAACTCTTCAAAAATAGCTTCAACAGATTTATTAGTGTTAAGATAAACATTTTTAAACTCAAGGTATTTATTCTGATTATATTCTAATAACTCATCCCTTGACATTTCAAAAATATTCTCAACATCTTCAACACTAGTAACCATAAAAAAACAATCCTTCAATTTTTATTTCAAATAGGATAAGGGAGTGATTATATTTTTTTTAGGATTAAAAGAGTGATTTGAGAAAAAAACTCCTAAAAAATAATAATCCATTCTCCCTTATCCTAATCATGAAAACATATATGGAAAATAGACATATTCTTTTTCTATTTTTAAAAATTAGGCAAGGCATAGACTTTAAACTATGTTAGAACCTCACCATACGACATTTTTTACATCTCTCAACTCCATATTTTAAAAAAATAATTTAAAGTGAGGGATATTCCCACACTTTTAAAATCATTTCTATTAATTTTTCAGTACGTTTATCAATAAATTCCTCATTAGAATCAGCTTCAATATCCATACATAAATCAATACCTTCTAAAGTAAGATTTCCTAATTTATCAAGATATTCATCAGAAGCTGTTGGACATATATAACTGATTTCCAAATTAGATGTATCAATAGGTGCAACCCTACCAAAATTAACAAGTTTGCTTAATACAAAATGATTCTTTGAATATAATTTGAAATTTTGTAAAAGCATATTTTCCCTGACTTGTTCATCTGTTAAGAAACGAGTGTAACCTTTATATGAAAATAAACAGTCTAATATATCTTCATATGATCCGTTATCTTCAATAATTTTACATAATCTTAATGCAATATTATCAGAGCTACTGTTTCCTAATCCACCACATAATGATTTCCTCATTGTATATGATTTGAGAACTTCAAAAATTTTTAAAAAGTCTTTTTTTGAAATACTATTATCGGAATATGCTTTGTATAATTTCATAAGGAATGGACTCATTAATCTCATACTAACATATTGTAATTCCTCGAATTCTTTTTTAAGTTGGGAATCTTCTTCATATACTCCGAATATGTTTAAATAATATCTTGAAAATTCGTTTAATTCTTTAATGCAGTTTTTAGCATTTTCAAAGTTTTCAGATACTATTCTAAATTTTTCGTAAGTGTTTTTTGTTGGTACATTGCGGTTGAGTTTTAAAATTAGGTAGTATCTTGTGAAGTAATCAAAATGGTTTCTACCCTTTTCTTCTTCATGTTGCTCGAATAATAATTCCATTGGTCTCCAGTAATGATAATAGATGTCTTCAGCTTGTAATGGTTCAATACCCATTAGTAAGTAATTTCTGATTTGGTCTATTTGTCTTAATGATTGTCCAGTGGAGTTTAATGTTTCGAATATGTTTTGTGCAACATCTTTTTCATCTAATCTAATGTGAATCATTTCTAATTTGTTTAATCCTGCCCAGACATATTCTATATTGTTTTTGTTAAGGTTTCTTTTGAAGAATTGGTAGTTGGTGAATACTTTACTTCTACCTTTGTATTTTGGAATGTCTTCTCCGACAGATATTTTATAAATTAATTCTTTGAGATCTTCTTTGTCTTCATTGTTCAATAATAATTTATACCATCTGTCACCTTCACCTTCAGAATCAATTACATGTTTTTTTAATGCACTATCCCAATTTTTAATACCCTCTAAGTTTGTTTTTGGGTGTTTTCTTAAATATTCTGTGATTGCACATATCATAATTGATACGGAAGTTAACCTTTGTTGCCCATCAATTAACACGTATGTTGGCCTTGATAAATTGTTTCCTTTGTTTTGACAAACGATAGCTCCAAGATACCAGGAATCTCTTTTTTCATTTTCCCCTATATCTCTAACATTTTCAAATAAGGTTTTACATTCATCATTCTTATTCCAAGTATATGGTCTTTGGAATATTGGCAAAATACATTGTTGGTCTCTTGATAGGAAACTTAATGTCCCTACACTTTCACTATACATAATTTAATGTCTCCTTTTTCATTTTACTTTTGAAATAACATATGGTTTTGCCTTTGGTTTGTTATCCTAGTTTAAGGCTTAATCGGAAAACCAGACTGAAAAGGATTTTCCTTAAACTTTTTTCGTGGGATAAAATGTGGGAGTCAGCCGGTGTTTAAACGGTAGGAATTATAATATTGACTCCCATACTGATTCTATATTTTTTTACTGGTGGGTGTTATCGGATTTGAACCGATATTAGTGGGTCTGGAGCCCACCGTACTAGCCTGATTATACTAAACACCCCTTAGTCTCTAGGGGGAGAATTGAACTCCCATCCCCTGGTCTACAGCCAAGTGCACTAGCCATTATGCTACCCAGAGAAACTATTAAATTTTTAGTGTGAGTTGCAGGATTTGAACCTGCGACAAGAGGATCTTCAGTCCTCCGCTCTCCCAAGCTGAGCTAAACCCACATCCGATACAACTGGTCTGCCAGTTATTTTTTCATAATACTCTGTTAATGTATTGACTTCAGTTATGGTTTCGCATTTGATGTAGTATTTGTCTCGTGCTAAACCTGTTATTGTATACCTGTAATCATCTAATGGTTGTAGGTAACTGTGTCTGTTGTTTTTTAGTAAGTCTTGGATTTCATCCATTGTAATGGATTTGTATCCTGTTTGGTCTAGTGTCCTAAGTAACATTGTCTTATGCTGGTTGTGTGTTTATTGCTTCTCTGCTTAATCGTAACATTGTTAGCCATTCTTGGTAGTCTGTTTTGTGTGGTTTGCAGGTTATTTTTTGACCGTGTTCGCAGTGTAATGTTAGGATTCCTCTTGCGGAGTTTACTGTTCTTCCGGTTATGTTTAATCCTTGGTTTATGTCTAGTATTGTTACTGGTTTTACGAATTCGGCTTTTTGGTTTTCATCGTATTTTATCCACATTTTTAATCATCTCATTTTAATGTTTTTCTTTGGGTAAATTTTTTGTAGGTTGTATTGTTTCCTACATGTAAATATTAGTTTTATTAGTATTTAAATATTGTGGTAGTAAGTTTAAAAAAAAATAATAAAAAAGAAATTATATTATACGTTGCTCCACCATATCCAAGTGATCTTGTGTTGGTTCACCAAACTCAATAATCTCTTCGAGTTCCTGGAGGATGGCTTCCTGAAATGCATTTAAGTCCATTTCATTACGGATGTCACATATCAGGTCTAGGTATTTTATTTTATCCATTATTTACCAGGCCTCCATTGCTTTTTCTGTGTATGCTTCGTATAGTATGTGTAGTTCTTGGTCTGTGTATTGTGTTAAGCGTTTGTGTCTGTAACCGTTGCCTAGGCATTCTTCTAGGTGTAGGTGTTCGTAGTCGATTAGGTAGTCGTGGGTTTCTTTTAGGTCTTTGAGTGTGTAGTTTTTTATTTCGTTTAGTTTTTCTTTGAGGTTCATCTTGTATCATCTCATTTTTTTGGGTAAATAAAACTGAATACTTTTGTATTCCTATTTGTCTATTAGCTCTAACTAGTATATAAACCTTGTCCCACACCCCCTATTTATAAAAAGGAGTAACCAACAACACTCGAATCATTCAAAACATAACCCTTAACATCCCACTTGAAAAAAAGATAATCCCTACACAAACGGTCACGAATCAAACGGCACATATCCCCAGTAGCAACTGGACTATCAGTATAAAAATATTCCTCGGATAACTCCTTATGCACCTTCAAGCATAACTTCCTAAACTCCTCATCAGAATATTTCCTATGACTAAAGACAGGGAAAAAACAACTATCCCCATACTCCAAATAATTAATAAAATAAACATAAGCTTTCAAAAGTAATCATCCCCCATTTTCACTATCTATTCATTGAATAGGTAACATCTCCCACCATATTTAATACAAATCACGTCTTAATTGTTCATTCTCTTTTTTCAATTCATCCAATTCATGAAGCGGTAAACACTCCTTCATAAGTCTAAAGAAATTAATATACTTAGTTAACTCCGCATCCCGTTTATCAATTAATTCCTTATAAAATAAGAAATGACTACAGAAATCCTGCACCTCTTCACGAGTTAATCTCTGACCATCAAACATTATAGCCAGATTCCAATCCTCCCGTAACATTGCATCCCAATCATGAACACTAACATACACATGACTCAAAAATAATCACCTCTGATTTAAATCATCTTGAGCAGCATTATTGAAGTTCCCCAACCTTGTTAGAGGTTGGGGATTCTTGGGCTATACCCTCTAATGAGGATAGGTTTACCAAGCTATCCCCGTCCAACCGACGGTTCAAATAATCATTATTTATCATTTTTCTGTTCCTTTAATAATCGTAAGCCTTCATCACGAATATTCAAAGAAGCATTCACATCACGGTCATGACGAGACCCACATTCAGGACAAACCCATACACCAACACCAATACCAAGATCATGATGTTGATAACCACACTCATGACATAACTGACTGGAGGGGTAGAACCTATCCACTTGAACAAAATCCCGTTTATTCCAATCACACTTATACCTTAACTGTTCTACTAGTTGATATAATCCGTTACGTTGTAGTTTAGGACTCCACTTATCATTCTGGAACATGCCTCGAATATTCAATTTTTCCAGACAGATTGTACTGAAATGTGTGATGAGGTAATAGGTGAATCTGTGGTATGCATCAGTTTTCCTGTTCTTTTTACGATTAACCCATTTCCAATATTTACCCTGGGCTTCTTTAAACCCACGACTACCATTCTTTCTACGGGACATCTGCTGCTGATAAAACTGTATTCTCTCCTCTTCTTGACTGAAGTTTAAATTGACTATCTTTAAACCAGTACTAAGAGTAGCAAGATTTTTCAAACCCAAATCAACACCAACAGCACCATCACCCATGGATTGGATTGGAGTGTGAATTGTTTCAATATTAACCACAGCAAAATACAAACCATTCTCCTTACAGACTGTAACATTATTAATCACAGAACCTTTCAACAACTCTAAATATTCTTTACTGGTTCTGAATTTAACATCTCCTATTTTAGGCAGGTAAAGATATCTCCCATTAACTCTGATACTATTAATGGATTTATTGTTTTGTATTCTGAATGATTGTTTTGGATTGCGTTTAGTTTTCCTACAAGGATAACCTGCACCATATTTAAAGAACTTATTAAATGATTGGATTAAATCACGATATACTTGCTGGAGACTAGTTGACTCACTCAAACCTAAAAAAGAATACTCAGTTTTCAACATATTCAACATAGTATTGAAAGTAGTCATATTACATTGTAATCTAGTGTAACCATGATCCTTGAATAATTGGTATGTTTCACGGTACGTTTGGAGTAGTTGGTTCCAAACGAATCTTGCATTACCAATATTCTGCTCTATTTCTTGGCGCATATCCTTGTTAGGATATATTCTAATTCGTAATCCTTTATTCACAAGTGGCATATGTTTATCCTCTAAAGTATATGTTAGAATGTTATTATATATAAATATTAGTGTAAGGATATAAGCATAATAACCTATAAGTATATATATTAAATAATATAATAATATACTCAAAGGAGGTTAATACTATATGAGTGACAGTTACATTAATTTTAAAATCGATTCCGAATTAAAAATGGAATTCAAAATCAAAGCATTAAAACAAGGAAAAACCATCACCGAAATCCTAAACGAATACATAAAAGAATACATAAAAGACTAAAAACACCGCACCCCCATTTAGCAATTCATCCCTAACCTAAAAGAGGTTAGGGCATTCTTGCATTATTTAGGTAAATCTTTAACTCTCATTCTTCTAATTCCTCTTCCATTTCCTCTTTCATTTCTTCTAGGAAATTATCAATAATCATTTTACCTTCATTGGAACAGTTATATATTCTGTTTAAAAGGGATACTGTTTTTCGTGGTGGCATCTCCTCTTCATCATCTAAGTAATATATGCCATTACAGAAACTTCCTGGTAATTCCAAACCCCCATCAGTTCGTAGGTAGAATTTATCCCCCGGTTTAATGTTGAACATTTCCGAATCTTTATCATAACCCATATTAACATCCCCCCATACAACATATTTTTTTATTCTAATAATATTCTTTGTAACTCTTCCAGGTAACCGTCAACACGTTTACGACTTTCCCTCACATTTGCATGATAACCATCGAAGAATAATCTGTCTTTTAAACTCATATGATATACGGGTTCACCGTCATCGGTATCCGTATAATAGACTGTTTCTTCTGGTTTGATTAATTTACTATTCATATCATCTACTCTATCTAATTCTCCTTTGATGAATTTGAATGTTTGATTTATAGCAGCCTCTTTTTTAGGTTGGTTGAAACATTCAATATACTTTCGAGCCACATTTTCATCAGCCACTACAAGGTCAGGTAACACTCCAGTAAGGTCTGTGATTTTAACTTCCTTATGCTTATCTACATCTACTTCTTCCGGTTTTAAATTCTTATCTATTGTATAGCTTATTTTAAATCTTACCATAAAAAATTAGTCCTCCTTAAGAGTCATTGCAATATAAGTATATTCCTTTTTAACATCAATTATTAACTCATAGTATTCACTAAGGAATCCATCAATGAATACTGTAACTTCATCTGTTCGTGGCGGATTATCTGTATAGTAGTGTATGCTTGGTCGTGGTCCACCTATCTCAATTAAACCATCATTAGGGTATATTAGTACTCCGTCTTCGGCAAGGGTGGTTAATTGTATTGTTATTTTTTCACCAGTGTTTTTATCGAAGCATACTAGTGAACCAGATGGTATATTATGATCTTGTTTTATGTTAACACGTGTCATTGTAAGCTCCTTAACAATTCTAAATAGCTTGTGATTTGATTCATTTTAGCTATTGCATTTAAATCTGATGTTTCACCCTGAATATTCAATGGATGATAATCTTTTAAATCATCCTCGAGTAACATGTAATCCTCTATTTTATATAGGTTGCATAATTGGTTTAACCAAGTCATGTTAATTTTTCTTGTGTCATGTTCCATCTTACTAACCAATGATTGGTCCACTCCAAGATAATCAGCTATCTCCTGCTGCGTGAAACCATTCACCTGTCTTAAATATTGTAGATTACTACCAACTGACATTATATACAAACCTCCTATTAGATTCATTATTATCCGGATCCAATGGGTCGCCCCTAAATAATCCAGCAAACTTATCATATAACTCCCTTAACCGCATGTAATAATCATCACTAAACATTTCACAAGTATCCACATAATCCATACAAGTATGTTTTAATGGGAAATAATGTAATGCGAATATTTCTTTATGATTCAGAGTAGCACCTAATACAGTATGCAGATTATCAATTAACTCAGTTACTTGTTCACCATACCATAAAATATAAGCTCCAGCTTCATCAGACTTATCCAGTATCTCACTACTATTATTCCTGTACAACCATTCCACCAGTATACCTGCTGTAGCATTGGATAAGTATAATACTTCTTTTACTTTGAATCCTCTTTTACGTTTCAGGTAATCATAATTGATTATCTCATATAATGTGAAATCTAACCCCATACCTTTTAATCCTCCTTATAATATTTGTCCACACATTCCTGGATAATTTCTTGATATATTTTAGAATAATTTAGATTATCAGGTTTTTCATGCAGCATATCAATTAACACATTAATACACATATGCAACTTGAAATTCTCCGTGGATAATTCGCTTGTCTCTTTACGTAGTCTGGATTCCGCCTCAGAGTAATAATTCTTATACATTAAAGTATCATTCAAGTATTCAATTACTTCCCTGCATTCTCCTTCATTTTTACAACGAACAGATGGCACTTCATTTTCCTTATCTTTAACAATGTATTTGCCATCGTAGACTATCATATAAAATCTTTTCATAAAATGACTCCATCGTTTTATTCTAAATCCGAATGATTATCCGGTACACATCTCCAATATTGTTTATCAGCGAATTCATCATGCGCTTTAACCATGTCCTCTTGTAACTGTTCTAATAGCTTTTCGTTTTCCTCATTTTTATGATAGTGTATCCACTTAAGCATTACACAGAACATTTCATTATTACAATCTTCCAAATACGATACTAAATTGTGTAAGTAATTTAGTTCCCTACTTGCTTGTTCCAAATTAATTATACAACACCGTTCGCCTCGTAGTTGAATATGTTCCCGGTATGTGTTCTCATAGAGATATTTATTAACCATTTTTTTATACCTCCCATGCTGTTTTGATATTATCTGCTCTTTTGTAGAACTCTTCACTTTTAGGAGTAACACCCGATAATAGGAATTTTGTAGCTATGTGTTGTGCTTCTCCTAGGCTTAAGCTATGCATTGTCATTAACTCAATAGTCATTTCATTAATAGACTCATTAATGGTTTTTTCAACTGCTTCATGAATAATCTCCTCGATTTCTTCACGAGTTAATTCCTCTGCTAAGTCTATTTCCTCACCAGTTTTTTTATTAACGGCTTTCATCTTTTAACTCCCCATTTAAGTATTTGTTATTTGAGTTTCGCAGGGATTCTTCATATTCTTCATCATTTATTCCTAGTTCATGTGCAAATTCACGACCTAACATTAATGTTGTCATTGCAGACATGAATTCCTTATCATCATCACTATATTCTCTTCTTTTGTAGATGTCACGGTAGAATGGTCTTTCAACATTATTCATGAATTTACGGCGCAAATCTTTAGTGTATTTTTCATCACGTATTATTTGAGTGTAGGTTAATAATTTTATACTGAAGTCGATATTGTCTAGGAATAATCGTTCATCGGTTAAATATTTCATCATCCTTTCAGCACTCATTAGTAAATGACCTTTTGGTGTAATATGTCCCTCATCATCTATCATTATTTCTTCTATTTTCCCATACACCATAATTGATTCACCACCATATTTTTTTTATGTGAATATTAATTTAACATCCGGATTATCCGCACAATAAGATATTAACTCAATGAATTCATACATTAAAGGGAAATATCTTTTTGGATTGTTGAAATCAGGTAATGCTTTTATTATTTCATCCTCATCAACGAATAAACATGATTTTAATTTCCCGCATTCCTCTGAAGTTAATTCTCCATCACAGTCACTGTGATCTATAAGTATGCTTAAATCACCAATCGTTTCATAAAATTTTTCACTAAAAAAGAATACTCCCTCGGGGTCGAATGTTAAGTTCCTTAACATTACCATGTATTCATCATGTACTTCAGTTCCATAATGTAATAAGAAAAATCGTCGAATAAAGCTAAATCCAAAATATCCAATACGGAAACTTTTTTCATTATCGCTTGTCTTTATTTCCAATCCCATTTTTTTATCCTCCCTCCTATTTTAACCACTGCTTCCTTATTAGTATTCCATTGAAGTGTTCGAAGCTACCGCATTCTTGGTCGGATTTTGTATAGTTTTTTAATTTGCAAACGTACCAACCATAGAGTACATTAACGCCGTATTCCCAGTCAGCATGTTGGCAATGATTACACTGGTTTAATTCCCTTTTAGAAAATAACATTTAATTTATTCCTCCTCGATTTGCTTCAGGATATATGCTGCTATTGAACTAGTCATTACTCTTTGAACTCGGTTGATGTTGTTTAAAACTTGTTCTACTTCTCGTATAGCTTCAACATCTCCTTCGAATAAGTCCAATATGTAACCATTATATTCTTTAGTCATTGAATGATTCACTCCATCTTCTTCAAATTTACATAAACATATTCTTCGACACAAGGGACACAATTATATAGCTCGTCACTGTAACGTGGAATGATTCCTATAAGTTTTTTCCCATCATAAACAGTGTTTACTTCAGTATGGATTAAATCCATCATATCATGCATGGGATATGCATGATATTCATTGCCAAATCTTTTAAGTAATTTTGGAATATCTTCTAGTTTGAATAAAGCAGTTGCCCACCATCCATTATATTGTTGAATGCCTAATGAAAAAAACACTTCATTTTCATAGGAAGTAAAATATGCTTTTAATACAATTCCTTTTCTTTTACTTTTTCCATTGGTCACATCACTCATTTTAGTTTACTCCTCATCTTCCTGTTTGAATAAGCATACGTCTTTATCCCAATCGTGTTTTTCTAACAATTCCACCATGGCCTCAGCTTCCTCTAATGTATCATATATTCCATACCCATGAGACCAACCATTTCCCAGTTTCCTTCTAATAGCATACTCATCTGTGGATTTCCGATGTTCAATATACTCTGTAACTTTTTCCCAATCTGCTTCTTTTTCTTTCTCCTCTTTAGTATGGATTATAATTATTGGATTAAACCATTTATTTTCACTTGGATGACTGGTAATTCCTTGTATCCCTTTAAAAGTAATGGAGTCTATTTCATCTATTTTATAAGTTTTACTGTAACTTTGTGGATTTAAAAGTGGCATGATTTTTTTACTCCATTGTCATTAATTCAGCACGTAAACCTAAGAGTAATAATTTTTCAGATTCGTTTTTACAATTATCCAAATACTGATTAATTTTAAGTAGGCATTTGGTGATTGTGTACTGGTCTAAACTTTTAAGATGGTCTTCCAAACATGGTTGGGCATAACCTGACTCATCACTTCGGATAATATCACATTTTATTTCATATTTATCAAACTTGCTACTGTTGAAGTTCAAGTCTACGAAGTTTACTTTAACCCGTTCAGTAGAATGAAGATTCATATGATTTATTTTTTCAGTGATTAATTGTTCGAGTTTTGGATATACTTGATTTTCTAATAATAATACCATGTTAGCTGCACCTTCACTATACTCGCCATTTAATTTATAATTATACTCATTTAATTTGGCTATGAGGTCTTCCATAGTGTAACGTTTAGGATCTTCCATCTCCCTCATGAATGGTTCTGATATGATTAGGTATTCATATTTATCTTCCATATTCCTGTCTGCCCATGTATCTACTACAATATATCCCCCATGGATATCTATTAACCTGTATCTTTCATTCGAGTTCATTGTTTAACCGCCCATACTCCATTATTTAGTATATAATTTGCTTCGAATTCACGTAAAGGAGTTTTTGCTCTTTCTTTGATTACACTGAATTGGTAAATATATACATAATCATCATCAGATAGTTCTGGGTAAATGTTTTTAATTTCATGTTTCAATAAATCAGAGTGATTGTAGCCCTCATTTTTTGCTTCAAGACGGGTTAAGTCTTTTAATCGTCTCGCATAATGATTATCAATTCTTAACAATAACAATTTATCTGATGGTTCAAAGGTGGCTATTACAAAATCATCAATATTTAATGGTTTGCTACTTGCACGTGTGGTGGCTTCTTTAATTTCACTTTTAATAGGTTGGTAGAAATCTTCATGGAATTTCAATATATAATCTACTGGTTTCACCATAATGGCATCTCCTCTCGTATTTGTTCTTTTTCACCTTCAATAACATAATCCAATCCTTGACTAGTTAAAAAGAATAAGTGTTTGAAATTTTTATCTGTGACTTTTTGACATTTTAAATCAAAGTATAAACTGTCGCCGTCATTGGTTTTTTGTTTTATAGCTATTCTTGTCTCATCAGGTACGAGTGCTAGTTTTTCTCGTAATTCTTTAGCAGTCACATAACTCATATATCTGTTTCCTCCTCTTTTTTGTTTAATTCCTCGACAATCTCATGTACTAATTCTAATACGATGTCTCTTGCTTGGGTTCTAGTGTAACCTTGTTTGATTAATGAATCTACTAAAGGTGTGAAATCGTATTTGTCCCTTGCAATTATTGGTCTGATTTGACCGGATACTTTCAGAGTGTATGGATCATCTTCATCAGATGATACGGTTAACTTAGTATCCCTTGCTAGTTTTTCATTATTTAATTCTGTTATCTTTTCTAGGTAACTTATATTGGATTCTGCTAAGCGGTCATTTGACCTTTTCAGCATGTTTAAATGTTTCAATGCTTTTTCACCATCTTCCCCTGTGCGACAGGTGAATAATTCCTCATGGAAACCATCACGGTTTTTATGAGTTATTTTACCATTCCAGTTACAGTATTCATTTTCTAAAGGATTATCAAACAATATTATCCACCTCCTCTTTTAATAATCATCATATATTTTTTTATAGGGTAATCTAAATACAGCTAAGTCTTCAGGACCACTTACCATGCGACCTTTAAGATGGTTAGCATATTTCACAGGTAATACTTCACCATAAGTACAATCAGGATGTGCGTTGCAGAATTCCATTGCAAAAAATTCATCAGTCACAAAACCTAAAGATAGTTCATCAGTATCTAAATATTCTCCATCAATACAATCGTACGGGATTTTCTGTGTTATCTCAAATATTTGCATAAGTCATTCACCAGTATCGTATTAGTTCGGGGTTTTCACCTTTCTTTACTTGTTTATAATATTCAGTTAGTGTGGGGATTAAATGTCTGGGGCAGTTGTATCTTACCATCATGTATTGTGGGAAGGTTAGTTTTTTCCAGGTTACATATAATCCTTTGAAGTCTGATAATTGTTTGTAGTATACGTATCTTCGTCTTCTTGATTTAGTGTGTAGTTCTCTGCTTTGCACGTCAAGTAAGTGTTTTATTTGTGCTCTTATACGGTCTGCTTTTTTATAGTTGCTGATTTTATATGGGTTATTGTTTAGTATTCTTTTGAATTGTCTTATTAATTGGTTTATCCGGATTTCTCTTTCCATGTAATTTTGTCCTTTTCTAGGTTTTCGTTTACCATGGTTTCCGGGTTTATATCTTTTACCCATAACATTATTCGCCTCCATTGGTTTTTTCTTTGGGTATTTAATTTTTTTATTCATTCTTTTATTTCATCAATTAACTCTTGAATATTCTCATCCTCATAATCATTAAAAGTTAATTCTAATGATAATCTTGCAATTATCTTTGATTGAGTATTCAAATAATCAACAATAGTAATACTATCATCTAAAGGGTATAATACTATGTTACTATCGTAATCTGTTTTTAATTCCCCTGTATCATCGATTATTTCTAAACAGTTTTCTTCTGTGTTTTCTGTGTAAGTGAATCTATCTGACATTTTAAATCCTCATTAAATTTATGGCTTGCTTCATAGATTTTTAACCTGTTGATTCTACGGTGTGCTTCAGCTAGTTCCATTTGTAACTCATCTATATCACGGTCTTGTTCATTTAAACGGTCAACTATTTCTTGCATATTTACAAATAATGTGGCGAAACCAGTAGTCTCTTCTGTACCATAATCAACAATATGTTCACTATGGCCTTTTTTTATCCCATATCTGGGCAATAGTTTTTCCCCTGATTTTAGCAATAGTCTTCCCCCTGTAGTTCTTCTTTAACTTCCTCTAAACAGTTGATGATTTCAAAATATATTTTCTTTTTTTCACTCGCAGCAGTATCTAATACTTGATGATAAAAGTTTATTTCATCATCGATTTTACTTAACACTAGCTTATGATAATCATCCCCGTTTTTTAGGCTTTGATTTTCAGTGTATAATTCATTTAATATTTCAATGAAATATTCTATGTTGCTTTGACTGATGTGGTCATTGTTTCCCATGAATTTACTTGTAGTGTAGATTGCATAGCCGTCTCTTCGGTTATTGTCTCGGATTTCTAGCCATTGGATTTTACCATCATCATCGTCTTTTTTTATTTCTAGAGTGTATCTTTCAATTAGATCCATCTTTTTACCTCCAATTTCAGGTATTGGAGAGAGAATATATTATTCCACTTTTCAACCCCCAATTATGGTTCGCACAGGGTATAATGGAAAAGAGGATTTAGATTGTCCGTTTTATATTCTCCCCCCGTTTCCCTCACTAAAACTTTTCGGAGATATATTCTATATTTAGAAAACAAATATTCTATTCCTCCACCCTTAAAATTACTTTTTTTTAGGGTTTCATCGGAAAACATATAATGTCTCATAAAGATTACTCGGTTTTTCTTTGGGTAAATTTATCTCTAAGTTCTTGTAAATGAATTTCCAATTCAGCTTCAGGCCACAACACTAACTTCTTATCTTCAGGACATATCTCATGCACCACTAAAGGAACACGTTCATCCCCTAACTTGACATACAAGCTATAATCTTCAAATTCATCCACCTTACTTTGAAGATATAAATCTTCAACTGTTATTGATTTCATTCTAATTCTCCATATCTGGTTTTGTATTTTTTTAATTCTTGGAATCGTTCTTCTAGTAGCATGTTATAGTATTCTATTGTTGCTTCACTATCGGATAATTCCTTGTTTAATCTATTAATGGTTCTTTTAGATGAGTCGAGTTTATTTCGTAATCTTTTATTTTCACGTTTTAAGGCCATTAATTTTAACTCATCAATCAATATAATCACCTCCTTTTGTTTTTTTCCATTAGTTCGACATTGTAATCTGCTAGTCTGGTTAATTGATTTTGGGTTCTTTTTAATTGGCAGCTGAGTTTACGGTTCTCATTGTATAGTTGGTTTAATCGTTTACAGAGTCGCTCCCAGTCTTCGCCAATGCCGAATCCCCATTCATCAATGTACTCATTATTATCCCAATCGAATTCTGTTAAGAATCCTTCATGGTCAGTATAGAATCTTTCATTTGCCATCATATCATTAGGTGTTTTAAATTATGTTTGCTTTGTTTAGCTATGGTCTCGTAGAAATGTGTTAGGAGTAATTGTTCGGAATGTGTTAATGTATGATATCGTCCATAGTATTCTGCTTGTGTGCGGAATACATCTTCAATATCTTCAATATCCTCATCACTAAATCTTCTATTAGACATTATTAATTTCCTCTTTTAGTTGTTTTAATAGCTTAATAGCTACATCATGTTTAACAATATAACTGTCCTTTTCGCCTTGTCTTATTTCTTCAATAGCTTGTTCGCATTCCTTGATTTTATCATCAAGTAATTCATTTATTGTATCATATTTGTCATTTAAATAATCACAGAAACTTTCTGCTGTATATTTATCTCTTATCTCTGTAGTTACTAGGATGTCACCGTCAAGGACAGTGTACTCATCCAAGTTATCTTTCATTACTCTATATTTACTCATCTTAGTGTCCTCCTTAGTTTTCTTATGAATGCATCATCAGGTATGGGATTTGGTAATTCCCACATATGTGACTCGGTACTACTATAGGCGTAGCCGACCATTCCATCGCAGAGGAAGTGTTTTTCATGTGCTTTGACTAATGTTTTTTTTAGTAGCATGAACTCATTGGAAGATCTATCCAAACCTGTTAATGGTGGTCTTATCTTGTACCTGTGTAATTCTATAGGTCTGATTTGGAATCCTCTTTTGTACCATATTGGTTTGATGTTGAATAGTAGGTTGAGATTATTCTTTAAACCATTCAGGATATCTTTTTCATCCTGCAAACCAATCTGGATATTTTTAACATCCTCCATATTAGTCCTAGTTAAGTTTTTATAATCCTCAACTACTTTTTCTTGTACAGCTACGAGGTTATCTATATTTTCTCGTATCTCATCAATTAGGATATATTCACGTGAAACCATGTTTTTTTTTAATCCTCTTTTATGTTATGTGATTCTTCTTGAATTCTGAAGAATGCTTGTTGTTCTACAACATTGTAATTTAAGTTGTATAATTTGATTAATTTCAAGATATTGCTGCTGCATTTGCAGTATCTGTAATAGTCTAGTAATTGTTGCCTACTGCTCATCATAGTTATTGCCTTGGATTATCAGTTTTTTTAATTGTTCTAATTCGTATGCTTTACTGTAATATTGGTTAATATATTTATCTTCAGGTTCAGGGTAATGTAATAGTGCTAATTGATTATTCTCTTTTATACGGATATCAATTAAACCTAGGATATTCTCATATTTTTCAATAGCTTCAGTTAACTGTTCATTTAATTCTGTGCGGTGGTCAATGGATTGCATGAATTCATCATTTAACCTGTTTAACATGTTAACTATATTTACTGCTTCTCGACTATCACGAGCTACCCCTATACAGGTGGCTTCCTGATAATCATATACTTTTAATTCATCTTTAACATAAAATCGTTTCAGATTCATAACCATTGGTCCTTTGGTAGTTTATAGATGAAGTCAATATGATAATTGGATTTATGGACGATGCAATCGAATCCCATATATTCGTTTAAATCATTGATGACTTGTGATGGGAAATCATCCTGCACTTCAACAATTAACTCACCAGTATCACTATGTTCTACTCTTAATACTTTTTCGAATGGATATTTGTGTAGTATTTGGAGTATGTCTTCTTTTATTTCATCGAATAAACGATTCTGTTTTACATCACTTTGTAAGTATTTTTCAGCTTTGGTTGGCATTTTTTCTACGTCCTCTCATTTTATTATAATCATATCCTTGTGTACGTGCATATTCGACTAAGTGTTTGAACCATCCGGTTTTATAATTGTATACTGGATGACCTTTTAGTTTTAATGCTCTGCTGAAGCTGTAGCCTTCATCGAGTAAAGGTTTTATTTCCATGAACAAGTCATGTGTTTCTTTTAGTCTAGCTTCAGTGTCTTGTTCGATTACTTTAATCATTATTCATCAGCAACAGCTGTAGTATTATTTTTTAATAGGCTTAATATTTTCTCTAAGCTAATTTCTAAATCATCAGCAGTTAATTTATTGATTTCCAATATTAATTCTTCAATATGTTTATTCTGCTCGGCTTTATCCTGTGATTCTTTTTGTAGTTTCTCATAGGTTTCATCATCTACGGGATCATCAATCTTAATCACTAAATCCACAGTGTAAGGCCTACTCCCAGCTATGTTCTCATGATGATATACTGCTCCGTCCTCGAATTTTAATAATATTTCTCTTACAAGGGTCTTCCATGTTTCAGGGAAGCTGGTTCCAATATCTAATGTTTCACTTAAATCAATCATACACGGATATCCTCCCATTTTAATTCAGTTTCTAATGAATCATTAGTCATGTAAATATACTCCCAAGTGGAATATGTTTCGTTACTTGATTGCTGTGTTAAATGATTTAAATAAACTAATTTAACATCAAAACATTCACATAACCTTTCATGTATCCTCTTATCATATTCCAGTATACTTTCAACTAATACTATTAAATGTTCATTATCACTATAGTTCAAATCAAAATCATAAGTATCGTATTGGTCTCGGAATCGTGTTAGTTCTTTTTCAAATTCGACATAGGCTTCATTTCTCGTATTATCATGTTTTAATAATTCTTTGAATTTCATAATCTTACACCACCAAACATGTTATTGTAGTAGGTATTTTCTATTTTATAGATTTGATTTGCTTGTTCTTTGACTTCGGGTAAACGATTTTTATCCCATGATGTATTACGGAAGAGGTCTCTTACTATCTCTGCTAATCGATGATTTGGGTAGGTTCCGAAGTATCCTAGTTTGCGGCCGATTGTTTTTCGGACGGAATAAATATTTCCTTTCTTATATATTAGGTCTCGGCTTCCGTGTGGTGCGATATGTCCATGTTTTCTTTGAATGCATTGTAACTGTGATTTATCCCATCCAACTTTTTCGAGGTCTTTAGCTATTTTTAGTGCTAATTCACGGTTTGGGTATACTCCATAGCTTTTGTGTCGGTATTCTATATTCCATGGGTTGGCTTTACTTTTATTGTTTTTATGGACATATCCTTTGAAGTTGCTTGGTCTTGATGGTGATAAATCCGGTTGGTATACTATGGGTTTTAATGTTAATTTTTTTAGTGGATCTTCACCGGCTAATACCATGGTTTTGAAACTCATCCAATCTGTACCGTATAGTTTTAACCAGTTTCTTATGTTAATGTCTCCTATGTTTAATGTTCGGCTGAGTTCTCTTTGTGATATTTCCGGATGAGCTAGTATTTCTTTTTGCATTAATCGTATTTCTTTTTCATGTGTTTTGCGTTGACTGATATTGCGGATTTTACGTTCAGGGTATGGTGGTAATTCCATATTATAATATGGGTTTTGTTTATCATCAATAGCTTCGACTAATAAATCATAATCCCAATCGTGAGCCATTAGGAAGTCCCGTTCATATAATGCGTCTTCGAGGTTATTGTATCCTCGGAGGATGTCTAATGTGCTACTGGTTTTTATATGTTTTTGTGGTATGCTTATCATGTACCTTTTTTCGCCGGTGGATTTTTCATGTATTTTATCCACTACGATGTATCGGTAGAATCCTAGTAGCCATGTGTACCATTCCGGATATTCTGCTTGTATACTTGGTAGTTTGCTGGTGTCCCAGTTGTTTTCCCTTAATTTTTCTAGTGTGTAGTAGGCTTGTTCATATGTTCGGCAGCAGCATAGGTATGTGTTACTGTAGTATAGGCAGTAACTGGATCTGCTTCTTTTGTATATGCTGCCTCGAGGTACATATGGTTTATATGATGGGTCTCTTTGTAATCGTTCTGGTACTGGATATTTCAAGCCATCGTTTAAGTAGGGGTTTTCTGTTTTTAAATCCAGTTCAGATGGTCTTGGCACTATTCCTTCTCTAATGTCACTGTATAGGTCTCTGTAGTATAGTGCTTCTTCTAGTGTCCGGGTTGTTCCTAGGTATGCTCCTCCTATCCGGTTTACACAGTAGCATCTTTGTGATTTGTCCAGATTGATTCTTAAATAGTATTGTCTGATTTCTGCTGCTTCAGACATCTCCGTAATTCCTCCCCTCAAAAAATTATTGTATAATAGTAATTATATATTTTTTAATATTTAAACATTAACACCATAACTTTAAAAAAAATATAGAAAAAAGAAAAAAAAGATTTAATGTTTATAATTGGAATGCTGACTTAACATTATCCTGGAACATAGTCAACTCTTCATTGAAATCATTGTCTCCTTTAAAGGCACCAGCCTCCTTAATAGCCTTGACGATTGGGGTCTCAGTATGCTTTTCAAACATTCTAACTAAAGCTGCACAGACAACTAAAGAACCTATAATCCCATCCTTTCGGATTTCATCATCATTTAAAAATTCAGTTAATTTTTCAGCTTCCACTTCATCATAACATAAGCAGTGAAATCCACTAATAGTGTCTTCCATAGCTTTCATTGCACTAGGGCACACTCTATATCTTTCTTGCATAGTTTATAACCTCCTTTTATCACGTTTAGGTTTAACATTACTGTAAACAAATCTTCTTAATTGGTTTTTCTTTCGTAAGAATAATCTGGTACTTCTTTTTTGTTTCAATGCAGGATATTTCCTAAAGCTACGAGCATTATTAACTTTATGGAAAAAATAATATTGTCCTAAAATTTTATGACAGTACTGGTTGTAATAGTTATTATGTCTCATCGTATAAATCCTCCTCAAAAAAAATAAAATTTTTAGATTAAATGGTTTTTGTACCATTGTGTAATGTGCCACATCCAGGACCCGTTTTCTTTGGTTAGTTCGTGAGGTGTGCCTTTAAATTCGTCTGTTATGTTCCATAATAAGTTTCTGTCGATGCAGAATTGTTCGTTCATTTCGTTGTATTTGTGGAATTTAAGTCTGCGATCTTCAGGGTATTTTTCAAGTATTCCGGCTTTTGAGTATGCTTGTTTCCATGCTTCTGGTAAGTCTGAGTCTACGAACCAAATGAGTAATATGTTTTCTGGTAATGCTTTTTTTATGGTTTTGAGTAAGTCGAATGTGTAGCCTTCTTCTATTTCGTATCCCCAGCTGAAGAGTTCGTCATTGAATATTATGCTTGCTTTTTCTGGGGTGCCTAATGGGACGTTGACTCTTTCTTTGTCTTCGTGATCTAGGATTATTTCTATTGCGGTTAATTCATCTTTTTGGTTTTCGATTTTGTTTAGGATTTCGTTTTGGGTTATTCTTTGCATGTTAAATCATCTCTTTTTTTCTTTGGGTTTTTGTGAATACTTTTGTATTCACCTATATTAATATAGGACACCATAGTATATAAACCTTTTGGTACAAACACGCCCAAAAAATATGAAAAAAGAAAAAAAGACTTAAGACACCACTAAAGTATCCCCAACAAAAGTAACAACAACATCAACAAACCGCTCAACACCAGGCCGGACCCAAAAATCAAAATCATAACAATTAGTAAAATCCGCAAACTCCGCAAAATCCAAAGTAACAAAATCCACAAAACACAACCCATCACGATTCACCCGGACACCAGGGCACTCCCAGACATACTCATCCAACTCACACCACAACCTCCCATACAATAAACGACTATAAGACATCATAGTTTAATACCGAAATTCAACACAGACAACACCGTGCAAAGGGAAAATAGATTCCAACTCATCATCATGATTATAAACTTTCACCAAACCCAAATCATCCAACTCCATACGACCCTCACAAGCAACAGTGATAACTTTACCAGTAACTAAAAATATGCTAGTGCTCCTACCCTCTTCCTGATTAGCTTTAACATAATCATTATACACATTGAAACGCTTTTCATCATACTTAACATATAAACTATCCAACTGCTCCTTACTTACCTTTGATTTTCTTTTGAAACTAAACATAATAAACTCCTCTTATTATTTTAGAGATCCTTAAACTTAATCCCTATAAGATTACAAACTAAAGCCAAAAATACTACAATGAAAAAATAAACGGTGCAAATAAAACCAACGCTTAAAAACCAAATAGGATTAAACAAAAACAACCACAAAGCAGCAGCATAAACTCCACAAACCAAACCCCCAATCATGAACAATTGTAACTTACTGTACATATAACCACTCCTCATGAATATTAGTGCGAATAGCTATTATCTCATAACCATCATACATCCTGCCTAAAGGAGTCTCACGATATTTATCCTTACACAAGCATTGCAACTTTAAATGATACAAATTAAAATAATACTCATGGTCATCCTTATAAAAGTCTAATTTATCCAATAATATAGGTATGAAATCCAAACTTACCATTAAACTATTATATAATCCATCAAACATTTGCAAAGCCAGATATAATTTAAACACTCCCTCTGTTTTTTCGGGTTTGTAAAAAAATACATCCGTTACAATAGCTGAAATAATCTTATCTTTAGTGTCTTCCTTCGTCATAATATTTCTCCAGTAATTGTTCCATCATATTTTCTGAGTCGACTACGCTTCCATCTTCCCATGAACCTTCGAATATGCATAGGTCTAAAGCTTCTTCACGGGTTAATTTTTCGTAATCTTCAGGGGTCATGCGGTGTTCGTATTCTTTTAGTTCGGATGGGTAGAACCAGTATAGGCAGATATGGTTAGCTATTTTCATATTCTCCGGGAAATCTTCTAGTAGTTCTTTTAGTTCTTTTATTGTTTTATGAGTCATATGTGTCTCCGGTTTAATATTTTGTTTAAGCGGTATTCTAGTGTTGGTTTAAAATCAGGGCATGCTATTCCACGTGTATGATATTTTTCAACGTGGAATGTTCGGTGTTCACATTCCAATACTCCTAATTCATAAATCTTATCTAGGTTATGATCTAAAAAATTTTGGCAGTTAAAACAGTATCTGTTTAAGTATTGGTTGTGATTCCATAGGTTGAAATCATGTATTAAATCAGTCATTCCCATATCCTGTGGTGTTCTAGTGAAGCTATTAATTTTACGTCTTCATCAATGTTATAGTATTCGTCTGGTTTATGTGTTAGGTGTAATTGCTGTATACACTGTAATAGGAATAATGCTTTTTCTGAATCCTCGATGTTCTGGTCAATACTAATGTTATTTGGGTGGGATTTCAATAAACTATAGCTTACTCTTAATTCTGGGTAGACGTGATGTTTGATTATTTCTAATTGTCTTAAGAGGTCGTCTCTTTCTTCAATGGTTAATCCAGTAATATGTACTTTTAAAATCATAGGTGGTCATTTTTCTTTGTATTTGTGTTTTTCACTAGTCTTCATATCTATCCCCACACAGCGACCTTCATATTCTTTGACTTCTAGTGGTACTAGTGCGTATTTGGTGGCGTAGTATACTTCCATGTCTGGTGGGTATTGGGATAGTTCATTTATTAATTCTGTTATCGTTAATGTTTTTAATGGTTTCATAGCTACATCAAATCATAATTATAATATCTATTTTACTTGAAACAATAATTTAAATGAAAGATGATGAAATTAATCATCATCCTCTTTAATCAAGTATGGTCTTGCAATTACTCCAATGTCAAATGCTAAAACTATCCAGAATATCCATGCAAGGAAATCCCAGTTAATATGATAAGCCAAACATAAAATTTCAACTGCAATAATTACAAGTAAGATAATTATCATTATCTTATTATATTTTTTTAAACTAATTTTATCCATAAAAAATAGTCTCCATTTTTATTTTTTTGTTTTCCATTTGCTTAGTTCACGACTTAAATCATTTAAACAGCATTGCAGGAAAATCCTCATTACTAGTACCTACCAAAGATAGGCTTTTGTCTTCCGGATACTTCTCCAATAATGCTTCATGATTCATGTACATGCCGCAAATTTTAATATACTCTTTACATAATCTGTAAAGGTAATCGTAATCTAAAGGTATCTCTTCGGTGGTGAATTCAGGGCAAGTATGATCATCACCAGGATAATATAGGTGGCGTGTGCAGAACCCATCATGGTAATGATAAGTGCAGTATTTACAAATCATCTCAGCCATTATAATCATCGACCGTCCCATTTGTATAATTCTGGTTTGGATAGTACAGTTTCCACGAAATCATCAATGTGAATATACACTGCCCATTCATGTTGGGATTGCAGATACTGGAATCCTTCATATTCTAGGAAGAGGGTTAGTTCATTCCACATTATCTCACAGCTTTCGATTTCATCCGTAGTTTCAGGGTGGCTGAATCCCATTTTGATTAGGTCACTGTTTACATCCATTGATGTGGTTACTGGTACTGGGCAGATTGTTTTTTCGAATGCGGATATTACCATTGTCCAGTGCCGGATGAAGTAATTGTAATGTTTGTATCCTTCTTTTACATCTTCTCTGAATATTATACTAGTCTTCCTTAACATTTATGAAAATACTCCTCTTTTTTTTAGTCTTTTAGCCATGACTCCAATATGGCTGGTGCAACAATATCTTTCACAACAAAATTATATCCGAAATATTTCTGCTTATCTTTAGGTTCACCATATCCTTTTAAATCAATATCCGTCCAATCATCTACTGTGAATAATAGTGAATTGGATTGTTTTTCTATTAATCGGATTTGTTCATTGGTTAATTCCTTGACGGTTACGAGGTATAAGATTATTGCTGGTTTAGATAAGCTATTGTTATGGCCACTAACACATACTCCTGTGTCTACCTGGTGTATGGCTCCGAAAGGTCCGACAGTAAATAAGGTATTCCATGAATCTTCTATACGATTATGGATCTGGTTTAATTCTGCTCGCTTACTATAATATTGTTGTATTAGATACCTCATGTTAATAATATATCCGTGTAATTATATATAATGGTTATGGGTTTAATTTTAAAAAAAGTATAGATAAAAGAAAAAAAAGAGGGGGAACCATATTTTTTTCTTTTGAAAAGAGAGAAGGAATTTTTAAAATTTATTTTTTAACTTTCCAAAAAAAGATTATCTGACTCTCCTCCTTTTTTTCTGGCTGGACATGACATCACACTAAGTCGATTTTTTATATAGTGTGTAGAATATAAATTATGTATTCTACATTTATTATTTAAAAGAATTAGCAATATATTAAATATAGTCAACGGATATAAAAAAAGAGAGGTAAAAAAAAGAAATAAATTTTTAAATGATATTATCGAATTGGTTATAGACTAAAGTTGATTCGTTTCCAGGTACAAACATGAAAACAAACACTACAAAAACAATAATACCTGCCGCAAATAATACGAGTAAAACTAAAGGTGGAACTTGGAAGCTTACCGGTTGTGGTTGTGTGTATCTTTGTTGTGGGTATAGGCTTTTTGGAGTGTTATTATTTGTGTTGTGGAAGCCTAGGCTGATTAGTAGTAATTGGATTATTTGGAGTAACATATTAATCTTCCCCGTAGTATTTTGCTATTTCATTCATTTTTTCTTCGGTTGGTAATGGTTCTGGTTCCATTTCTTGGTGGAGTTCGTCCATCCATATTTTTTCTTGTATGTTCATTTTATATCATCTCGTTTTTTTTCTTTGGGTTTTTTATGAATACTTTCTGTATTCACCTACTCTTATATTAGATAAACTACTATATATACTTATCGGTAATAAACTTAAAAAAAATATAATAAAAAGAAAAAAACTATTCAAATAAAACATGATCCACAGGCAACACAACACGGAAACCCAACCCCATAAAATACTCCTCAAAATCACCACTACCCTTACCAATCCTGGTCCGACAAACCAAATCATCCACACCCCTAACATCATCAACACGAAACTCATAAAACCACAAAAAACCATCACAACACTCAACACCAAACCGACGACCACCACCAAGACTATCCAACACTAACCTACTAGACAACAACCAATCATCCACACTACTATACTTCTTAACAAAAAACTTCAAATCACGCATAACCATCAATCCACCTCATCATCAACAGATTCCACTAAAGTATCAGGATTATTATTCCTCCAAAAACGCTTAACCACACTCAAAATATGAGACTCCTCATAATCATAAACAAAATTAATACTAGCCTTACCATGACCCTCAGCCTGCACCTCAACAGCAATCCTCTGACGAAACAACTGCTCCACCAACCTAGGAACATCAGCACGATACACAATCCAAGCATCATGATACCGACGATCACAACCAAGACGATAAACATTACCCACACTATAACCTTTATCCCCCAAAATCTCACTCATACGCATACAAGCCTCCAAACTCCAACTAGGAAACCTAGTAGCATACATCTTAGCAGACTCATCAAAATAAGAACGACCCATAAAACAGGCACCTCCCCCATATGAATTATTATTCGAAGCAAGGGACATCAACATCCCTAGCCTTACCAAGAATAGCCTCCGCAGGTATACCATAATCCTCAGCAGCATCAACCAAACAGGAAATACTAACCTCCCCACCTAAAACTCTACCCCCAGTAGGGTTACAGGTTTCAAGGTTAAGTTTGTATAAATCCCATTCTTCATCAGTTGTATTGTAAATTGCTATGTAACTCATAATATATCATCTCATAATTTTTCTTTGGGTAAAATATGAATACTTTTGTATTCTTGAATATACTTCTATAAAAACTAGTATATAAACCTTGTCTTTATAATAAAGTAATAATAATCTTTTATATTATATTATATTATATTATA
>JAFQXD010000095.1 GCA_017407115.1 Methanobrevibacter sp. | reverse complement strand
TTTTTTTTATTTTTATTAATTTTGTTTTATTTTAGTTGTTTGTTTTGTATTTTTCATTGTATATTCTTTTTAAGTTGTGTCCGATTGTGTATAATTTGAATTCAGTATTTACTTGTTTTAGTCCAGTTGTTGAGAATTCATGTAGTTTCATGTTTTGTTTTAAGTTTGCAAATGGCAATTCTGCTGTTTTTGAACGTATTTTGTAAATTTCTTGCGCTTCCGATCTTTCCATTTTGCGCTGCATTCGAATTTTAGAAGGATTACCATAATCAGAAATAGTTCTACCATACCCATTTTTAGCACAATATTCAATTACTGGACAATTTTTACATTCATTAGTCCAATAACTTATTCTCTTTTTGTTTTTATATTCATATTCTCTTATTCGGTATAATGGTTGTCCTAATGGGCAGAAATAGGTTCCTATTTCTGAATTAAAATCAAAATTGTCTTTTTGGAAAGGTTTTTCTAAGATATTGTATTTTTTACTTTGTCTTGAGAACTTTCTGGAAGATATGTAACCGTCATATCCTTGTTCTTCAAGAAATGCGGTGTTTTCATCAGTTGAATAACCATTATCAGCACTTATTTGAAAATTAGATGGTGTTTCATCATATATCGTAGATAAATTGCTTTCTACTTGATTTATTAGTGGTATTAATTCTTTATAGTCTGTTGGATTGTTAGTTATGTATGATGCAAGTATTATTCCTTTATAATCGTCTACTGCGATTTGTCCATTGTAATCGTATTCCCATTTGCCTTTTTTATTAAGCATAAAACGTGCATCAGGGTCATTTATACTTATAACATCTTTTTTGGACTCAATTATTTTTTCTTCAAGTGTTTCTAATTTTTTATAAATCTTTTCCTTATGTTCTGGACTTTTTTCGGCTTGTTTTAATAAATTTTTACTGGAAGCACGGAATTTATCCTTGTTTCTATCGTCTTTTGAACTGTTATTAATTTTTTCTATTGTTTTTTCAAATTTTTTAGCTTGGGTTAATGATTCTGGAACTGAATTTCCAGATTCATCACCTAATTCCTCATCTTCAATTTCATCCAATTCATTACTTTCTTCCAAGTGCTGTTTCATTATTTTTATTTGTTCTTTACTTGTTAATTTATTCATAGATGTTTTTGCTTTGATTTTCGTGCCATCCAAACTCACATGATGAATTTTAATCAAATCCTCTTCTTTAGCAATTTTAATAGTGGTTTTAAATGCTTCATCAATTAAATCTGGATTATCAGCTTTAAATCTAGAGATAGTTCTAAAATTAGGTCTCTGCATACCTGCCAAGTACATATACGATATATCTGTTTTTGTTCTTCTCTCAATTTCACGAGATGACAAACCTCCATCAAAAACACTCATCAAAACCAACCGAAGCAACATTTCACGAGGATAAGCAGCTTCACCAGGATTGCCACGAAACTTACGATTAGCATGGGAACAATCAATTTGATCAACTACATTTTGAATAAAATAACATGGATGATCATCTGGAATCAATTCCCTCAAGTCGATAGGTACCAACATACTCTGATTAATAGTATCATCCTTTAAAACCATGAATAAAACAACCATAAATATTAATAACACTAATAATAGATTATACTTCATAGTATATAAAAATTAAGAAAAAATAAACAAGAAAAAAAATAGAAAAAAAATAAAGAGTCAAAAAAATCATGACCCAACCTCAA
>JAFQXD010000001.1 GCA_017407115.1 Methanobrevibacter sp. | reverse complement strand
TTATTGTTCTTTTTATTAATAAAAATTTTGATTCTGCTTCAGACAAAATTATAACATTGTTATTATAAAAGGGAGAATATTAAAAAAATCTGGAAAAAATTATTTAAGTTTCGGTGCATGCTTTAACTTTATTAATATTAAAAGATAAAATAAATATATTATTTATTATTAGGAGTTTAAATTTTATGACAATCGAAAAAGATGCAGAAGATATTATAGAAAAATTCTCAAAAATTTTAGAAGACATTCCGGATTCAGATGAAACCTGGTACATCACAGACAACTTAAACTTAACACGTGAGGATGAAGCTCACACTAAAAATCCGGAAAAGATATTGAGAAATGCTAATATTGATAAAGATGGAAATCTTATTGTTAAAAAAGCAGATTGGACAAATTAATGAGGGATTTAAATGAAAATGAACTTAGTTCTAGAACTTTTAGATGTTCCCGGCCAGTTAGTTTCCGTCTTGGAACCTATCGGTTCACTGGGCGCAAACCTGGTAACAGTTATTCACAAAAGGGAATTTAAAAACGAGCAAGGCATGGTTCCAGTCCACTTAACAATAGAAGGAGAACGTGAAAACCTTTTCAATGTCATTCAAAAATTTGATGATTTGGGAATTTCTATTGTTGAAATGGATGGTGTAGTTAAAAAAGAAATGATTAGTACTCTTTTATACGGCCATATTGTAGATCAGGATGTAAGAGATACTATGGATAGGATTAATGCATTGAAAGGTGTGGTAATTACTGGATTTGATATTAAATTGGATGGTGAAAAAGAATCTACTGCATTAATTACTCTTGAAACTGATTATGGTAAAAAACAATTTGTTTTCGATAAGATTAAAGAGATTGCTGAAGAAAAACGCTTATTGATGATTAATGAAGTGTAGGGATTATTATGGATGAATGTAGAGTTATTATTATGGGATTTGGTGCAGTAGGTCAAGGTGTGGCTAATGCAATTTCCCTAAAAAAAGATTTGATTAGTAAGAAAACTGGCGTGGCTGTAAAAGTAGTGGCTGTTGCTGATTCATCCTCATCTGCAATATCTGCTGATGGTTTAGATGAAAAATTACTTGTAGAGACAAAAAACAATGAAGGAAAATTATCTGCTTATCCGGAATTTGGGTCTGATGTAAGTGGCGAAGATGTATTGGATGCTGTTGAATATGATTGTCTTATTGAAGCAACTCCTACTAATATCGTTGATGCAGAACCAGCATTTTCACTAACACTTAAAGCTTTCAGCCAAGGTAAAGATGTAGTGACATCAAACAAAGGACATTTGGCACTCAAATTCAAGGAAGTTGTTGGAGCGGCCGAAAAGGCAGGTGTGGAATTCAAATATGAAGCCAGTGTCGGCGGAGCAATGCCAATCATCAACTTCACTAAGGAAACATTGTCCTCCTGCGATATCAAATCAATTGTAGGTATCCTGAATGGTACTACAAATTATATCTTATCAAGAATGACTTCTGAAGGAACTGATTATGAAGTCACTTTAAGGGAATCACAGGAATTGGGTATTGCAGAAACTGACCCAACACAGGATGTTGAAGGTATTGATGCAGCATGCAAAACCGTAATTTTAGCAAACTCTCTTTTAGGAATTGATGCAACATACAGTGATGTTAAAGTTATGGGAATATCCAATATTAACTCACAGGCTATTGAACTTGCTAAAAGAGATGATTATTTAATTAAACTAATAGCTGAAGTATCACCTGATGAATTAAGGGTAGCTCCACGTTTGGTTAAAAAAGGAAGTTCTTATGATGTAAGCGGAACTTTAAATATGGCCACCATTCACACTGACTTGGCTGGTGACATAACTGTAATGGGGCTCGGAGCAGGATCACTAGAAACTGCTTCTGCGATGTTGACTGATTTAATTAGTATTTTAAAAAATAAAAACTAATTAAATTTCTTTTTTTTATTTTTATTTGATAATATGAAATACGTAATTTTTATTCCAGATGGGTCTAGCGACCTTCCAATTGATGAATTAGATGGTAAAACTCCTTTAAAAGTGGCAAATACTCCAAATATTGATAAATTGGCTAAAGCAGGTTACGGAGGTTTCACAAATAATGTTCCTGAAGGATACACTCCGGGGTCTGATGTGGCCAACATGAGCATTTTTGGGTATAATCCTGCAGATTACTATACTGGCCGTGGACCTCTTGAAGCAGGAAGCATGGGCATTAAGACAACTCCATGTGATGTGATATTCAGATGCAATACAATATATTCTGAAGACGGTGAAATGGATGACTTTAATGCAGGCCACATTACCTCTGAAGAGGCGGAAATACTGATAAACGGTTTGAACGATTACTTTACTGAAAAATACCCTGATTTTAAAGGCAAGTTCTATCCTGGAATTAGCTATAGACATATATTTGTATATTCCTGTGACAATGTTGAGGATGCTGAAATCCTTGCAGGCATAAAAACAATGCCTCCTCATGATATTTCCTGTGAAAAACTGGTTGATAATCTTTTTGGTGACTGTGAACTCGCTGAGGAAATCCAATCAATAATGTTTGAATCAAAAGAATTCTTACAAAATCATGAAGTCAATCAGAAAAGGGAAATTCCTGCAAACATGGTCTGGCTATGGGGACAGGGTGTAACTCCAAAGTTGCCTAACTTCAAAGATACATACGGTCTTGATGCAGCAGTAATCACTGGTGTTGACCTGCTTAAGGGAATTGGTGTATTTGCAGGCATGGAAATTATTGACGTACCTGGAGCTACAGGATTTTTCGATACAGACTATAAGGCAAAGGGTGAATATGGGATTGATGCATTAAAAAGAAATGATGTTTTGCTCATTCATATAGAGGCTCCTGATGAAGCAGGCCACGCACAATTAATCGATGAGAAAGTAAAAGCTATTGAAAGAATTGATGAATTCATCGTAGGGCCTATTTTGGAAAGTCTGGAAGGTGAAGACTATAGGGCTGCAATACTGCCTGACCATCCTACTCCAATCGATATAGGAACACACACCCGTGACGATGTGCCTATTATCATGTATGCATCAGACATGCCTGGAGACGATTGTGAAGCATTCGATGAAGAGGCTGTAAAGAGGGGTTCTGCAGCTAAAAAAGAAGGATATAAGCTAATGCAAAGATTAATCGATGGAGATTTTTAAAATGAAAGTTATTTTAGTTAATGGAAGTCCTAACAAGCAAGGATGTACATATACCGCACTCTGTGAAGTTGAAAAAACCTTAAATGAGGCAGGCATTGAAACTGAAATATTTTGGATTAAGACAAAACCTATTATAGGGTGCACTGCATGTTTGAAATGTCGTGAAAATGGAAAGTGCACATTTGATAATGATGTTGTCAATGAATTTGTTGAAAAAGCCTATGATGCCGACGGATTTATTTTTGGCTCACCTGTTTACTATGCAGGTGCAACCGGTGCAGTTACTTCATTTTTAGACAGGGCATTCTATTCAAATTCACAGGGAGCTGGACTCGAGGCATTCAAACATAAACCGGCTTCAGTAATATGTTCTGCAAGACGTGGTGGAACAACAGCAACCTATGAACAGTTAATTAAATATCTGGGAATATCTCAAATGCCAATTATTTCATCATTCTACTGGAATATGGTTCATGGTAACACTCCTGAAGAAGTCAGACAGGACTTGGAAGGCCTTGCAACCATGAGGCAACTCGGTAGAAACATGGCATTTTTCTTAAAATGTGTTGAAGTTGGTCGTGAAAATGGTTTAAATCCAGAAGAAGAACCAAAAATAGCTACAAACTTTATTAGATAATTTATGAATATATTTAAAACTCCTGAAGGTTATATTTATTCAAACAGAGCTTTACTTGCATTATTCATTCCTCTTTTAATAGAATATGCATTAGAGTTCTTTGTAGGTCTGGCAGATTCCATTATGGTGGCATCATTAGGTGAGGCTGCAATTTCAGGAGTTTCATTAGTTGACTTTTTAGTTCAACTACTTATTTTTTCTTTTTCAGCTCTTGCAACCGGAGGAGCAGTTGTTGCCGGCCAATACCTTGGAGATAATCAAGTTGAAAAGGCACAAAATTCAGCAACACAGCTTGTCTGGTTTTCAACAATATTGTCTACGGTCCTGATGATTTTGGTAATCATTTTAAGGCAGTTTTTAATTGGAACTTTATTTGGGCAAATTGAAGTGGATGTCGGGCATAATGCAGAAGTTTATTTATATATTGTCGCATTATCGATTCCATTTTTAGCAATATATAATGCAGGTGCTGCAATTTTTAGAACAACAAACAATGCGGACTTGCCTATGAAAATACTATTGGTTTGTGATGTTTTGAATGTCATTGGTAATGCAATATGTATATATTATCTTGGTTGGGACGTTAGAGGTGTTGCCATTCCAACTGTGATATCAAGGGCTTTGGCAGCAATTTTGATAATGCACTTTGCAGTCGATAAAGATTACAAACTACATATAAAAAGGACTTTAAAACATAAATTTGACTTTAACATTCTTAGAAAAGTGTTGCAGGTTGGCATTCCATACGGTGTTGAAAACGGGCTTTTCCAATTGGGAAGAGTTTTGGTTTTAAGTATTGTTTCAACATTCGGAACGATGGCAATAGCTGCAAATTCGGTTGGATATGCCATAGGAATATTTTCCGTATTGCCCGGTTTTGCAATTAATCTGGGATTGACTGCAGTGATTTCAAGATGTGTCGGTGCTAATGACTATGAACAGGTTAGATATTACAATAGGAAATGTCTATTTATAGTCGTTGTTTCACATATAATAATTAATGTGATTATTTTTGCAGGCTTGCCGTTGATATTGGGCATTTATAATTTATCAGCTCAAACTGCTGCAATGACAACAGAGATGGTTATTTGGCACGGCATTTTTGCAATCATAATCTGGCCACTGTCTTTCACATTGCCTGCCACATTCAGAGGAGCGGGAGATTCAAAATCAGTAATGTATATCAGTTTGGCAGTAATGTTTGTGTGCAGAATAGGTCTGTCATATGTAATTGCTGACTGGATGGGAATAGGAGTGTTTGGAACATGGATAGCGATGTTTATTGACTGGTATGTAAGGGCAGGAATTTATGTTTACAGGTATTTTTCAAATAAATGGACAGAATATAGGGTGGTTTAATGACAGAAATAGAATACAAAGATATTCATGAATTTGATGTAGATGATTTAAAGGATTTGTTTTTATCTGTAGAGTGGTCTTCAGGCCATTTTCCAGAAAAGCTTCAAATTGCAATGAGAAACTTTGAAACGGTAATCTCAGCTTGGGATGAGGATAAGATTGTAGGCATGATATGCGCTATGGATGACGGAATAATGACTGCATATGTTCATTATCTGCTTGTAAGGCCAGAGTATCAGGATAAGGGCATTGGCAGAAATCTTGTTTCAAAAGTTAAGGAAATTTATAAGGATTATTTGAGAATCGTTGTCGTAGGCTATGATGAGGAAGTTGGGTTTTATGAATCCTGCGGATTTGAAAAGGCCGATGATGCAAGCCCTCTTTTTATCACTGATTTGTGGACATAGGTGTTTAATATGGTTTTGTTTAGAGGAGATGTAAAGTGTAAAAGCTTGCAGAGAAGAACATCAATCAGCGTGATATTGCCGTCAGACAATATTCACTTTTTGCATGATAGGGAAGAAATAGTGCCTCAACCATATAAGACACTATATCTGCTTCATGGATTATACGGAAGTGATGACATATTTCTTGCAAACACTTCCATTCAGAAATTTGCAGAGGATAATGGAATAGCTATTGTAATACCATGTGGGGAAAACAGCTTTTATGTGGACAATGAAAAGGCTCATGCTTATTATGGTGAGTATGTTGGTCAGGAATTGCTGGACATTACAAGAAACATTTTCCCTCTTTCTGACAAACGTGAAGACACATTCATTGCAGGTTTTTCAATGGGAGGTTATGGAGCAATCAGAAACGGATTAAAATACTCAAATAACTTCTCTAAAATCGGAATGATTTCCGCTGCATTGATAACTGATGATATTGTCAATTATGTCAGTGATGATAACGTTCTCAGATCTAGAGATTTTTATGAATCAATTTTTGGTAATTTGGATGAATTGCAGGGTTCTGATATGGATCCTAAGGCATTAATTGATAATTGCAGTAACGTTCCGGATATTTTCATGGCATGCGGCTATGATGATTTCTTGCATGATAAAAATGTTGAGTTTTATGAATTTTTAAGTTCAAAAAACATTGAATCCAACTTCATTGAAGCTCCCGGCGAACACACCTGGGAATTTTGTGATAAATATATTAAAGAATTCATTAAAACATTAATATGAGTGATATTATGAGATGCCCTAATTGCGGTAGCGAGCTGGATGAGGATAAGTATTGTTTTGAATGCCATATGTTTTTTGATGAGGATGATTTAGAAGATGACTTCACAGATGATTATGGTAACTTGGATTTTAGCAATGATTTTGAAGAGGACTTAACACAAGATTTTGATGATGTGGATTATGATTCAATGGTAAACAACGGTGATGCTATTTGTCTAAACTGCACATATTGGAGTGTAAGTCCGTATGGTTCGGCTTATGGAATGGTCTGTAGAAGAGGTTATATGACTGATGGTCCTGGAGATTCATGTGGTGATTTTATGCAGGAAACACATTTTGCAAGCTATGGTGATGAAGGCCAATATCAGTTTAATGAAACCGGACGCGCCATCTCCAATAAATTGTACTATTGGAAAAATAGCAGGTAATTAAAATCTTACATTTTTATATCAAATTAAAATTTTTATATATTATAAAATACTAAAATTATAAATGTATTTAATTTAATTAAGGAGAGGATTTATTGACAAAATATATTATAATTACTGGTGGGGTAGTTAGTTCCATAGGTAAAGGCATTACCTCTGCATCTATGGGAAGAATTTTAAGATCTTATGGTTTAAAAGTTTCAGCTATTAAAATAGACCCATATTTAAACTGGGATTCCGGAACACTCAATCCATATCAGCATGGTGAAGTGTTTGTAACTCATGACGGTATGGAAACTGATTTGGATCTTGGTCATTATGAACGATTTTTAGATGTTGAACTTGATGGACTAGCAAATATCACAACAGGAAAAGTCTATGAATCAGTAATTGCAAAAGAAAGAGAAGGAGGATACCTTGGCGAATGTGTACAGGTAATTCCACATATCACTAATCGTATTAAAGAAATGATTAGGGAAAACTCTGAAAGTGCTGATTATGATGTTGTTTTAGTAGAACTTGGAGGTACTGTTGGAGATATTGAGAGTCAACCTTTCCTTGAAGCTTTAAGACAACTCAGAAATGAAGAAGGACGTGAAAACGTCATGTTTGTCCATGTTACATTTATTCCCTACCTAAATGCAGCTGGAGAATTCAAAACCAAACCGACCCAACATTCAACAAAAGAATTAAGAAGTGTGGGTATAAATCCTGATGTTATTGTATGCAGATCCCAGGAACACATTGATGATGCATTGCTTGCAAAAGTGGCTCACTTCTGTGATGTTGACAGGGATGCTGTAGTAAACACTCCCGATGCAGGTACAATCTATGAAGTACCTTTGGTTTTGGAAGACAAAAACATCGGTGAGTTCATTGTCAATAGAATAGGTTTGGATGTTGAACCTGATTCCTCTAAACTGGACGAATGGAGAGAAATTGTAAAGTCCCTCAGAATCACTGACCCTAAAGTTACTATTGGTATAGTAGGTAAATATGTTGAACTTGAAGACTCATATATCAGTATCCGCGAATCCTTACTTCATGCGGCAGCCAGCATTGGCGTTAAGGCAAATATCCAATACTTGAGTTCCGATGTTGAAGAGCTGGATGAGGAAGTCTTAAAAAGTTTCGACGGTATTCTGATTCCAGGAGGATTTGGAGAACGTGGTTTTGAAGGCAAATTGGATGCTATAGATTATGCTATAGAAAATAATGTTCCTTTATTTGGAATTTGTCTTGGAATGCAGTCAATGGTAACTCAATTTGCAAGAAGAAACGGTTATGATGATGCAAACAGTTCTGAATTTGACGACGATTTGGAGTTCCCTGTAATTGACATGATGGAAGAGCAAAAGAAAATCAAAAACATGGGAGGAACCATGCGTTTGGGATCTTATGACTGTAAAATCATTGAAGGAACCAAAACTTTTGAAGCCTATGGTGAAGTTGATATTGAGGAACGTCACAGGCACAGATATGAATTCAACAATGACTACAGAAAAGACTTGCAGGAAAAAGGTTTGGTCATTTCAGGAACAAGTCCTGATGACTTTTTAGTGGAAATTGTGGAACTTCCTGACCATCCTTGGGCTATTGGTTGTCAATTCCATCCAGAATTTAAATCAAGACCAAATAGGCCACATCCTTTATTCAAATCATTTTTAGAAGCTATTTATGAGTATTCTAAAAATTAATTTTTTCCTTTTTTTATAATTTTACAAACTAAAAACAATTTAACGAGATTAATTTCTATCTAATTAATATATTAGTTAGTTTAATCTATTTTTATGAATTTTAATAGCATATTTTTAATTCAAATTACAGTTACAGTTTTATTTTCTATTTTGGCAGCAATTTTTGATGTTAAGAAGGGTTTTGTTCCCGACAAGTTAAACAATATGTTGGTTGCTTTTGGGTTGAGTTCTAATCTGATTTTAACAATTGTCGAAGGTAACGTTAAATTCATTTTAGCTTCGATTATTTCAATGGTTGTTACATATTATGTGGCTTATTTCTTGTGGCAATTGCATTTGTGGGGAGGTGGTGATGCTAAATTATTCTCTTCCATTGCAACAGTTATACCATTTGGTTCGAATATCGATTTTTTAAATATTTTTCCCGCATTGTCTTTTTATCCGTTTTCATTCAGCGTCATAGTAAACAGCATTCTCGTTTCATTCCCGTTTTTGGTGGTATTTACAATAAGACTTATTATAAAAAATGATTATGTCAAGAGCAATGCTGATTTGCTGGTAAATATTTTGAATTACAATGGATTGAGATTTCTGATTTACACCACGCTCAATAAGACTGTAAATGTCAGGGACTTAAAAGAAGGAATGATTGTTAACAAGTATTGCTTTAATGATGATCATGTCTGTGAGCTGATACAGGATTTAAACGGAAATCTGGAAGTTTACAAAAGTAATGATGATGATTTTAAATATTATTTTAAATCCAGAAGCGCAGGGGGAATCACGCTTAAAGATGTCTCGTTATTAAAGATAATGTGTGCTCAAAAATTTATTTCAGACACGTTATGCATTAAAATAGGATTTCCTTTCACGCCGGCTATAATGTTTGGTCTCATCATTGCCCTAAGCTATGGGGATTTGATGATGGTTATTACAAAAAATCTGATTCTGGTGGTTTGATGATAATGGATAATGGAGGGCAGGTTTCTCTTGAATATCTGCTGATATTTTCAGCATCTTTGATAATATTGATTGCTTTTACTTTGCCACTTTTGGAAGAAAGCATGAACAACACATTTGATGTCTATGATACAATCAAAACAAAGTCTGATGTATCTAAACTCGCACAGGCAATTAAGCAGGTTTATGGTGAAGGTCAGGGGTCTAGAAAAACAGTGTATCTGGATGTTGACAAGCCAGTTAAAATCAATGTAAACAATGGCCAGGTTTCTGCTAATTTCAAGTTTAAAAACAATCACAATAAGCAGATAAAGATTGATGTTAAGTCGAGTTTAAAAACTGATTCATTTAAACTTTCAAAAGGGGAAAAAATTTTCATTGTAGAATGGCCAGTAAATAGTCAAAACATGATAATCTATCAGAAATAGTCCATTTTCACACAAAATTATATAAATTGTTAATTAAAAATATTTTAATAATAGATAATGGCGTGTGAATTTATGGATATGATAATAACAATTATTTACATCATTTTATTTATAATAATGATGGTATTTGTTTTTTCTATTGGAATGTTAAGACCATATATGCCTAAAAATGAAATTATTTTAGTGCTTGTAGTGGCTTTCTTAATTGGTGCAATAGGAGGAGCATTCTTTTTAGAACCTATTTATGAAGAAATGCCCGAGGTTTTAAGTCTTGTTGAAAAAAACATTCCAGGCAATGAAGAAACAATGTATCTTGATTTATCCTCTTCAATAAATATGAATGAGTTGAGAAGTGAATTGTCAGCAACTGAAGGTTTTATTTCTTTTGAAGAAACAAGCATTACGATTCCGTTATGGAAATTCAACCAGAGGGAAATTGAATATTTCAATTATGTTTTAGGAAATATCGATTCCCATTTCAAAAACTATAATGTAACCTCTGACGGTAAGATTGAAATAGAACTTGAAGAAAATTACTCTTCTTATGATGCATTGAAATCATTTTCCGATTGGTATAGATTGGTTTATGGAGGTTCACTTTCTTATGCTCAGGTACATGCGAAACTGGTAGTTTCATCATCTTCAGTGGACAAGTTCCAGGAAATCTTATTGAACAAGGGAGTTGTGGCCAGCAAGATGGAAGGACCTGTACAAAATAAGATAAATGAAACAAACTCCACAATGCTGCCGTCCTATCAGTTTGTAGCGATTACTGGTGCTGTTGGAGTCGTCGTTTCATTGTTCGGTATCTATTATGAATCCTTTGGTGTTTTCTATAGGAAGTTTAGAAAATTCGTTTCAGAAAAACGTAAAAGGTAATATCTTATGAATGTTGCAGTTCTGTTTTCAGGGGGTAAGGATAGTACAATGGCTTTGTATTATGCTTTAAAGATGAAAGAAGATGTAAAATATCTTCTTTCCATGAAATCCCGCAACGATGAATCATACATGTTTCATGTTCCAAATATTCATGTAACAGATTTGCTTGCAGAGGCCATTGATATTCCGATAATGTCTGTTGAAACTGACGGTATTAAAGAAGAGGAACTTGAAGATTTGAAAATGGCCTTTGAAAATCTGAAGGATTTGGGTGTTGAGTGCGTATATACTGGTGCACTTTACTCACAATATCAAAAGTCAAGAATTGAAAAATTGGGTTTGGAAGTCGGTTTGGAGGTAATTTCCCCTTATTGGCATGTGGATGAGCTGGAATACATGCGTGAAATAGTTTCACTCGGATTTAAAATCATAATTTCCGGTGTGGCTGCATGGGGCCTGGATGAAACATGGCTTGGAAGGGTAATTGATGATGATGTTATTGACGAACTTGTCAGGCTCAATGAAAAATATTATGTTGATATAGCTTTTGAAGGCGGAGAAGCCGAAACATTGGCTATCGATGGACCTATTTTTAAAAAGAGAGTTAAAATATTAAAAGATAGAAAGGAATGGCATCGTGACAGTGGTGTTTATATCATTGAAGATGCCGTTTTGGAAGAAAAAAGTATTTAAATTAGATTATTTCCTTGAAAAACTCTCTAATTTTTTCTTGACAGCTTTCTATGTCGCTTTCATTAATTATCATTTTGTCTGAAAGTGAAATCACATCACCTATTCCAAATCCTAATTCTGTAAGATCCCTTTTTCTGAAACCGGCATAATCCTGTGAATCGTCTTCTCTCATTCTTTTTTTAAGTCTTTCAAAACGCAAATTAGGATTTGCAAATATTGACAGGATAATGAAATCATCAAAGTTTTCCTTAAACATGTTGACTTCGTGGGGACTTCTTATTCCTTCAATTATGATTAGATCAGCATTGCCTTCTTCTTGGAGTTTTTTGATTTTTTTAACGGTTAATTCGGAAACGATATTGTCTCCAAATTCCTTTCTTAAATTGACAGCTGTTTCTTTTGTCGGTTCTCCTCTTTTTTTGGCTTCTTCTCTTATGATGTCACCCATACTAACAATAATAGCTCCCATTTCGATTGCTATGTCAGAAATTAAACTTTTTCCAGAGCCAGGTAGGCCTGATATACCCATTACTTGCATTTTTTATCCTCATTTGTTGTTTATTTTTATCTGTTCGATTGATTCCTTAAGGTTTTCTTCATTATCAAATTCGTTAACCATTTCGATTAAAACTTTTTTGTCCTGAGTTTTCAAATCCTCTGCAATTTTTGTCATGAATGGAATGGCCCTTACGATATTGTCCATTATTGAAACGTCAGACATTTTTGAAGTTCTTGAAAGCGGATTCAAATCTATTGTAATAATGTTTTTGCCGCTTTTTTTAAGGATTTCCGCCCTGTCACCATCTTCAAGGGGAATCAAAATGGTGTCTGCAGCATAGATTCCGGTTTTGCTTGCTGACGCTCTATTGTTTTTTATGTCATTGAGATACTCAATATCATCATCCAAAGATCCGAGGATTTCTTTATATCCATGTTCCCTGTATAATGTTGTAAGCAATTCAACTCTTTCATCGGTTCTGTAGAAAAGGTTTATTTCAATTTTGGCATTAACTGCATTGGCCAGTTCGATTATTTCATCGATTGCCAGTGCTGTTGCATTTCCATTAACTGAAATGACTGGATTATTTGATAATAATAATGCCGCAACCGCAACATACATTGCTCTTTTTGCAGGATAGGTTGTTTTTTCACCTATCAGATAATCAAAAGCCTCTCCCCTGCCGTGAGCAATCATTGCTGAATCTGCCAGGTATCCATTTTCAGCAGCTTTAACAATTTTTTCTCTCAAAAGTAGGGATTCATAGCGTGGATGTGATTTTGGTATCATAGTTTGTCTCCTTATTTTAAATCAATACTCATTTGAGCTAAATATCCTAAAAAGGTTGTAATCAATAAAGTTAGAACAATCACTGAAAATATGTGTAACTGATAATCAGCGAAAACTAAATTTTGTGTATTTGGAATTATTAAAAATATCATGTCACATAAAATATCAACCACAACAAATATTATTCCAACGGTCAATCCTTCAATAACCTCGTTTTCATCTATATTTCTGATGTAGAGAATTCCAAAAAATCCAGTGGTTATTATTAATATTATTGGAACGATTATGTTGATATTCGGCAGTGCACTGCTAAAAATCGGATTTATTATTTCAGTTGCCAAAAATGTAATGACCCATATTAATATTCCAAAAATTATTGCTAATTTTAATTTCATATTCAAACCTTAATCTATAGTTTAGTTTGAAAAGATTATATATTTTACTAAATTTTTAAAAAAAGTTTTGGGATGATTAGGTAGCTACATGTTATAGCTACCTAATAACTTGTTTTACAAGTTTTTAGAGAAATGAATTTTAAAATTTGGCTGTTTAATCTATCTCTCCGGCTACATAGTAGCCAATCTCTATATATGTTTTAATACTATATAAAGTTATTTGTATTTTACAAAAATTCAATTATACTTTATTAAAAAAATTATATACCATTAATTGACATATAATAAACTTGAATGACAGATTACAGCGAACATGAAATGTATCTTAAAAAGGTTCTTTCAAATTCTATTGGTTCTTTAAATCCTTCGGAAGATGCAAAAAATAAGGCAAGAAAGCTTTCAAGCTCTTATTTCGAAGATTATAAACAAAAACTTTTAAATGAATATGAAGGCAAAAAGCTATCTGACATAGATAACTCTGAAGTTGTCACCACCTCATTTGGAGATACTCTCAAAATCATCGAAACAGAAAAGATTGATTTCAATATCTATGACAATGATTTTAAAAGTCAGATAAACAATAATCTGAAACTGCTTCCAAAAATAGGCATTAAAACAGAACAGAATCTTAAAGAAAAGGGATATACTACAATAGAATCGCTTAAAAACCATGACAAATATTGTGATGTTGCTTCAAAATTCACAGAAACCATAGATGATTTGCCGTTTTGTGAGATAATTGAAATATTGGACAACAACAAATACTCCAAAAAATGCAGGGATAATGTTCTCAGGTCAATAAGCCTTACAGACAAGGAAAACTTCAAGTTCATGGACATTGAGACTTTAGGACTTTCAAACGTTCCAATAATACTGATTGGAGTTGCCGAAATCAAAAAGGATAAAATCATATCTACACAATATTTTTTAAGAGACATTCATGAAGAGGGAGCAATTATTGAGGCTTACCTGTCACATTTGGATGATGACTCAGTTCATGTAACATTCAACGGCAAAAGCTTTGATGTGCCGTATATCAAAAACAGATGCAGATACAATAGATTGGATGCAAATTTGGATTTGCCGCACCTTGATTTGATGTATTTTGCAAAAAACCTATGGAAAGAACAGTTGCCTAACTGCCAGCTTCAGACTATTGAAAGGGAACTGTTTGGAATCGAACGTGAAGGAGACGTTCCGGGCCAGTTTATTCCGGGTTACTACAATACTTATTTGAACGAAAGAAATATAGGGCCAATCGTTCCGATTATAGAACATAATCGTCAGGATATTGTTTCATTAGCCAGTTTTCTAGAGAAAATGTATGAGGAAGTAAATTAAATGGGATTATTTGACAGATTTAAAAGCAAAGAACCAAAAAAGGAAAAGAAGCCAATTCAGGATGAAATCGAAATAGATGAGGAACAGCTGATCTTGAAGGAAATTGCAATAAATGCAAAGGACAGGACAGAAAGGGCTGTAGCTGCCGACAACATCACAGATGAGTTTGTCGCATTGGACATTGCAAAAAATGTAAAGGACAGGGCAGTTAGACTAATTGCGGCAAACAAGATTAAAGATGAAAACCTTCTTTGGGATGTCGCTGAAAATTCCAAGTTCTTTGACGTCAGAAGCTTTGCATATGAAAGGCTTGGCGAAAACAACAAGTCAATTGCCGAAATTGTAATCAACACTAAAAAGAACAAAAACGTCGATGAGATTTTCAACAAGATTGTGGATGAGGAAACGCTAAAAGACATTGCCATAGAAGCTATCGACAAAAACTACAGAAGACTTTCTCTGGAAAAGATTGAAAGTGAAGAGATATTATACGATTTGGTTTTCAAGGCAAAGGATTCCTCCATCAGAAAATCAGCAATATCCAAAGAAAATTTCACAGATGAAACAATTCTTCAAAGGGTGGTTAAGGAGGATAAGGACGAAGGGGTTAAAATAGCCGCCGTCAAGAAGATTAAAAATGAAGAGATCTTATCAGACATCGCATTGACAGAGGAAAACGCAAAAATCAGATCAATAATCTTTGGAAAAATCGATGATGTTGAAATATTGAAAAACATTGCATTAAAGTCAGAAAAATCAGATGTCCGACTGGACATCGTAAACAAGGTCGATGATGATGAGCTTTTGGCCCAAATAGCTTTAAATGACAGTGACAGTGTTGTTAGAAGTGAAGCCGTCAAAAAAATCACAGATGATAAAGTGTTAATAGATGTCATCCATACTGATAAGGATCCGTTTGTAAGGCAAATTGCCGTTAAAAACCTGAATGACACTCAAGAATTAATAAACATTGCTTTAAATGATGATGACCAATATGTAAGATCCCATGCAATTTCAAATCCGTCTTTGAGTGATGAAAATGACTTTAAATATATAGCAATCAATTCAACACATGAAGATGTGGCAACCGAAGCCATGAGCCATATCAGTGATGAGAAAAACTTCATTGAAATATTGAAAAACGCTGAACTTGAAGATATAAGGAAATCCACTTTGGACAACATCACTGATTTGGAAACTTTGATTAGAATTGTTCTTGCAAACAAAGATGAGGAATTCTCCCTAAATGCGTTGAATAAGATTAAAGTTGAAAAATGTCTGATAAAGATTTATGAACAGGGAATTTCTGAAAACATCTCTGTAAGGGCTGTTTCATTAATCAGAAATCAAAAAGTTTTAACCGACATAGCCAAAAATGATGACTCATGGAGAGTTCGTGAAACCGCCTGTAAAAAAATAGTAAGTAAAAAGGTTTTAAAGGAAATTTCAGTTTCAGATGAAAATGAATATGTAAGGGCTGTGGCCAAAAAGAGAATGAGTCTATAAGTAAAACTCTGACTCTTTTCTTTCACTGTTTGCCTGTTCAAATGCTGGTTTTTTAGATTCAAATGCTTCTCCTGTAAACATGCGCGCATCTTCAGGACAGATATGGATGCATGCGGTGCATCTTGAACACAAATCGAGGTTTGTATCGATTGGATCATCATCAGGAATTGCCTTTTCAGGACAAATGGAAACGCAGTCATAACAGAATGCGCAGAGTGTTTCATCACATGAAATGATAAATGGCAACTGTTTGTAGTCGACGTATGGTCTGTTTCCAGGTATTTCACTTTCCAAACTCGCACCTGATTCTATTTTTTCTTCGCATTTTTTGGCAAATTCGTTAATTTTTTCAATATCTGATTCATCAGGTCTTCCCACTGCAACACCACTGAATATTGAGTGATGACTTACGGTTGAAGCTGCTGCAACTACATTAAAGCTGTTTTCTTTAAGCAAATCAACAAGTTCAAGCAGTGAATCGGTTACATGTGCATTACCATAATTTACAACAGCTATTGCAGGAGTGTTGTTTCCTTTGAGTTTTGCTAATCTGTCACGTCCGCTTTTCGGAATCCTTCCGGCAAAAACAGGCATTCCAACAACAATGACATCATCGCATGCAAATTCTTTTGAAGAGTCGAAATTCAACAGGTCATAGGTTTCATTTTCCTGTGAAAAATTACCTGCTATCTGGTCAATTACCTTTTTTGTGGTTCCTGACGGACTAAAAAAAATTTTCATTACCTTTGACATTGTTTCACCTGATTAAATATTAGATTCAAATTCCTTTTCTTTTTTTGCATTTCGGTGGATAGAAACAATTTAATATTATTAAATGTATAAAAAGTTATTGGTGATATGATGGAATTAATGAGAGAGCTTTCTTTAGCACCTGGGGTTTCAGGTTCTGAAGAGGAAATAGCTAAAATTATTACACGTGAATTAGAAGGTGTAGCTGATAAAATTGAAAAAGACAGTATGGGAAACTTGATTGCCACTAAAAAAGGTGAAAAAAAGGCTCCAACTGTAATGCTTGCAGCACACATGGATGAAATCGGCCTGATGGTCAGATATATTGATGATAACGGATTTATCAAATTTTCAAACATTGGTGGAATCAACGACCAGATGTTAATGAACCAGACAGTAACAGTACATTCTTCAGTCGGTGAGGATATTGTAGGCGTAATTGGTTCAAAACCGCCTCACGTAACCAAGCCAGAAGAGAAAAACAAGGTCGTTAAATCTGATGACATGTTCATCGACATCGGTGCAAAGGACAAAGAGGATGCAGAAAAAATGGTCAGAATTGGAGATAAAATGACATTCAATGCTCTCTTTGTAGAATATCCGAATAACCTTATCATGGGTAAGGCTTTAGACAATCGTGTCGGCTGTTACGTAATGATGGAAGTTTTAAAAAGAGTAAATACAAGGGCTACTGTTTATGGTGTAGGAACAGTTCAGGAAGAAGTTGGTCTTAAAGGTGCAAAAACTTCTGCATTTAAATTGAATCCTGATTTGGCTATTGCTCTTGATGTAACCTTATCCGGTGACCACCCGGGAATCAAACCTGAAGAGGCTCCAGTGGTTGCAGGAAAAGGTCCGGCTATTATTTTAGCAGATGCCAGCGGAAGAGGTATTCTAACCCAACAATCTGTTAAAGACATGCTCATTAAAGCTGGAGATGAAAACGATATTCCATACCAGCTGGAAGTTAGTGACGGTGGAACAACTGATGGAACTGCAATTCACTTGACTCGTGAAGGAATTCCTACCGGAGTTCTCTCAGTGCCTACCAGATACATACACACTCCTGTAAGCGTATGCAGCATGGATGACATTGAAGCAACCATCCAATTAATCACTGCAGCTATAAATGATTTATAAATTATATTATTGTATACTTTTCAAATGCTCTCCCATAATACCAAAATATTAAGGGAGTATAAACATATGAATATGAATAATAATACAATAATTGATGAATTTGTAAAATCAAGGCGATTAAAAAAAGGTACTGCAGAACAGTACCAAATCGCTTTAAATTTTTATTCAAAATTCCAAGAAAAACCATTATCCGAACTGTTGGATGAAGCCGATAAAGAAGAAGAACAAGGGATACGTTGGAAAAATCGTAAATTAAAACAACGTTTAATTGAATACCGGAACTATTTATATGAAACCTATGTTAAAAGCACTGCTGACCTAAAATTTGCACTAATTAAAACATTCTATAAACACTACGAAATTGAAATACATGATTTACCAGTTTTAAATAAGAAAAATATCAAACTATCTACACCATTAAAATTTAAAGATTTGCCCGATAAAGAATTAATTAAAAAAGCCTTAAAAATTGCAAATCCATTAATGAGGGCAATAATATTATTCATGAGTAGCAGTGGTTGTGCAAGGGCAGAAACCTTAAGTTTAACAGTGCAAGATTACCTTGATGCAACAAAAGAATATCATAATACTAATGATATTTCTGAGGCTGTAAAAATAATGCATGACCAAGAAATTGTCCCTACTTTTTACTTGAAAAGAATAAAAACAAATAAGTATTATTTTACTTTTTGCAGTCCAGAAGCAAATCGTGAAATCATTAACTATTTATTATTACGTGAAGATTTAGACAATGAAAAACTTGATGAAATTCAATTATTCAAATGCAATACTGCTTATTTTGAAAGGCATTTTGCTAAAATTAATCGTACTTTAGATTTGGGTAAAATTGGAGCTCATAATAAATTTAAAAGTCATATTTTACGGAAGTTTCATGCAACTAATTTGTATAATGATAAAATGAGTCTTGAAGAGATTGATGCATTGCAAGGTAGATCTAAAGAAGCAACTCATTCATCATATTTTACTGAAGATCCAAGCAGATTACGTGAGAAATATATAGAACATTTAGATTGTATTACTATTAATCTTGATGTGAATAATATTAATATTAAAAGTCCTGAATATTTAGAGTTAGAACAAAAGTATCATGAAAAAGAGGACAAAATTAATAATATGGAAGAACGTTTATCAAATGTTGAAAAAATGTTTGCAAATGTAGATGAGTTAAGTGATGATGAGATACTTAGTTTATTCTCAAGAAGAAAACAGATAAAATGATATTTTTTTGTTTGTTATTATTTTTTTAAATTTTCATAAATTCTGTTAATAAAATATTAATCATAAATTTTTATATTAACAGATAACTTTATATACAACAGAATACATATTTATCAATAGCACTAGAACAATTTCCTTTTGTTTTAATGCCATAAGATGATAAAGTATACGAAGGATATTTATTTAATTGGAGAAAAACCTTAATCAAGTGATTTAAAATATGAGAAATGATATAAAAATGGAGAAAAAACTATGATGATTGCAAATACCAAAATATACAAAAACTTCCAAACTTCCATACCAAAAGAAGTAAGAGAAGCTTTTGATATTAATGATGATACAATTGTTGAATGGGGTATAACTGATGATGGGCGACCGGAAGTTAACTTCAGAAACAAAGTCAAACTAGAAGATATTATTGGTATTGTAAAAACAGAGGAAGTTACAAATAGTGTTGAATTAAAGAAAGAGGTTTATTTAAAATGAGTAAATATTTTTTCGATAGTTCATTTATAATTGCATTAGCGTTAGATAATGACAGTAATAAGAGTAAAGCGTTACAACTTACAGATTTATTGTCTGAAGAAGGTTACATTAGCAATAATGTAATTGAAGAAGTTGTAAATGTTGTTAACCTCAAAGGTGATGCTAAAAAAGCAGAAACTATGTATTACTTCATGAGAGATAACTTTAAAGTTATAAATGAACATGAGATACCACATTACAATACGAAAACAATTAATTTATTTAAAAAGTTCAAGGGTAAACTAAGTTTTACTGATTCAAGCATGATTGTAACTGTGCTGGAGTATGATATTGATTATCTTGTCACTTTTGACAAAGAATTCAAAAGAGAAGAACGAATAAATGTAGTGGGTATCTAAAAGTAAATTATTTCAATGAGAAGGATGTTTTAGAGTGAATCCTTCTCAAATTCTTTTTTTTTAAATTTGTTTCATAAATTATATGAAGTGGAAATATTCCATTCCAACTTCATCTTCTGTGCAAAATCTTAAAAAAGCACCTTGGTTATCTTTGAATAATACTGTGACTTCATTGTATCCTTGACTCCATTTGTCTCCAGTGTTGCTTTGTTTTAGTTCTGTCCATGTTATTGGTGTTTCGCCTACATAGAATAATGCTTGTTCGGGTATGATGTTTAATTCTTCATCGACTGTTTTGTCGATTATTGCATCTAATAGTTCGTTGATGCTTTTGTAGTTGTTTTGTTTTTTGATTAGTTGCATTTTTTCGTTAAGGTCTTTTCTTATTTTTATACTAGTGTATTCACTCATTTGTTTCACCTCCTCTTAAAGATAAAAGATTTATGGAGTGAGGACTCCATAAATGAAAATTATTAAAGCAATTATGAATATTATTCTGTGTATCCATTTGTATTTGCTTTCGCGGTTTACATATAATAGTATGGCTAATATTATGAGTAATATTATGAATATTAGTTGTATTGTACTTAACATTGGTTTCACCTCTTTTTTGTAAAAATTTAAATAAAAAAAATTATAAAAATTTAATTTGGTGGAGGGATTTTTAATCCCTCTCTTTTTGTATGATTTTTATTATGAGTTCTAAGACTTGTGTTGCGAAACTTAGAACCATAATAATTATCATTATTTGGTTATCACTTATTCTTTTCACCTCCTTGTTTATTATATTGTACTCCATAGTATATAAAGATTTCTATTTTTTATTTTAAAAGTAGAGTTTAATTTTAGAATTAATAGTAAAAATAAATAAATTTATATCAAATATTTTCTATAAAATAAAGTAACAAGTAACTTATTAATTCTGACCAACCATAATTTTTAATTTCCAAGGGATAATATGAGTACAGAGATATTTAATGTCAATACAAAATGGCTTAAATGGGCAAGAACGTCCGTCAAATATGAAAAGGATGAGGTAGCCAACAAATTAAATGTTAATCCCGAAAAAATTACAGAATGGGAGGAAACAGGTAAGTTAACACAAAACGAATTAATTGCATTATCTGACATTTATGAAGTTTCCCCTTACACTTTTTTTGATGGAAACGACCCAGTTTATGATAATGAAATCCCTGACTTTAGAACAATCAACAGTAAAAAAATTATCATCACCCCAGAAATAATGTTCGAATTAAGAAGAGCTAAAGAAAACAGAGAAACATTACTAGATTTCGAAGATGATTTTGATGATTTTGAATTCCCATTATTTTCTTCAAACACTATTAATTCAGATGATCCAAATATTGTTGCAGAAAATATTAGGAATATTTTAGGAATGAGCAGAGCTAATGCACACATGAACTTAGATTATTGGATAAATTCAATCGAATTTTTAGGAGTTTTAGTTTTTGAGTTTTATAATATCGAACCAGAACAATTAAGAGGTTATGCATTATATTATGATAAATTGCCGATTATAGGAATTAACCATAGAGAATCTATTAGCGCTAAAAAATTTACATTATTCCATGAATTAGCACATTTAATCATGAAAAAAGATGGTATAAGCAATATAAATGAATACAATTTAATCAATAATGAGGAAGCATATTGTAATAAAGTAGCTGCTGAAACATTATTGCCTACAAAGTTGTTCAAAAAGCATATTGAAGATACTTCTTCTTTTGATAAGTTTAGAACAGAAGATATAAAAAGATTATCTAAAATATTCAATGTTAGCAATCAGGTTATTGTTAGAAAAGCTTTAGATTTAGGATTTATTAAACGTAGCGAATATAATAATAGAGTTAAAGAATTTAATGAATACATTAATCCTCCTAAAAAGATAAAACTCGGAGTGTTAATATTAAAACCCAACCTAAAGAAAATAAACCTACGGACCATGATAAAGGACTCCATATAAAAGCAAAAATGGCTTTAAGGAAAAATGGGAGTTACTTCACAAAATTATTAATCAAAGCCTATGAAGAAGAATTAATATCTGATATAGACTTGGCTTTAGAATTAAATGTCTCTCTTCAAGTAATGTCCAAAATTATAAATATAATAGTGGAGGGGGATTAAAGATGACCTCTCCTAAATATTTAGTTGATACTAATGTTATTTTGGCTAGAACTAATCATAGGCAGTATGATGAGTTGGTTTTTCCAATATACTGGGAAAATTTTGATAAACTTGTTGAAAAAGGAACAATAATCTCTCTTATAAGTATTAAGGAAGAAATTGAGAGTGTTGTTAATAGACAAGAAGCTGATGATGGAATATTAAATTGGGTAGAAGACCATTCACAGATGTTTAGATTTCCTCCTGATGAAAGATATGCTGCTGAAACAATATTTGTTAAAAATAAACTGCAAGGTTGGTATCGTAAAAATGAAAATAATGCGGATACTAATATTGTTGTTTTTGCTAAAGCATATAATTTAACCCTAGTTACTCAAGAAACACCTAACTTTAGTGTAAAAAAACAAGGAAGGTATAAAATTCCTACTGCATGCAAAGAATTAGGTGCTTATTGTCGTTGTGGATTATTAGAAGTTACTCATGATGTTAATCCAATTGAAACTTCTTTTCAGTGCATTAATTTTGTTGAATTGGTTAGAAGAGAAAAATTGAACCAAGAGTGAATATTTTTTATAAGTTCTTGTGTTTCACTAATTTAATTTTTTTTGTACAGGTTACTATTTTTTTGATGTTTTTTTAAATCTTTGACCTATGTGTTTTTGCAATTTTTGATAAACAATTAACTATTATTATTATTAATTATTAAACAATATTTAAAAAAATTAAAAAGAAATATTTAAATATACAATCAACCAAAAGTATAGAATAGAGTTTGGAAACCTCAAATTGTAAATAAAAAATTTCATTAATAATATGACAGATAAAAACAACGGATTATACCTATTCGCAGATTATGATGAACACCGAAAAGCACCAATCCCCAGACTAATCTGGAAAGATCATCACACCAGTTGGGACAGATGTCACTATGACTTCGGACACTACGGAGGACCGGGTGCTAAAGGGCATCATAACTACAAAGCAAGATATTATAAATTTTAGGAAATATTTAATATAATTTAAACTACAAAAAATAATTTATATCTTAAATAATAACTCAGGGGTATTATAATGGACTCTAAAATTAAACCCAAAGTCACAGAAAAATCATTTAAAGAAAATGTTAAGAATATTATTAATAATCCTCACAATGCAATTGTAGAATTAATTGCAAATGCTCATGATGCAGGTGCTACTGAACTTTATATTGATTGGCCTGTTGACTTATTTATCAATAAAAATCCCATAATAAAATTTAAAGATAATGGTCAAGGAATGTCTAATGAAGAGTTTAAAACTATTTGGGTAGAATTATCTTATGACCGTTTAAAAAATACTGGTGGGGAGTCCGTTGAAATAGAAACTGATAGTGGTGAAACTATTCATCGCAAAGTTTATGGGAAAAATGGGAAAGGAAGACACTCTCCTTTTGCTTTTTCCAATAAATATGCTGTTAAAACAATAAAAAATGGAGAATGTTCTATTTTTGAAATATCAGAAGATCAAGAAGTAGGATTCTCTATTCATGAAAAAGAAAAATATGATACTGAAGAAAATAATGGAACAATTATTTCTTTTAAAATCTCAAAAATTGATAATAATCTATCTATAGAGAATATTAGAGAAACAATTGCTACTCGTTTTTTAAAAGATTCCAACTTTAAAATATTCTTAAATAATGAGCTAATTGAATTAGGAGACATCTCCAATGAAAATAAAACAGAGTTCACATGTACTTATAATAACAATGAAATTAAAATTATCAAAATCAAATCCAATACCAGTAGTCATTTAATGAAATTTCATGGTATTTCTTGGAAATTTGGTAATAGAATATTCTCTTATGATTGGGAGAATATTTTAGATGGTCGGTTAAAATATGCCAAAAAATATAATTTTATCATTTCTGCAGAATTTCTCAGCGATTCACTCAATGAAACAATGACCGATTTTAAAGATGACGCTGATGTGGAAGAAGTTAAAGAATGTATTTATAATTGTATAAAAAATTCATTGTATAGTGATATTCAAGAGAAAAGAAATGAAGAGAAAAGAGGATTGTATGAAGAGAATTATGATTCCCTTAAAAAATTGAGCGTTATTGATAAAATGGATGTTGCTGAGTTTATTGATGAAGTTCAGATGAAATGTCCTAATATTAAACCTGATGATTTAAAAGCAACGACTGAAATTTTTATTAAATTAAAAGAATCTCGTAATGGTTATGAATTATTACATAAGTTATCAACCATGTCTTCTTCAGAACTTGATGATCTTGATGAAATTTTAAATGAATGGAATGTTAAACAAGCAAAATATGTTCTTAGTCTTATTCAAGAAAGGTTAAATTTCATTGAGACCTTAGAGAAAAAAATGGATGACCCTTCTACTGATGAGTTACATGAATTGCAAGTTCTTTTTGAAAGAGGTTTATGGGTTTTTGGTCCAGATTTTGAATCAATAGAATTTACCTCAAATAAAACACTGAAAAAAGTAATAAGTGAGTTGTTTAAACAAGATAAAATTAATGTTTCTAATCCTCGTTTAAGACCCGATTTTGTTGTTTTACCGGATGGTAACTTAAATATTTATGCTATGGATAGTTTTGATGATGATAGGGAAGTTAATGGTATTAACAGAGTTTTAATCATTGAATTAAAAAGAGGTGGTTCTAATATTGGTATTGCAGAAAAAGGTCAGGCTGAAAAATATATTATGGAGCTTTATAATGGAAAACATATAAATCCTGATGCTAGAGTTGATGCTTATGTTTTGGGAAGTACTATTGATGTTGAACCAGCGGATTTAAGAGGAAAGCCTGTTTCAATTATTCCCATGTCTTATTCAGTGATTGTTAGGAGAGCTGAAAGAAGATTATTTAATTTAAGAAATAAGATTATGCAAATTAAAAATATTTCTGAGAAAACTGGTGATGAAATACTTGATAAAGTTATGGAGCAGGATAATTTGGATAATTTTTAATTGTATGTTTAAATGGAATTTAGGAGGTTATGTTATGGATCAAGAAAAATTAGAAAATTTAATTATAGGTATTAGAAAAGAAAATCCAGAAAATAAGATATCTTTTACCTATGGTGGTGGGGATAAAATACAATTAGATAGTGAAATTAAAATAAATGATGGAATATTAACTATTTATAATATTAATGATGGTACTATTAGGTATATTGATGTTGAAAGTATTTATGAAGTTATTTTAGATAATAAAAAATAGAATTAGTCTTATTGCGACATATTGTTGTAGATTGTAAGAATATAGTTAAAAGAGGTTTATTAGAATGTTTTATTCATTATTGGATGATTATAAAAAATTTGAAAGAATTGCAAATAATTATTCTAACGGGTCTACCGAATTGGATTTAAGTAATGAAAGATTTATTGCACCTACAACAATGATTCCTTTATTATGTTTTGCAGAACAGAATAATATTGAAACGTTCATAGTTCATCCAAATACTGAAGAGTATATTGAAAGGATTTTGAATAGGAAAGAAACAAGCACTACCACACCATATCAGATTCTTCCAAGGTCTGCTAAAGAAAGACAAGACCTGGAATTAAGTTTACGAATGACTGAAAAAATTGATGGAAGTTACGGTGGATCATATACCTTGCATTATATTTTCACTGAATTAACAAATAATATTTATAATCACACTCCCTTTGAAGAAGAATTAGCAAGTCAAGGTTATACATATGCACAAGAATATCCCAATCAAAGAAAATTAGATTTATGTGTTATGGATGATGGGTTGGGAATTCCGGGCAGATTTAAAAAATCAGGAATAAACTTTGATGATGATTGTAATGCAATTGAAATGGCTATAAGTAATAATTCCACTGTGTCTGATGATAAAGAAGCAAGAGGTAATGGTTTATGGTCTACAATTAGGTTAACCGTTGAAGGAAATAATGGTGAAGTTTTAATTGTTTCTGGTCAAGGTGGTTTACATATTATAAAGAATAGATACAAGTATTTCATGTTGGAAAATAAAGATATATTTAAAGGGACTTTAATATCTATGAGATTTAATAAAAGTGAAGTTCAGAATTTTTATGATTATATTGATGTATTTCCAGGAAATCCATATAAATATGAGGAGGATTCAAAATGGTACAAAAAGTTATGATAAAAGATGAGATTAATTCATCTCTTGAAATGAATACTGCAGCAGATGATTTTCTCAATAAAGTTAATGAAATTGAGGATGATGAAATTTTAATTGATTTTACAGGCATTGTTTTTATTAGTCGATCTTTTGCTCAAGCTTATTTCTCTAAAAAGAATAAGTTAGGTAAGAATATTGATGAAATTAATGTGCCTGATGAAGTTAAACCTTTATTGGATTTAATTAAAAAGAAATTCGAGAAATAGATGAGTTAATTTAATGTAGTTTAAAAAATTAGTATTATTGTTTGTGTAACTGTTTGTGTTTGAGAGTAGGGTCGTTGGAGTGGCAGCTCCTCGCCTATCTGCAAACACTGGTTACATAAAAAACAAGACACACGGAAGTGAAAGTATTTTAGTAACCATTTATTATGTATGGTTAAAATGCTATTTAAGTTTGTCTAAAATAGTCGCAGACAGAAAAATAGGAGAAAAATAGTTAAGGAATAATGATTAAAAATAATAATTAATGTAAAGAACATGTAGGGTCGTAGGAGTTGGGGCTCCTCACCTACATGGGCTATACATGAAAAACAAGCACCCGAGAGGATAGAATGATTTTCATAGCCATTTGTTATATATGGTTAAAATGCTATTTAAAGATTTGTATAAATCGCAATTTTGGTTTTATGAATTGTGGAATAGTCGCAGACAAAATGCGAAGTATTAATCAATTAGCGTTAGCTTTCGCTAATTATAAACTAATTTTAAGAAAAAAATTTAAAAATTACAAATCTAATTTTTCAACTTTCACGGAAGAAATTTCATTTGTTTCTTCGTTTTCAGTTAAAATCCATTTTACACTATCTCCTTTGGATAGTTCAAGTTTATCAACAATTTCTTTAGGAATTGTAACTCTTAATGAACCAGAATGGGAGGCAGCATAATTAGTTTTTGAAATAAATTTAGACACTTTCATACACCTTAAATTATGTTTTTAATTGTTTATATTATTTACTAAATAGGTAATTAATATATTATTTATAATTTAAAGTATTTATATGTTGTGTTAAACTTGAGTATATTTTTTATAAAATTTATCAAATAGGTAAACTTTATATATTATCAAGTTGATAAGTAATTATCAGAAAGAAACTTTTCATGTTTTGGGGAACATGGATAGATTTCTTAAAAAAATTCCGAGAGGATAGAAAATGACAGACATATTAGAAATAGATAAATCTGCCACATATCGTGTTGGCAGTTTGGAAATACCGGGCAACGAGCTAATACACAAAGTTGCCAACGGTTTAAGGTATGAAGAAATAAGAGAACAATTCCAGAAGGAGAGTGTTACCAATGAATAACACTTTCCTTTTAGAAAAATTCAGAATCTATGGAATCTCACCTGAAGATTATCCAATGGAAAAATACTCTGACAGAACAGATGAAGACCTCAGAAGTTCAGCAAGAGCAATCACCAGAAGATTAGATGACCTTCATATGGACGCTGCAATCATCACAGGTGTACTTCCATTACAACCAGGAAAAAAATTCTGGACTTTAGATGAAATCAATTGGGATGATCCAAAACTACAAAAAACCGATATCGAAAAACAATGCAAAGAACTTGCACAGAAAAGATATGAACTAACCAATGTAGTTAATCTCAGAAAAGCCATAAAAGAAGACAATGTAATTAGCCTTCTTGCTAAAGACAAAGCCTACACTTGGGGAGCTAAACATTCCCTTGAAGAACTTGTAACTTTTTTTGAACAAAACAATCTCCATTTAGGATTCGGCTCATTAATCCCAATACTTGAACAAAACCCCCACTACCTCGACGAGGAGGGGGTTTTATGAAAACCATTGGAATTCATGAAGTAAATCCAGATATGCGAATTCAAAGTGTAGGAGATACTGCAATGTATCTAAACATCTTCTACAACCACATAGTAGATATGTTACTCGAAACCCATACAGATTACACTGATTTTGACATCATAGCAGAAATCATCGATGAACTAGGATTAGACATCATCTGTGTAGTGGAACCGATACCACAAGGAAAACTAATCTACGGTTACATCAACAATGAACGTGGGGTGAAAGCATGAGTGTTACTATTCCAGATTACTTCACTGAAGACCAGAAAATGGTAAGAATGAAAAGACAACCTTGGAATCATGATGAATACTACCAAATCCATAATATCTTATGGGAAAAAGGGTATCTGGTGAACTGTGTTGTCCGCATGGGTGCTGATGGAAAATGGCATGACGCATGGCAAATCGAACGTGAAGACACTCCCACACTAATTGAAATGTTATTCAGACAGAGAATACCAGTGGAAGTACAAGCTGAAGGACATGGAAAAGCAAGTATTAATTTTGTATATGATACTAGAGCAGACCAAATCCTTGAATGTTTACCTCGTTTCTTTAAAAATCCAAGGGGGAAGTAAATATGAATAATTTATTCCAATTATTTTTAAACCTAATCATAGGAAACATTTCAGTTAACACTACTGAACCGGCCAGATTAGGGAAAAAATTAACCTTAAATGAGAAAATCAGTTTATGGTTCCAAAGACATGAATATGAATTTTTATTATTAGGCCTATTTATTGTAATGGTCTTATTTGTATTAGCAGTTTTCATATTTGTCCCACCAATGGACATGTGGAACAATCATTTTAATGAGGTGATATAATGGCTCTCACATTTAAAAATCAGAAAGACATTCCACGCAAAGTAATCTTCTATGGTAAAGACGGAACAGGTAAATCTACCCAGGCAGCAAGATATGTTAAAGCAAAAGGATTAAAAGCAGTATGTGTGGACGTGGATGAAACAAACTTTACAGACATGCCTATTGTAGATGTTGACTTATCAAATCCTGTAAAAGCATACACAAATATGTTGGAAGTAATTGAAGAAGTCAAAAACAGCAAAGACTTCAACACATTGGTTATTGATGGGATAACAAGTTGGATTCAATATATGACTCCAAAAAAAGACCCGTTCATGGCTAATCGTAATAGTAGATTTAATGAAGTTATGAAAGAACTTCGCAACAGCAGGTTGAATGTGGTCCTTATCGGTCAAGTGGATCTTTATGTTGAAGACCCTGGTAAAGAGGAAAAGAATAATAAACTGGTAGTTTACCTGAACGGTTGGGTAAATGAAAAATACTATTGCAGCAAAGATGAAAAAGGTAATTTCAAATGCAAAGCTGAAAAGAAAAGAGAGGTAAATAATGACTAAATATGTACTTAATTCTTGGGCCTGGAATATGGCCCAACCTAAAAAAGGAACAGTTGATTATGAGGATTTAACTGAAGATGAATTTGACCGTGAAGTTGTAGGTGCAATCAGTTGCATTGGAAATCCAATCCTTGCACAGATATTGGAATTACCTTACAATCCAAGTTATATTAATTTGGATGTAGGTGATGTTGCTTTAGTCATCAGCCTCAAAGGCGGTCGTATACCTGTTGGTACTACTGAGTTTCCTGAAGATGTAACTGTTAAGTATACTAAGGTTGAAATTCAGGAGGCTGCGGTAGTATGAGTTTAAATTTAATGTATCATAAAATCTCCGAAATTCAAAAAATTTTAATGGGTAAAAGTATTGAGGATTATAATCTCAATACTTTAATCCCATTAATTTTTAAAGAAGCATGTAAGCAAAACTTAATGTTTTATTTTAATTGTATTGAAAATGCAGTTGTATTGAATATACGTGATACTCGTGAAGAAAACATGGAATTGAATATCCGATATCATCATAATCATGCTGATATTTCACCTGAAATGTTGGAAATGATGGAGTCAAGGTTACTTCAAAATACTTTTTTACTCGTCAGCAAATCACACACATTTAATCACTCGAACGATGCTGATGAGACTAGCTCAAAACCTGATGTACATGAAAAACCTATAACTGAAAGTAACCTTGTACCTCCATCTGCAATAAGAGTTGCAATGGAAGAATGCAAACAACAAGGTGAACTAATCACCAGGAAAAACCTGGAAAATAAATTAAATCTCAAAGGCATGAATCAGGATAAACGCAGACAATGCATAGCATACCTACGAGACATGGAGGCCTAATATGAAAGTAAGTTTATCTTATGCTCAATTCAATATTCAAGGCGTGACTGATAATTATCTGGTTGCTTATGATGATGAAGACGGATGGTTCTGCAACTGTCCGGACCGTCAATACCGTAAACGTGAATGCAAACATATCAAAGCATGTAAGAAAAGTTTAGGTCACGTTCAAGTTGATGAAGTTGTTCCAGAAACACAAACACAATTGGTGGTATAGTATGGTGAATCAGAAAGGAGAATTTCCAATGAAGGCTCGTGTATCCACTAGGGTGCATGAATCTACTAAGAGATTGCTTAAAAGTCTTCCTTATACTGAGGCGGAGGTTATTCGCATTGGTGCTCAGTATCTTGCGGAGGAATCTAATAGGTTGGAATGGGAGATTGGTGAGTTAAAAGCAGAGATTAGTAGGATAAAATCGAAGGTTCATTCTAAGGAGGCTCTTCTTCAGGCAAAGCAAAATCGTTTGAGGATGGTTGCTCCTAAGAAGTTGGATGAGGAGACTTTGAGGTCTATGCTGGTGGAGTCTGCTAGGGATTTTGCTGAACAGATTTATAAGGCTCATGGGGATGATTCTATTGTGGATATTGAGAAACCTACAGCGAAGTCTAGTGTTATGCGTGAAGGTAGGGATCTTGGTTATAATCAGTTGGACTTTTTGATTGAGGTGAAGAATCAGTTGCAAATTAAATGTCAGTCAGATGTGTCTGACATTTCAGATGATGATAATAATGAAATGTCAGATGACTGACGCAGACATCTGACATTTGAATAATAAATAAAATTTCAATTGTCAGTCAGTTGTGTCTGACATTTGAATTGGGGATTATTATTATTTATTATTTATTATTATTTGAAAATTTTCAAAACAAACGATTTCATATAACAATGTTATAAAAATGAAATTTAAGAGGCAAAAAATGACTGAAAAAAATGAAAATTTATGTAATGTGCTAGGTGAAAACATGAATGACTATGCATGTTACTTCCAAGTAATAATTAATCAAAAATCTGTTGATGGAGTTGATTTAGATGAACATAGGCTTGATGAAATCTGCAGGGACATTTCAGCAAAATTACTTGAAAAATATCCTCAACATGGAGTTTTTGTAAAAGGATTCATAAAGGTGGAATAAATGGGAAAATATGTTTATAGGGATAATAAAAACAATGTGTTCCGCATTAGCAGAAGAATAAATGGTAAACAATTAAATTTTGGAACTTATCCTACACAAGAAGAAGCAAATTTAGCAGTTGAATTATACGAGAAACATGGTTGGAATAAAGAGAATAATTGGGCAATAAAAGCTCAGGTAAAAGAAATAATGGGTGATAGTTATGGTGCAAGTTGAATTAGACAACTGTTCTAATAAGGGGATTTTCCACATAAGTAGAAAAGTTTACACCATGGAGGATATAGATGAATTAGTCAAACCGATAACATCAAGTAAACAAATATCTTTCCCCAAAGGAAGAATGTTCTGTTCATATAAAGATGCTATTGAAATCGAATGGGTTAAAGCTGCTATACTAGATGCACTAAACAATCCTGAAAAATTTTATTCACCTGGAGACACTTTCGGTGCAACAATGAAACTCCAGGAAATGATTAAAGGAAACAATTGTATTGTGTTAAGAAAGGAGTATGGTATTCCAGAAAAATTGGAGTATCGTAACACTTATGAGGTTAACAGCATTGTTGATGCAAATCATAATGATCGTGTGATAATTCCAATAACTGCTGGGGAAATATTGGATTTAATCGCAGACTTGAATAAGAATCGTAAATTGGAGGATATTTTTGAAGTTTATGATTGGTATCATAAGGATATGACTATTGAATTATTGGAATTATTCCAAACTTATTATAGGGAATGTAGACTCAACAAGTTAATCAAATATATCTGCAGCAAAAGCAATGAACTTGGAGGTTTCCAGGATTATGGTGTTGGTGTAGTTAGGAACAGGTTAACTACTCAATACTTGTTTGATTCTCGTAAAAGTGGTGATGGTAAATGATAGAAGAATTATCAATTCTTAAAAATTTAACTATTGAAGATGTTACTAGTAATCTTGATAGTTTAATCCAGGAAAAAAGTGAATCCTTGAATACGGTTAACATTGCTGTTAATGAACTGGTTTGTTTGAAAAATGAATACTTATTAAAAAGTAATGAATGGATCATCAAACCTGACAAAATTAAAGAGGAGTTGGGTTTATCCAGAGCACCAACAGAAAAACAAACCCGCGCATTCATTGATGATAAGTTCAGTGATCTTGTCCAGGAGTTAAATATTGCTGAGGAAAATGTAAAGTCCTGGAAAAGAGAAGTTGACCTATTGAATGATAAAATCACTGCTGAAAGATATCGTGTGAAAATATTAATGGAGGTTGTTGATGGTCTACGCTAGTCATAATATGGCCCTTTGCAGCCAGTGTTACGATTGTATTAAATCTTGTCCAGGGCAAGCATTATCAGTTGTTGAAGGAGTGATGTATCACTCCAAAAATAACTGCACCCTATGTGAGAACTGCACTGACGTCTGTGATAGTAACGCCATTGAGGTGAAAATATGAATCCTGATTTTTATATTAATGTTGCCCAGTTAATGAAATTACATCCTCCAAAATGCACACTACCACGACCAAAACTCCGACCAACCATAATAGTCAACGACAATGAATGGCTGCAAATAATCACAGTGGAGGCAGAAATTTGAATGAAGTAAACGAAACAATAAGAGCTATTGATGCCTCAATAGGACATCATAAAAAGAAAATCAGAGAGTTAAACGCTACTAAAAAAGAAATCATGGATAAATACAATATTCCATACACTAAAGAGGAGGATTAAATCTTCATGAATACTCAAAAAGACAATACTGAACAGGAAGAAATCGATATTGATTATCTGATATCCGATGTATTAATCATTAAAGCGGAAAGTTTGAAGGAACGTAAAGTTTACAAGTATGCTGAATACTTGGAAATGCAATTGATGAAAATTAAAAACAGGGAAGCAACACTAGATTTGGGAGTGCCATTAAAATGATTTTAGAATTAATTTTCATATTAGGTTTAACCTGCGGAGTTATTGCAGGATTAATAGTAGGATACATTATTTTCAAGGAAGATGATTTCAGCAAACGACAAAAACGATACAAAAAGATGATATGATGAAGTATACTGTTAGTGAATTCATTGAATTATTAAATAAATTTCCGGAAGATCTTCCCATTGAAACTGATTTAAGTTTAATGTGGAATTATCCTGAAGAGTTAAAAAGTAAAAAAGATTCCATGGCTGATGAAGAATTTGTACGTTATACTCAGGAAAATGCAACTGATTTATGTATTTTCGAAGGGTCTTGGGAGAGAGGAAATATTAGTGATGTTGATGGTAAACTTGAAAAATATCTAAGGAGGTATTAAAAAAATGACTAAAAAAGAATTATTTTCAAACACTGCCACATTTAAAGAAGGGGAGGGTACTTCTAGAAAAGTTAGAATTATTGAAAGTAAAATTGCGCGTGATGAAAAATTATACGAAGAATATATTAAAAAAAATAGTCCTGAATTAGCATTGTTCTTCCTTGCAAGAGTAACAGCATTCAAAGAAGTACGTGATGAGGTATTATGAAATTATGGTAGACAATGAATTAGAAGGTATGATTTTTAATTATGTAAGAGCCACATGGTATGAAAGCAAATGCCATAAAAAAGAAGACATTAAAAGAATCATATGTGAAGAAATCAATAAAAGACCAAACTATATGGATATGCCAATGAGTAAATTATGTTTGATAATTAAAAGACGTTGTATGGCGGAGTTGTGATAGGTATGACTGGTATTGAGGATTTATTAGATAAATACAGTACAAGAGTCCCATATGAAGAACGTTCAGAAGAAACTGATAAAAATAGAAAAAGAAAAACTAGATTAAATGAATTACATAAAATATGTGATGAATTATTCATTGAATGTAAAATATTATGTTTGTCCAGTTATCAAAAAGAAAGGGTGCATTGGTTAATTGAAAAATTTGGGAATAATTTTAAAAGTCTTCATGGTCAAGCTAAAAAAGAAACAATAATACTAGCATTCATTTTTTACATTAAAAAAATAGAAATTTCAAAAATAAGATTAGAAGATTATCAAATCACCAGGGAATATAATTTGACCGATAATATTTTTGAAATTATTATTTGCAGAATATGTGAAACTTTTATAATGGAATCTCCAATAGTTCCTTATGCAACTACCGTTTATGATCATGAAATCTTAAGCAGAAATGGTGGTGAAATCTAATATTCAGTAACATTTATAAAAGATTATAGATAAAGTATAATTTGACTTACGGTGAATTGTCAAAATTTGACCAGTTGAAGCAATGTGTTTATCATTGTTCCACTGTGCTTGTTGTTCTTTCTGCTTGTATGCTAGTATTGCAGTTGTAAATATTTTACAACTGCAATGGGACAACATATTATTATTTATTTTTCAACTTTTTTTGGGTAAAAAATTTTATATTTGATAAAAATTATATTTTAGTATTGGAATTCTTCATTTCTGGCAATTAGTTTAATTTTTTCTTTTATAGTTTTTTTGGAAAAGTTTATACCTTATGAGGTTCATATATAATAATCATGAAAGTCGCAAAAATTGAAGAACATTTAACGGACAATGACTTAAATGATCTTATAAAAGAACATAAGGATTCGTACAATATTT
>JAFQXD010000075.1 GCA_017407115.1 Methanobrevibacter sp. | reverse complement strand
TCTACTTCTTTGAGATAACATATACTGTTAATGTCTTCAGGGTCATCTGTTTCTGCAATACTATACCATCCCATTATCATTAATGGTTTATCTTTTGGGAATTTTTTTAATTCTTCAATCGCTTGACCACAATCATATTATCACCTCTAACTTGAATATAAATATGTAAATATCCATGATGGATCATATGCTATAAGGTATCCATCTTCACACCAGATTGATTTTACATTTCCTGAAGTTATATCTGCTACTGCGGCAGGATCACGGTTAATCCATTTTCCTCCAGTATGTTTTTTATGTCTTAATCTTAATCTGATGTGACCGGTTCCTGAGACTCTGCATTTAACATGGACAAACTGCACGTCATAACCTAATGATTTTGCTATACGATAGTATACTTGTCCCCAGTCAACACAATTAGAACCTTTACCTGCTTTAGCATCTGTTATTGTTTTCTTGTCTGTCTTTTGTGAATCGAAATACTTGAGATATAATTTAATATTTGGCAGTCACTGAAATTCTTGAAAAATCAGATTTTATCTAACGAATAATTTTCACAAAAACACCTATAAAACATATTATTCATATAACATTATATACAAATAAATAGAAATATGTCCATATGACAGTTAAAGAGATTTCAGAATATATAACATTTCCAAGAACTTTTGAAAAATACAGATGGTACAAACCTATACTTGTTTTCATAATAGGTGCAATAATATATTTAATACTCAACCTAATATTAATTGCCGTTTTCTCTGCAATATATGGAGAAAACATTATGGCCCAACTCCTACGTGGAGGATATGAAGTCATGAACTCCGAGATAGGCGAAATCTATTCTCATTTGGCAATAGCCATCATGATTCCATCTTTGTACCTTGCAACTAAAATTGTTAAGGACAGACCGTTTTCCTCATACTCCTCTTCACGTGGAGGATGGAACACCCAACTCTACCTCAAGGCATTTATAATACCGTTTATTTTATTCCTTGTCGTTGGAATTATTGAACACGTAATACTGGGTAATGTGGGAAATTATCATTTTACAATACTGTTTTTTATAATCCTCCTAATTGTAGTGCCGATACAATGTATTGCTGAAGAATACGTATACCGTGGACTTCTTATGCAAACATTAGGATCATGGTTTAACATACCATTATTGGCAGTGATTCTCCAAGCCATAATCTTTGGATTCACCCACGGATACAATGGTATAGGAATCATTGGGACAATAATTTCAGGTTTAGTAATGGGATTTTTAGCATGGAAAGCCAATGGTCTGGAAGTCAGTTCCGCATTCCATACTGCAAATAACTTATCCTTCAGCTTACTGGTCATGTTCGGAATTCAATCCTCAACCTCAACAATACAAATGGCTGATTTAATAATTTCAACCATGGGCTCTGTAATTTTCGGTATCTTACTTTATTACATCGGAAAGAGAAGCAACTGGTTTGGCGAGATTCCGGAAACCCTTCAGGAGGATGATTCTTAAATTGAGATACATCATCCATCTTTTAATCGATGGCTTTGAATATAATTGTCGCAAGGATATTTTACTAGTTGTCTGATAAGTCGGAGTGATTGCTCACTCCTTCTCTCCTCAGAAC
>JAFQXD010000012.1 GCA_017407115.1 Methanobrevibacter sp. | reverse complement strand
TACGATGATATTGACTCTATTTTTTAAAAATAATAAAAATCCTTTTGTACTATCAAAAGGCAATTAAAATTAACATGAAATATTAAAAAAATAAGCTCAAATAACTGAGTTTGATTGGGTCAAAAATCCAGACCCCTAAAAGTCTTGTTTATTTGGATGTGTGTATATTGTCACTTCATTGTTCATGTGTATAGTTGGATATTATGATTATTACTTTTTGTTTGGTGCGATTTTTTTATTACTGATGTTATTAATTTTTAATTTTTTATGTAAAAATGAGGTATTTTTAGTGCTATTTTTAAAATTTAACGGTGTATGATTTGATATTCTTTTTATTTTTTTTAATTAGTTACTTCAACATTTCTTTAACATTACATGTTTTTGTTTAAATTTTTATTCAATTTTGTGATATTTGTTATATTTTATCATTTTATGTAATTTTGTATTAATTTTTTTGTGTAATGTAATTATTTTTATACATTTTTTTTAAATTTTTGTCTATTATTTAATTTTCACTTTTTGAACTTGAAATGATTTTCATTAGTAATGTATTTTTCAGAATGATTTGTTTAGTTATTTTATTTTATTTTAAACATTTTATCAATTTTCAAACAGTTCGTTAAATAGTTACAGTTATATATTAAGAGAAAGTTATATAGATATCACGATAGACTCTCCATTTCATGTTAAAAAAATTAACATGTGTTATAATTGGAGGGGGTGTATTATGAATAGAAAAGAGATATTGACAATAATATTATTAATATGTGTTATTTTCTCACTGCAGGCAGTATCTGCTGCTGACAGTGGATCAAATAGCACTGACAGTGATGTCTTGTCAGTCGATAGTGTCTCTTCATACGCACTTCCTAACTCCGAATCGAATGGCCTGGTAGGAAATGCGAATGAAGGTTCATTTACAGACCTACAGGGCATTGTAAACGGAGGGTCAGAAGTTAATCTGACCATGAACTATACATATAATGATGCTACAGATAGCGCACTTAAAACAGGTATTAAAATAACTGGTACTAGGACAATCAATGGTAACGGTAATGTAATCATTGATGCTAATCACATGTCCAGAATATTCTTTATTGCGCCAGGCGCTACTGTAACATTGAAAGGAATTACATTTGTTAATGCAAATGCAACTGTTATGCCAGATGGAACTACTCCAGCAGGTCACGGAGGGTCTATATTTACTAAAGGAGTAGTCCACATTGACAATTGTATTTTCAGGGATAACACTGCTACTAATGCTAATGGTGGTGCTGTATTCATTAACGGTTTCGGAAGTACAATTACAAATTCCAAATTTGAAAACAACATAGCTATCAAGAATCCTAACAACATGCAAACCGGTGTAGGTGGATCTGTATTCCTGAACGCTTCCAACATCACAATCAAACATTCCGAATTTGTTAAAAATTGGGCAGGAATGAACGGTGGTGGTGTCGGCAGTAGCGGCAACCGTATCCAAAATTGTACTATAACAAACTGTACCTTCGCTTCCAATACTGCTAATGGTTCAGCTGGTGGTGTAGGTATGCAAAGTAGTAACTTCCGTATTAGTGATTCTACCTTCAAAAATAATGAAGCTAAAGGAATGTTTACTATGTATCCTGGAAATGGTGGGGCAATGGTAATGAGAGGTTGGGACAGTTATGCATATAACTGTACCTTCATTAACAACACTGCTGCTCAACATGGTGGTGCAGCATTCTCAACCAATACAACATATGATCCTCTCAATAATAATACAGGTTATCAACTCTGTAAGTTTATTAATAACACTGCAGGTTCCAATGGTGGTGCTGTTGATTGGGCTGCTGGTGCTACTTATGGTTATATTAAGGATTCCACTTTCACCAATAACACTGCTAAACGTAGTGGTGGTGCTGTACATTGGAGTGGTCACTATGGTCTTATAAGCAACTCCACATTCACTAACAATAATGCTACTGGTGAGGTCACTAGTACTGTTGCTGGTATCCTTGGTGGCGGTGACGGTGGTGCTGTCTTCTGGGCAGGTATTAACGGTACTGTTGACAACTGCAGATTCATTAATAACAGTGCTGTGAAAAATGCTAATTATGATGTTGGTGGCCGTGGTGGTGCAGTATTTATAGACAATTGTACTCACGGTAATAAAAACACCACATTCAGAAATTCATACTTTGAAAACAACACTGCAGGTACCAACGGTGGAGCTATTGACTGGCATGCTGGAGCTCATGACGGTCATGTTGAAAATGTTACATTTGTAAATAACATTGCTAACCGTTCCGGTGGTGCCATATTCTGGTCCGGCATTGGAGGTACCATCAAGGAATCAAACTTTACTAACAACAAGGCTTTAGGTATTGTGGAAGCTAACGACACCTACGGCAACATGACCTATGGTGGTTATGGTGGTGCTGTAATGTGGACAGGTTCCAATGGTACTGTGGACAACTGTAGATTCATCAGCAATGAGGCTAAATATAATGCTGCTGTTAATCAAGGTGGTCGTGGTGGTGCAGTATACCTGCAAGGCAGTGCCAATGACAACTGTACCAATACCACATTCAGCAACTGTTACTTCGAGAGCAATTTCGCCGGTACCAATGGTGGTGCTATTGACTGGCACGAAGGCGCTCACGACGGTCACGTAATCAATTCCACTTTTGAAAACAACACTGCAAACTCAAACGGTGGAGCAGTATACTGGAGAGGTCATGAAGGTTACATAATCAACTCCAACTTCACAAACAACACTGCTAGAGGTATGCATCCTGGCAGTTATGGTAATGTCGGTGACGGTGGTGCTGTCTTCTGGGCAGGTATCAACGGTTATGTTGAAAACTGTAGGTTTATTGATAACGAAGCTATCAAAAATGCTAATTATGATGTTGGTGGCCGTGGTGGTGCTGTATTCATAGACAATTGTACTCACGGTAATAAAAACACCACTTTCAAAAAAGTTTACTTCGAAAACAATATTGCAGGTACCAATGGTGGTGCTGTGGACTGGCATTCAGGAGCACAGGATGGTCTTGTTGAAAATGCTACATTCATAAACAACACCGCTAGACGTTCCGGTGGTGCTATTTTCTGGAACGGTCATAACGGTACTATCAGGGATGCTAATTTCACCAATAACCGTGCTTTGGGCGTTGCCAATGCAACCAGTGTTTTAGGTGATGTCACTTATGGTGGTGACGGTGGTGCTGTAATGTGGTCAGGTGCTTTAGGTACTGTTGATAATGTCAGATTCATCAATAACACTGCTGCTAAACGTGGTGGGGCTGTATTCCTGCAGTCTGCTGAACATGAGCCTTGTGACAATACCACATTCAGGAATTCCCACTTTGAAAACAACACTGCAGGTACCAACGGTGGTGCTATCGACTGGAATAAAGGAGCTCATAAAGGTATTGTTGAAAATGTTACATTTGTAAATAACACTGCTAGACGTTCCGGTGGAGCCATATTCTGGAACGGTGAAAACGGTACAGTCAAAAACTCCAAATTCAAAAACAACAGGGCTACCGGTGAAGTGCTTCAATACAATATGGCATTGACAATGGATGATGTGATTGTTGTCAATGCAGACGCATTGCCTGCAAACTTACAGCAAGGTAAGCTATATGTCCTTAACTATACAAGTGGTTCTCTTAGGGTATTCAAATCATATGTTGTCGATGAAAACAATACTCCAATCAAACTTGATGAAACTACAACAATCAGTGGAACCATATCTCCTAAAGATTGGGCAATTGACCAGTTCTTTGGTGGAGACGGAGGTACTCTCCTCTGGGGTGGTAATGTAGGAATTATCGATAACTGTACATTTGAAGATTCCAATTCCGCTCGTCGTGGTGGGGCAGCATACATGACCGGAAGTAGTAATGTAACATTCTCCAACTGTAACTTCACAAAATCCACATCAGGTACCAACGGTGGAGGTGTTGACTGGCTGGCAGGTGCAAGATACGGTAAAATCATAAACTGTACATTCAATGAAACAAGAGCTGCCCGTTCCGCCGGTGCAATCTACTACGACGGTTGGTATGGTGAGATGATAAACATCACAATCATCAACGCCAAAGCTTGGGGCGGATCCCTCGACAACAGTTCAGATGGTAAAGTCAAATACGCAGGATGGGACTCCAGCCACTGGGATACAAACACTACAGGTGGTGACGCAGGAGCTTTAATGATTACAGGAAGTCACGAATATCTCTACAACATCACATTTATCAACTGTACTGCAACTGGCCGTGGAGGAGCTGTGTTCCTGCAGGACAACCACAATGTAACATTTGACTTATGTACCTTCGAAAACAACCGGGCTTTAGGTATTGCAAACAACACATTCCTTGATCCTAGAAATGCGAGCAGTCAGCTTAACGTATGGAGAACAGGTCACGGTGGAGCTATCGGATTTGATATCGGTGCTTCTGATGGTACAATTAAAAACTCCAAGTTCATAAACAACACTGCTGCACGTGACGGTGGTGCGATTAGCTTCTCATACGGTTCATCAAACGCTACAATTTACAATTCCTCATTTATCAACAACACAGCTAAACGTAACGGTGGAGCATTCGAATGGAATGGTGACAACGGTAACATAAGCTACTGTAACTTCACAAACAACGCTGCATTGGGTGAGGCACTTGACACTGATCATGTAAATCTGACCAGTCTTTCACAAGTAGTAGCCTTGGACAGACTGCCACAGGCTACTACCGATACCACTAACAGATTGTTTGTTCTCATTACTAAGGAAAAAGGAAAAAATGTCAAATATGAATTGTATGTTACTGTCCCTACAGGCCTAAATAAATTTATATGGATAAAACATGCAGAATCAAATGATACCGATGCTTCTCCAACTGATTGGGCAATTGACCAGTATTATGGTGGTGACGGTGGTTCCATCGTTTGGGGTGGAAACGTCGGTGTAATCGATAACTGTAGATTCATAGACTCCAATTCCGCCCGTCGTGGTGGTGGGGCATACATGCTTGGAAGTGACAATGTAACCGTATCCAATTCATACTTCGAGAACACTACTTCTGGTACCAACGGTGGAGGTCTTGACTGGCTGGCTGGTGCAAACTACGGTAAGGTAATCAACTGTACATTCAACAATACCAGAGCTGCCCGTTCTGCAGGTGCAATCTACTATGACGGTGACTATGGTGAAATGACAAACATCACAGTAATAAACGCTACTGCATTCGGTGGAGCATTGGACAACAGTTCAGACGGTAAAGTCAAATATTACGGTTGGGATTCCAGTCACTGGGATACCAATACCACCGGTGGGGATGGTGGAGCTATGATGTTTACAGGTGACTATGTCAACGTTTACAATGTAACATTCTACAACTGTACTGCTGCCGGTCGTGGTGGAGCTGTGTTCCTGCAGGCTAACCATGATGTGACATTTGAAGCATGTACCTTTGAAGAAAACTCCGCATTGGGTATAGCAAACAACACATGGAAAAACTACCTGGAAGAGAGAAACGATGCCAATAAGGATACCAAAGTCGACCTCACACTTACAGGTCACGGTGGTGCTATTGCATTTGATGTAGGTGCAAGTGAAGGAACAATCCTCAACTGTACATTCAATGCAAACCATGCTGCCCGTGACGGTGGTGCAGCATACTACGCTGCCGGAGCATCCAAAGGTTATATCATTAACTCAACATTCACAAACCACACAATCAACTACGATGGTGGTGCAATCTATCTGAACGGTACCTATTGTGAAATACACAACTCAACATTCATAAACAACTCCGCTAAGGATGACGGTGGAGCAATATTCTGGCAAGGAGAGCACGGTATAATCTACAACATTACCTGTGATTATAACCATGGTACTGGTACTGGTATTAACGATACCTCTTCAACCAAAGGTGGTGTAATCTGTCTTACAGGTTCAGACATGGTATTATCCAAGTCCACATTCACAAACAGTTTCGGTGGATTGCTTGGTGGTACATTATTCGTTACTGGTAATGACGTAAACATTACTGATTCATTATTTATAAACTCAACAATAGGTATGGAAGATGGTGGAGCAATCTATGTTTTAGGTAATAATACTTTAATTAGAAACTGTACCTTTGAAAACTGTACTGCTCCAAACAATGGTGGTGTAATCTATATTTTAGGTAATAACGCTATTGTTGACAATTCAACTATTACTAATTCATTGGCAGTAGGTATTCCGCCTACTTATCATTCTATAGAAGTATATTGTGGAGAAACTATCAATAAGACATTAAAACAAGTCGATGCAATGATTGAGTACTTGAATAATACTTTAAAAGGTGGAAATATCACTTCTGCAGATATGGATGAATTGAACAATACCTTGCATAAACTTAAAACAGATATTGGCAATATACTGACAGGTGAAGGATTGGTTAACTCCGCTAATATGACCAAGGCTTTAATTACATTGAATCAAGTTAACACTACATTAAAAAATATTAACGCTACATTGTCCTTGGAGGAATCCAAAACACTCAATGTTTTATTTGATAATGTTAAAAACATTAAAAAAGAATTGGGAAAATCTACTAATGCTACAAAAGCTTTAGATGTTTATGGAACTATTACTCATAAAATTGATGATATGATTAGCAGCCTTGACACTTTAAAAGCTCAAGGAATTTCTGATGCAGATATCACTGCTTTAAACAATACCTTGCAATCCATGAAAAATGCCGCTGGAAGCATATTCAATAATAATGTATTGAATTTAACCAACGTCGATCTTGTTTCAATCTTATTGACTGATTTGAATAAAACCGTCAATGACATTAATGCAACTTTACCTTCAACTCAAAGCACTCTCTTAAATGATTTATCTGATGACATTTCAGATATTGAAAGTGAATTGGATTATCTTTATGATAATGCCGATAATTTAGAAATTAAAGCTGTTGGAGGACTTGGTGGAGCAATTTATGTCTCTGGTAATGGATCTATTGTCAACGGCTCAAAAATAAGCTACACTACTGCATATAAAGGTGGAGGTATTTATGTTGCTGGAAATAATGTTCTCGTCAACAATACTGAATTCACAAATATTAACGCCACAGAAGATGGTGGTGCAATCTACGTTTCCGGTCAATACGGTAAATTATATAATTCCAAATTCATCAACAACACAGTTGGAGATGACGGTGGTGCAATCTACTGGGATGGACATTACGGTATCGTCTACAACATCACATGTATAAATAACAACGGTACAGGTACAGGCATTCCTAGAGGTACCTCTTCAACCAAAGGCGGAACAATGATTATTACCGGAGACCATGAAGTGGTTTCCAAATCAACTTTCGAAAACAGCTATGCCGGTCTTTTAGGTGGTACAATATTTATCACAGGTAATGATGTAAATGTAACTGATTCATCCTTCAAACATTCAACTGTTGGATTGGAAGATGGTGGTACACTTTACATCTTGGGTAATGAAACCAATATTTTAAACTGTACTATTGAAGATTCCGCTGCTAGATATGGTGGAGCAATATTTATTGAAGGACATAATGCTACAATTTCAGTTAAATTCAAAGATACAAATGCTACATTGTCAGGTGGTTCAATTTATATTGAAGGTATGAATGCAACAATCTTAAATTCAACATTTGATAAGACTTATGCATTCGGATCAGGAACAAATGGTGGTGGAGCAATTTTTATTTATGGTAATTTCTCTACTGTTGAAGGATCTAAGTTCAATAATAATCATGCTGATAATGATGATGCTCGTGGTGGAGCTATTTATATTAATGGATTGAATGCCACAATTAATGGTTCTGATTTCAAAAACTCTAAATCTAAACTTTATGGTGGAGCTATTTACATTGATGGTAAGTATACTTCTGTAATAGGTTCCAATTTCACAGATTGTACTGTGGTTACTAATGTTAATGGCCTTGATACTAAAGGTGGTGCAATATATGTGTCTGGTGATAATGCAAAAATAGATACTTCAAACTTTAAAAGGTCTACTGAGACTGCCAGTTCCAGGTCTGACGGTGGTTTTGTTTATATTGATGGTAAGAATGCAACTTTAAGTAGTTCAACTTTTATTCAAGGTATTACTGAAAAAGGTCATGGTGGAGCAATTTATATTAACAAAGAAAATGCGGTAGTATATAATTGTACTGTTAATAATTCTAAATCCAAAAGCGGAATGTCTGGTGCAATTCATTTGGCAGGTTTCAATGCAATTGTTAACGGGTCTTCATTTAATAATAATATAGCTAGTAAGGAAGGTGGAGCAATTTATGTTGCTGGAGGTGGTGCAAAAGTACTGTATTCCAATTTCACTTCAAACAAAGGTTTAACAGGTGGTGCAATTAGATGGATGGGAGGACACGATGATGACCAAATCATCGGTTGTATATTCAAATATAACAATGCGACTAATATGGGTGGTGCTGTTTCTTGGGATAGGATTGATCAGAATGCTAATGGTAATGCTTATATAAAAGATTGTGAATTCATCAGCAACAAAGTAGTTACTTCAGCAACAAGTAAACATGGTGGTGCGCTCCATTTCTTAATCTGTAAAGAGGTTACTATAGACAATTGTATTTTTATAGGCAATCAACTCCAAACTGGAAGTGGTGATGGTGGTGCAATTTATGCCGGTGCTGATAATATGGGTGCTTTAAATTTCACTGTCATAAATTCTAAATTCATCAATAATACTGCAAAATCAGGTGGTGGTGCTATTGCTTCTCAATTCCGTAAGAATAATACGATTATTAATTCTACTTTTATAGGCAATGAAGCTTCTTTTGGTGGAGATATTGTCATGAAAAACGGCAATACTAAAATGGCGATTATCGATGGCTGTAACTTTACCAATTCAAAAGGTCTTAGGTCTAATAATTATGGTGATGGTGGTGGATCATTATTCATTAATGTTTTAAATGCTACTGTAGCCAATTCAAGATTTGTTAATTGTTCTTCTGTAATTAGAGGAGGAGCAATTTCTTGGGGAGGTAAAGAAGGTAAAGTATATGGTTCTACATTTATCAATTGTAGTTCTCCACATGGTGGTGCTGTTTATGCGGGTGTTACAAAGGGTAGTGTGGGAACTGGTGAAAATTTCAATTTAACCAATTCCAAATTCATTAATTGTAATTCTTCAAATGAAGGTGGGGCTATATATTTAAATAGTGCTGTAAGTACTAAAGAAGTGAGTGATTTAATTATCATTGGATGTTATGCTCCTAATGGTGGTGGAATTGCTGTTTCAGGTAAGAATGTTCCTATAAAAGACATTCTCATTGCTAACTCTTCAGCTACTAATGGTGGTGGAATTTACTGGGATTATGAGGGAGGCACAATTAAGAACGTCACCATAATCAATAACACCGCTACACTTGGTGGTGGATTCTACACTGAAAAATTCACAGGAGCCATTGAAAAATCCAACTTCACACTAAACAAGGCTCATGCCGGTTCAGCCATTTACACAACTAAACAATTAACCTTAAGAGACACATCATTACTTAAGAACAGAGCGGACACTGCTTCATTCAATGCAACTTTAGATTTAAGCGGGTCTTCAATAGAAATAGACTTTGCAGGTTGGGACAATTACTTAAATGCAATGTTTGTCACAGACAGTTCAAAAACAATAACCTGTAACAATGTTACATACCTAAACGAAAGTGGTGTTGTCAATACCGGTTCAAGGTCATTCACTAATCATCCGGCAGAACCTACTCTTGAATCCGGTCAGAATTTCACTGTTATTGTTGGTGACAGCTTAGGTCGAAAACTCAATACTGTGGACACTTTCACAACTGATAAAGATGGCCATATATCCATTACTGCTGCTGATTTGGGCTTACCTTCAGGAAGCAGCATCAAGTTCGCTGATGTCTATTTAACCAATCAGCATTATTACACTTATGTCGAAAATACTACAAGAATCTATCCTAACATTACCGGCTCAACAACCAATGCAACATTCCACTTGAACGGAACAGTTAGTGCAAACTTAACTGACGGTGCACTTGGAAATGTGTCAGTTTATATTGATGGCCAATGGATGGGCAATATTACCCTGGAGCAAGCTAAAGGCACAATAAACGTATCCACTTTAGTGCATGGTAAATACCTTGAAGTCGGTAACTATACTGTTGTTTTAAAATATGCTGGTGACGGTAAATACAGACCTATTGAGACTACAGCAATACTCAATGTAACAAAAGCCGAATCCAGAATACTGTTCAATGTAACTCCTCATTATTATGATTTCATAATTAACGTAACTGTTGAGCATTATGATACAGGAATCGTAACAAATCCTAATGACGTAACAGGTAATGTGACATTGAACGTCAGAGGCCAAATAATCAATGTCGAACTTGTAAACGGATCTGGAATCGGAATTGCTTATAACATGCCTCCTGGTGCAGTAAATATCAGCGCCACATATTCCGGTGACAGCAATTATAAACCGTCCTCTAACCGCACTTCTGCAAATATCACAGAAAGAAGCAGAACATTGGTCGTAATAGAAGTAAGCGCTGAGGATATTTATGTCAATGAGACCATTCAGATAAATGTTACAGTTGTTTCCAACCAGACAGTAAATGGAAACATTACAGTTATTTTGGACAATGTGGAATATAATTTGACTCTGGTCAATTCAACAGCTTCAAGAATCTTTGGAAACTTAACTGCAGGCCATAAGATTGTAACTGCAATATTTGCAGGTGACGACACACTTGCACCAAGTATCGGTTACACTCATTTCAATGTAAATAAATATGATGCATATATTCTAATTGATGCTAAAAACATTACTTACGGTGATGAGGAGGTAATTACTCTAACAGTTCCTTCAGATGTCAAACAGGGAACTATAAACGTGACAATCAATGGAACAACATTCAAATATAAACATATCCTTGAGGTAATCAACGGAACAGTGGAAATTGACCTTTCCAACTTGAATGTGGATACATATAACATCACTGCAATGTTTGAAAGCCCTAAATATAAATTCACTGTCAATTCATCTTTATTCAAGGTAAGTCCTCTTAAACCTCCGATTGTAATCCAGCCTACAAATGTCACTTATGGAAATAACACTGTAATCTTCGTTGAGGTTGTGGGTGCCGTTGGAGGTAACATAACTCTTAAAATCAATGACACATTGAAAGTATTTGAAAATGTAACCCTTATAAACGATACTGCCACATTTACTGTTCAATTGCCTGCCGGCAACTACACAATTGATGTATACTACAGTGGGGACGAATTAGACTTGGCCAACTCTGCAAAATCCAAGTTCACAGTATTCAAGGCAAATCCTACAATAGATATAACAACCACTGATATTCGATACGGTTTTGATGAGGAAATACATGTGAATCTGAATGCTGCCGGAAATGTGACTGTTAAAGTCGACGGCAATGTTGTATTGGACAATGTCAAGTTAGATGCAAATAATCACACTAACTTCACAGTCACAAACCCTAAAACCGGCACTCATAAAGTTGAAGTAATATATTACGGTAATGATAACTTCAACCCTGGCAGTAAAACAGGAGAGTTCACTGTAAGCACAATGGATACCAAACTGGCTATTGAAGTTGACGATACTATCCTGGTATGGGATACTGCGGATATTAAGGTCATTGTTACAGACACTGTTGGTTATGGTTATCTTATTCCAACCGCTCCTGGAAACGTGACACTCTATATTAACGGTGTCTATTACACAGAAAAAGTCGTAAACTCAATTGCAAACTTCCATATTGATGATTTGCCTGTTGGAGATAAGGTTGTTTGGGCATTCTATGACGGTGACGGTGATCTAAATCCAAGTAGGGCAATGGCAAAATTCAAGGTTATCCAAAGAACTCCTGTTGTCAATGTAGTGGCAGACAATATTTCAACTGCAGAAACCGGAAAAATAACAGTTAACGTACCTGCCAATGCAACAGGATATGTGATTGTAACAGGTAACTTCACAAACTATCCAATCCGTATAGACAACTTCAACCAGGGAATAGGTGAAATAGCAATCGCAAACCTAACAGCTGGAACATATAGTGTTCACGTCAAATACTACGGTGAAGCTAATGACAATTACACAATCGCTGAAAACGACTGCACTTTCAAAGTGTCTGCGGTAAATGTAACTCACCTTCAGGTTTCCGTTGACAATATTGTCTATGGAGATAAGGCAAACATTACAGTAACTATTCAGCCTGGTGCAACCGGTACAATCACTCTTAAACTCAACGATACTGCCGGAAGTCAAATCACACTCCCAATCATCAACAATAAGGTTGAATGGATTGTTGAAAACCTTGCGGCAGGAAACTACACAGTAAACGTAACATATAACGGTGATGCAATATACAACGTCAACAATACCAGCAGGGCATTCAATGTTACAAAAGCAACTCCTGTAATGACTATTGACACACCTGTAAGCGTTGATGCTGCAACCAATGCAACCATTGTGGTTAGAATTAATGAAACCGCTACAGGCAATATTACTATTACAGTAAATGGAACTAAATATAACGCTACAATCGAAAAAGGTGTTGCAACATTCATCATCGATAAATTGCTCTCAGGTAGCTATAACATCACTGCCGAGTATATTGGTGATAGAAACTACACCTCAGCAGGTCCTCTGACATGTGCAGATAATTTAACTGTAACTAAAGTGGACTGCTATCAAATCAACGTTACTGCAAATGACACTAAAGTTGATCTTAACACTACAATTGTGGTTAAAGTTCCTGTTGATGCTGTTGGCAATGTTTCAATCTACATTGATGGTGCATTTGCTCATAATGCTACTGTTAATCAGGGTGTTGCTGAGTGGAATGTGACCATGCCTTACGGCAACCATACTGTAAATGTGACATTCACTGACGGTAAATACTGCTTTAGATATGCAACTACCGATTACTGGGTATTCAAACATGATGCGCCATTAGATATTGATGTTGCTTCAATATATGTTGGTGATACAGCTTACATCAACGTGACTGCTCCAACAGACAATGTAACTATTGAAATTAACGGTAAATCTTATAATAAAGTTAAATATGAAAATGGAATTGCCTACTTTGAAGTATCTGGCTTGGAGTATGGCAACAAGACTGTCGTTGCAATCTATGGAGGCAGTGACAAGTACTTAAGAAACACTACAACTGAAAACTTCACAGTAAACAAACGCAACACTGGAATTAACATTACTGTCGAAAACATCACATACGGCGGTAAAGTCAACATCACAGTGAACGTGACTGATGATGCTAAAGGATTCATTACAATCAGAATAAATGAAACCATGAATGTGACATTACCTATCGAAAACGGCAAAGTAACATGGATTGTCGAAGGTCTTGGTGTTGAAAACTACACAGTTTACGCTATTTACTCCGGTGATGAAAAATACAATATCAACTCTACCAACAAGACATTTAAAGTCACTAAAGCAATCTCCGCAATTACAATTGAAGAGTCAACTACTGATGCCGCTACAAATGCTACAATCGTTGTCAGAATTAGTGAAACCGCTACAGGAAACATTACAATCACTGTAAACGGAATTAAATATAATGCTACAATCGAAAATGGTATGGCAACATTTACAATTAACAAATTACCTGCAGGTAAATATGATATAACTGTAGAATACATTGGTGATGACAACAACACTCCTGTAACAAGCACAACTCTCGTTGACGGATTGACTGTAACTAAAGTGGACTGCTATCAAATCAACGTTACTGCAAATGACACTAAAGTTGATCTTAACACTACAATTGTGGTTAAAGTTCCTGTTGATGCTGTTGGCAATGTTTCAATCTACATTGATGGTAAATTTAAATATAATGCAACAATTAGTCAGGGTGTTGCTGAGTGGAATGTGACCATGCCTTACGGTAACCATACTGTAAATGTGACATTCACTGACGGCAAATATGGTTTCAGATATGCAACTACTGATTACTGGGTATTCAAACATGATGCACCGTTAGATATTGATGTTGATTCAATATATGTTGGTGATACAGCTTATATTAACGTAACTGCTCCAACAGGTGATGTAACTATTGAAATCAACGGTAAATCTTATGATAAAGTTAAATATGAAAATGGTATTGCCTACTTCGAAGTAAGTGACCTGGCTTACGGCGACAAGACTGTTGTTGCAATTTATGCTGGAGACAGCAAATATGTGGCTAACTCCACTACTGAAAACTTCACAGTATCCAAACGCGATTCTGTACTGGATGTAACAGCCGTAGGTAATTCTGTAGGCAATAATGCTACAATAACTGTTAATGTGACTGACGGTGCTACAGGATATGTGACAATTAATGTCAACGGCACCAATTACACAATCAATTTAACCGGTAGCCGTGGATCTGTCCAAATCGCTGGTCTTGGTGCTGGCACTTACTATGTCCATGCTACCTACATTGGTGATGATAAGTATAAATCAAGCATTAACAATACTGAAACATTCACAATGACCAAATCCGATGTGATTATGAATATTACTGTCGAGTCCATTGATTATGGTCAAAAAGCAAACATTACTGTAAACATCACTTCTGATGCTACTGGATTTATTACAATCAGAATCAACAATACTCAAAATATTACCTTACCAATCGATAACGGTAGAGTAAGTTGGATTGTTGACGGTTTGGCTGCTGATAACTACACAGTTTACGCTAACTACTCTGGTGACGGCAAATACAACTTAAACAACACTAATAAAGTCAATAAATCATTTGAAGTAAGACAAATCCAACCTGATGTTGATATTATCAAAGTTATTGCTGAAGCCGGCAAGAATGCTACAATCATTGTTAAAGTTGATCCTAGAACTACTGAAAATATCACTGTTAATGTAGGTAGGGACTACAGTATCAAGCCTAATGCTGAGGGCATTGCCGTAGTTGTAACTGATGTTTTAGAAAGCGGCAGTTACACCGTGACTGTAAGTTATCCTGGTGATAAGAACTTCACATCTGGTGGTGCTCAAGTTGATGTTGTGACTAATAAGACTTCTGATTACTTAATTAACATAACTGCTGGCGATATTAAAGTCGAAGAGGATACTAATATCGTTGTTAATGTTCCTGTTGATGCGGAAGGTATTGTGATTGTCAACATTAATGGAACTAATTACACTGCTAGAATTTCTCAAGGCAAAGCAGTATTCAATAACGATACTACAGGATTGTCTGCCGGCAGATATAATATTACCGCTTACTTCGGTAATGCTAAATATGAAAATAAAACAGCTACTGGCGTATTCTACATCAATAAACATGCAGCTCCAATCACTATTGCTGTTGATAGCATTCTTGTTGCGGGTACTGCTTATATTAATGTGACTGCTCCTAGTGATAATGTAACTATTGAAATTAACGGCAAATCATATAATAAGGTTAAATATGAGAATGGTGTTGCTTACTTTGAAGTAAATGACCTCGCTTACGCCAATAAGACTGTTGTTGCGATTTATGGTGGAAATTACAAGTATGTGGCCAACTCCACTACTGAAAACTTCACAGTCAACAAACGCAATTCATTCGTTGAAGTCAATGTTTCAGACATTGATGTCGGCGATGTAGAAATAATAAATGTGACTGTTCCTGATAATGCAATTGGATATGTAATCGTAAATGTAAATGGAACCAACTACACAGTAAACCTTACATGTGGTGTAGGATCTCTTCCAATCGATAAACTCACAAACGGAACATACCATGTAATTGCAACATACATTGGCGATGAGCAATACTTGTCAAGCGCAAATGACACTCAAAGATTCACTGTAAGCAAAGTCTCATCACAAATCAACATTACAGTATCACATGAGGGCATAATACCTAACGGCACTGATGTAAACATAACTATCAAAGCTCCTGTCGATGCAACAGGCAAAGTCAATATAACTGTATTTGACGGACTCAAGAACGAATCATACATCATTTACGTAAACGATGGCGTCGGCATGTTGCACCTTGAAACTCCAGCGATTGCAATATACAACGTAACCGCCAAATATCTTGGTGACGGCAAATACCTTGGAAGCGAAAACGGAACAGACTTTGAAGTATATCCTACAGGAAAATCACTTGCGGTCGATACAGAACCTGTCACAGTGGCTCAAAACGAGACTATTGCTATATGGGTATCCGGCAATCACACAGGAGATAACGTAACAATCGTTGTCAAAGATTCACAAGGAAATGTTGTTGTCAGGGAAAATGCTACATTCACAACATTCTACAACTCACAACTCAACAGGACAATAGCAAGAATCACCTTAGACCAATTGCCTGCAGATGATTATGAAGTTGAAGCGATATATGTTGAGAGAAATGGAACCAAAGTGATTGAACATACAGGAAGCGGAAGCTTTACAGTATCCAAAATGTCTTCCACATTGACAATCAAGGAAATCAGAAACGTTACAGTTGGAGATAACGTAACAATTGAACTTGAATTGAAACCTGATGCTGCAACAGGAAATATCTCAGTATTCGTTAACGGTGTTGAGCACAAGACCAACACTTCAAACCTTACACTTACAATTCCAAACTTAAGTGTAGGTGAATACATTGTACATGCTGTTTACTTCGGAGACCACAATTACTACGAATCAAACGCTTCATCCATATTCAATGTATCAAAAAGAATCACTCCAATGGATATCAGCGTAACCAACTCTAAAGTTGGCGAAATTGAACAAATCAATGTAACACTTCCTAACAATGCAACAGGAAGAGTATTGCTTAACATCGGTGATGACCACTACTATGCAAATATCACAAATGGAACTGCTATATTCAACATAACCAGATTGGCTGCAGGCAGATACAACGTAACTGCAGTCTATGAAGGTGATGATAAGTACTTCACAAACAAAACAAATTCAAGTTTAGTCATATCCAAGTTCCAACCAGAATTCTGCGTAAACGGAACCAACATCACTGTCGGTGCAGGTGAATTCATTAGCTTTGAAACTCAAGACAACATTACAGGTGTTGTCAAAGTTGAAATCAATGACAAAAACTACACTGCATTCGTATCTCAAGGCAAAGGTAACTTGACTGTCTACGGCCTTGAAGCCGGTGAATACAATGTGACAGTTTACTTCGGCGGAAATGACAAATTCCTGCCTGCTGTAAGCGCTATGAACAACTTCACAGTCAGACAGGCAATCGCAGAAATAATCATTGTTCCTCAAAACATCACTTATGGTGAAAGCGAAACAATCATAATCTATATCAACGCAGAAGGAACAGTCAATGTCACCGTTGACAAATATAGCGTAACTGATAAACCAATCATTGACGGAAAAGTAACAATCGATGTTCCAGGATTCATGACTGCAGGAAACTACACAGTTTACGTCGACTACAGCGGAAACGCCAACTACACAAACAGTTCCGCTGAGATGAACTTCACAGTTGCAAAAGCAGATCCTGTAATGACCGTAGAGGTCCAAAACATTACCTATGGTGAAGTTGAATACATCATTGTCAATGTCAAAGCTTCCGGAAATGTTACCATTAAAGTAAACGGAACAGAAAGAACCATTGTCCTTAAAGAGGGCGAAGGCGGAAAAGATATTTTAAGAGGTATCGCCGCTGCAATCAATGATTTCAAAGGCAAAGCCACCCTTGAAGTACATAACTTGAATGCAGGCGCATACCCTGTTGAGGTAACATACAACGGAAATGAAAATTACAACAAAGCAACCATAAAAACAATATTCTTTGTTGCAAAAGACAACGTAACTGTCGACGTTCAAGTTGAAGACATCCGTGTAGACGGCAAAGAGGTAATCAACGTAACACTCAGCAATGTCAATGCAACCGGTGAAATAATCATTAACGTTGACGGCAAAAACTACACAAGAACAATCCATGACGGTAAAGCAAACTTAACTTTAGATAAATTAACCAACGCAACTCACTCAGTTGTTGTAATATATGAAGGTGATGATAACTTCAACGGAAACTGGACCTCAGACACATTCAACGTAAGCAAGGTCAAACCTGCAATGTCTGTTGACGTATCCAACAGAACCGTTGGCCAAACTGAAAGAATCATCGTCAGCCTTCCGGACAATGCGACAGGATATGTCGTAATCGATGTTGACGGCACAAAATACCATGTTGACATTGTCAAAGGCCAAGAAATCGCCTTGGAAATTGATAATTTAGAAAATAAAACTTATAATGTTGATGTGACTTACTCTGGTGACGGCTATTATGAAGGCGCAACTTCATCAGACAGCTTCAATGTAAGTAAAGTCAAATCAGACATAATCGTAAAAGTTGAAAACATCACTTTAGGTGATGTTGCAATTGTAAATATAACTGTAACTCCTGGCGCAACTGGCAACGTGACAGTTGTCATAGGAGATGAATTTAATAAGACAATCGGTATCACTGATGGTGTAATCAGCATAGATGTCTCTGGTTTGACTGTTGGTGATAAGACAGTAAACGTAACATATAATGGTGATGAAAAATACCTGCCGAACACTAACTCAACCACATTCTCCGTGGCCAAACTTAATTCCACTTCAAATATTGAAATTGTTGACAATGGAAACGGCACAGTCACTGTCATAGTGCCACAAAACGCAACTGGAAATGTGACAATTTATGTTGATGGCAAAAACTTCACAGGAAATGTTTCCGATGGTATAGCTGTAATCACATTAGAAAACGTAACTCCTGGAAAACATAACATCACAGCAGTATATTCCGGTGATGGAAACTACACTAATGCTACATTAAACGGAACAGTAACAATTCCAAAATTAGAATCTCCAATATCAGTTGATGTATCTAGCATTAAAGTTGGAGATGTTGCCTACATCAATGTAACAGCCCCTAGTGGAGATGTAACAATTGAAATCAATGGTGAATCATATGCTCCTGTAAGCTATGATAACGGCATTGCAAGATTTGTGGTTGAAAACCTGACATATGGTAACAAGACAGTTGCTGTAATCTATTCTGGCAATTCAAACTACACAGAAAACTTCACAACAGCCAACTTCACTGTGGACAAACGCAGTTCATTTGTCAACGTCAATGTCTCAGACATCAGCGTTGGTGATGTGGCATACGTCAATGTAACAGTTCCATATAACGCTACAGGTATTGTTGTCGTAAACGTCAACGGAACCAACTACACAGTAAATGTCACTAATGGTGTCGGATCACTTCCAATCAGCAAACTAGGAAACGGAACATATCATGTAGTTGCAACCTACTTGGGTGACGGCCAATACTTCTCAAATGTGAATGGCACTCAAACATTCACTGTAAGCAAGGTTCCATCTCAAATTAACGTAACAGTATCTGATAATGGAATCATAGCCAACGGCAGTGATGTAAACATTACAGTCAGGGCTCCTGTTGATGCAACAGGCAAAGTTAATATTACAATTTCAGACGGACTCAAGAATACCAGCTACATCATCTATGTAAACGATGGTGTAGGCATCCTGCATCTTGAAACTCCGCAAATTGGACTGTACAATGTATCTGCAAAATATCTTGGTGACGACAAATACATTGGAAGCGAAAACGAAACAGAATTTGAAGTGTACATGACCGGTAAAGGACTTGCTGTTGATACAGAACCTGTAACAGTGGCTGATCAGGAAAATATTTTAGTATTTGTTTCAGGCAACCACGTTGGAGATAATGTGACAATCACGGTTAAAGACAGCAACGGCAATATCGTATTCAGAGATAATGCAACATTCAGTTCATACTATGGAGACCCATTCAACGCAACTTCCGCAAGATTGAAATTGGACTTATTGCCTGCCGGCAAATACACTGTTGAAGCTAACTATCTTGAGCAAAACGGAACAAAAGTAATTGAACACAAAGGAAGTTCAGTATTTGAAGTATCCAAATTGCCTTCCTCATTAACAATCAAGGAAATCAGAAACATTAGTGTTGGCGAAAACGTAACAATCGAACTGGAATTCGGTCCTGATGCGGCCACAGGAAACATCTCAGTATTCGTAAACGGTGTTGAACATATAGTCAACAAATCAAACCTTACAATTACAATTCCAAACTTAGGTGCAGGCGAATATTATGTACACGCATTCTACTATGGCGACAACAATTACTATGAATCAAATGATACAGCAGTATTCAAAGTATCCAAGGCCATTCCACAAATTACAGTAAATGCAACCAGCATTGACGTTGGTGATAATGTACTAATCGAAATAACAGCACCTGGTGATATTGCAGGACCGGTACTTGTCGATGTCGACGGTATTGGCTACTATGTAAACATAACTGGCGGCAAAGGCCAATTATACGTACCTAACCTGGCTAGTGGCGATTACAATGTAACAGTCAGATACCTGGGTGATGACAAATACGCTCAAGCCAATAACACCACAAGCTTTAAAGTATCCAAAGTCGCTTCAAGCGTCAATGTAACAGTTGAAAACATCACTGTTGGAGACAAGGCTATAATTAATGTGGAAACCCCTAAAGACTTGTCCGGCAATGTGACCGTAAGTATTGATGGTACTGATTACACAGTATTCGTTTCAGGCGGAAAAGGCACATTGGTAGTTCCTGATTTAGGTGTTGGTCCTTATACTGTTAACGTAACCTTTGACGGATCTAAGAAATACGAACCGTCCAACAACACAGCCACATTCAATGTAAATAAAATTAACTTGGATGAAAATGACATTAAAGTAATTGACCAAGGCAATGGTACTGTTGTTGTGGTTGTTGGTGATAACGCTACAGGTAATGTGACTGTTAAAGTTGGAGACAAAGAGTTTAATGCTACTGTTGTTAATGGTACTGCTGTTGTTCAATTGGATGGTAATGTAACTCCTGGAACTCATGAAGTTGAGGTTATCTATTCAGGTGACGGTACTCATGAGGCTGTTAACACTACTGCTAATATAACTGCTCCTAAGTATGATGCTCCGATTGATGTTGTGATTGGTGAGGCTAAAGAGGGCGAGCCAGTTGTAATTACAGTTAATGTTCCTGCGAACGCTACCGGTAATGTTACTGTTAGTGTTGGTGGTAAGGATTATCCTGGAACTGTTAAAGATGGTAAAGTGATTATCACTGTTGATAATTTGACTGCTGGTGATCATACTGTTGCTGTTGTCTACTCTGGTGATGATAACTACACTGGCAATTACTCTGTTGGTAACTTGACTGTTGCAAAAGCCAAAGTAGTTCCTGACATGAAGGTTGTTGATTATGGCAATGGTACTGTTGTTGTGGTTGTTGGTGATAATGCTACTGGTAATGTGACTATTAAGGTTGGAGACAAAGAGTTTAATGCTACTGTTGTTAATGGTACTGCTGTTGTTCAATTGGATGGTAATGTAACTCCTGGAACTCATAAGGTTGATGTAATCTATTCAGGTGATGATACTCATGAAGCAGCTAACACTACAACTGAAATAACTGCTCCTAAGTATCCTGGTGAAATTAAGGTTGATGTTTCTGAGGTTACTGAGGGTGAGCCTGTGGTTGTCACTGTGGAAGTTCCTGAGAATGCTACTGGTAATGTGACTGTTTATGTTGATGGTAAGGCTTATCCTGGTGAGATTAAGGATGGTGTGGCTGTTGTCACTATTGATAATCTAACTGCCGGTGATAAGACATTTGTTGTCGAGTATTCCGGTGATGGCAATTACACTGCTAATTATACTGTTGGTAACTTCACTGTTAAGGAGGCTAAGGTTGTTCCTGACATGAAGGTTGTTGATTACGGTAATGGTACTGTTGTTGTGGTTGTTGGTGATAATGCCACAGGTAATGTGACAGTTAAAGTCGGAAACGATACCTACACTGCCGAAGTCATTAACGGTACAGCTACTGTAACTATGGACAACTTGACTCCGGGCAAAAACAGCGTTGAGGTAATCTATAGTGGAGATAACACTCATGCTGCTTCAAATGTCAATACTACTGTAACAGGACCTAAATATGTCTCTCCAATTGAAATCATAACCGTACCTGGTGGTGTCGGTGAAGATACAATAATCACAGTAGAAGCACCTGAAAACGCAACAGGAAATGTAACAATCGAAGTTGACGGTGTAAAATACACCACTGAACTGGTTAACGGAACTGCAACATTCACAATAAATAATCTGACTGATGGAACCAAGACAATAGCTGTCGAATACTCCGGCGATGACAACTACATGGGTGCACACACAACTGCCAATGTGACTATATCCAAGGTCAAATCATACGTAAGTGCTACAGTCACTGACATCAACGTCGGTGAAAACGTAACAATTATCGTAACTGTTCCTGGCGATGCAACCGGACAAGTATTGATAGACATTGATGGTGTTGGATACTATGTAAACGTAACCAACGGTACAGGAAGCACACAAATACCTCGCATGCCGAATGGAATTTATCCTGTTAACCTGACTTACACAGGTGATGACAAATACCTGCCAAGCAGCAACAACACTGTATTCAACGTAAACAAAGTTCCGTCATATGTGATTCCTACTGCAAGAAACATAACTGTTGGAGAAAATGAAGTAATCATATTTGAAGTTCCGGCAGATGCAACAGGCAACTTAACTGTCGTAATAAATGGCAAATCATTCACATTCGATTCTGACGGTGTTTTAGGAGTTCCGGTCGGTGATGAGGCAAAATTCAGTGTAGCTGTTGACAGCGGAAAAGGAATATTGGTCATTTCAGGATTGTCAAGAGGGGAGTATGATGTATCTGTAACCTACAACGGTAACTACAAATACTTGCCATCCTCAAATTCAACCAAATTCAGAGTAACTGCAAGTGACTGCAAAATGGATGTCACCGATTTAGGAAACGGCACTGTTAAAGTAGTTGTCTCAGACAATGCAACCGGAAACATAACAATTAAAGTTGGAAACAATACTTATGAAGCCGAAATAGTTGACGGAGTTGCAACAATCGATTTAGCAAATGAAACTCCTGGCAAACATGACATTGAAGTCATCTATTCAGGTGATAACTCCCACAAAGGCCAAACCGTGGATTCATCTGTGGTTATTCCTAAGAAAACAACTCCAATAAGTGTCAGCGTACAGGATATCTATGTTGGAGATACTGAATATGTTGTTGTAACCGTACCTGAAAATGCAACTGGCACTGTAACAATTGAAATCAATGCAGTATCTTATAATGCTACAATCAAGGACGGTAAGGCAGTATTCAATGTAACTGGATTGACATTTGGCAATAAGACTGTTGCTGTAACTTATGGTGGGGATGATAATTACGTTGGAAACTTCACCACTGGTCAATTTGAAGTTGAAAAACGCTCTTCATTTGTGAATCCATCTTCCAAAAATATTAAAGTTGGAAAGGATGAAGTTATCACAGTCAATGTTCCAAGTGACGCTACAGGCCATGTGATCGTCACTGTTGACGGCGTTGATTATTCTGGTGAAATAATTAACGGCAGGGCCAAAGTAATTATTCCAAACCTTCCGGCAGGAAATTACAAGGCAACCGTTACATATGAAGGTGATGACAAATACTTGCCAAGTTCCAATAGTGTTTCATTCAAGGTAATCAAGAATCCTGCTCCGATTTCAGCCACTGGTGACTATATTGAAGTGGGTGATGATGCAACCGTTATTGTAAACCTTCCAAGCGATGCTACAGGTGAGGTAACAATCACTGTCGGCGGTAAAAAATACACTTCCGAAGTCATTGACGGCAAAGCCATATTCTCTATACCTGGATTGAATGCGGGAACCTATACAGTTTCTGTTTATTATTCCGGTGATGGCAATTATGAAGCAAATGAAACAACAGCAACAATTGTAGTTGAAGATAACGGACACGGTAATGGTACTGTTGAAGGCGGTGTGCCATTAGCCAATTACCCAACCGGAAATCCGATATTGCTATTGTTATTGATCATATTGGCTGTCGGCACAACTCAAATCAGAAGATTTAGGAAATGATATTTCCTAATTTTTTTATCTTTTTTTTAAATTTTACTTTGCTACATCTACATGTACGATTAATAATTTATTAATTTTTTTAGGACTTTTGATTATTTTGATAGAATAATTTAATATTTTAATTTAAATCATATAACTATCAATTATTTTAATCGTACTTTCAAGTAAACGCATGGAAAAATTTGTGGTGTTTTTCCAATCAAAAAATGAGATTATTCCAGGTTCAGCTCAATGGATTTGTATGTCATTTCCTTAAGGGTTTCTATAAAAGAGTCATCTAATTCGGTCAATCCTATTTTTTGCTCCCATTCATTGTTGATGGCATTTAATTTTGGAATGATGTCTTTTCCTTTTTGTGTCAGTTTCAAAACGAATTTACGATTGTCCTTTTGGGATCTTTCTTTTACAACAAATCCTTCTTCCTGGAGTTTATTTATTGCTTTGGTAATTCCGCTTTTGGTTAAATATAACATTTCAGTCAATTCCTTTTGACTAACGTCTTCCTTTTGGTCAATAGTTAGGATACACATTGCCTGAAGCAAATTCAAGTCGTATTCGGATAGTGAATTGTTGAGGTATTTGCGGTTATTTTTGTGCAGTACATATAGAATTTCCCCAAAGCGACTGTATGTATAAGATTCAACAACCCTTTCAAATTTCATGTTTCATCCCTCTAGTTAAATATTTCAAATTTTAATTATTAATTTATTTTGTTTTTTTTCGTTTGCAATATTTTTTTGCGAACAGATTTAAAAAAGAAAAATGTGAGAAAAATTTCTCACTTATTTTATTGTAACTTTTATAGATTTGTTCGATGATTTATATGTGGAATCTCCGCCAAATTTGACTTTAGCACTATATTTGCCCTTTTTAGTCAATTTGACATTGAATTTGGCAACGCCTTTTGAATCTGTTTTGGCCGAATATGTTTTGCCGTTGACAGTTAAGGTAATCTTTTTGCCTTTGTAAAGATAGGTTTTTCCATCATATTGGTTTTTAACAGTTTTTAAAGTTACGCTGATTGTTTTTGTTTTTGCATTTGCCTTAAATGTTTTTGCAGATGCGGAAATTGTGGTTTTCTTTTTGTTCACGGTTACTTTAGTCACGCTCAACGGGGAGGCATTGTATGTCTCATCGCCACCAAATGAAATTGCACATGTGTACACTTTCGCATTTTCCAAATTGATGTTTAAATTTGCCTTTCCGTTTTCGTCGGTGGTCAAATTATGGACTTTGCAGTTAAGTGCCACCTGTACGGTTTTGTTTGATAGGATGTTTCCGTCAATGTCTTTTAATTCAAAGGTCAGTTTTCCGCATTGTTCTTTTGCCTTCACGTCACATGCATTATATGTGAAACCCGGTTTGACGATAATTGAAGCGTCTGTTTTGTTGACAGTTATGAACTCCTCATATTTTAAGTCTCCTGCATATGCAATTTCAATGCCGTGAATTGCGCAACTTAAATCTGCAATTTCAGCTTCAACCGCATTGTCTGAAACAGGTTGTGTTTTGATTTGCTTTCCGTCAACTGTCACGGTTATGTTGTCTGTTGAATTGGTGTCTATTTCAATTTTAACGATTGCACTTCTTTTATTTTGTGTGATGTTGACTTTTAATTCCGGTTGGATTTTTTTGCTTACGGCCAGTTTGGCTGTGGCATTGAGGGTATTTGTATAATTATTGTTCAGGTATTTCACGATAACGTCATATTCTCCCTCTTTTAAATCCGCAATGCTTGCACTGGCTTTTCCTTTAACAAGTTCCGCATAATATCTGCCTTCACCGATGTCTATTAGACAAATTCCGTCAATTTCCTTGTTTGCAGAAATGACGATTGTTGCGGTTTCGCCTTCTGTTATGTTTTTGCAGGTAACATTGAGTTCGGTTTCCGCTTCCTCTTTTGTAAAATCGAATTTCACAATAACGTTGCTGATATCTGCTGTTATCAATGGATTTGCAGTGCTGTTTATTTTAAGGGTTGTGTCAAATATGCCAATTGTCAGATATCCGCTTTCATTGGCCAGATTTCCGCAGTTGCTTTTCAAGCTTATAGGCCTTGTCGGAATCAGGTCGATGTAGGTTTGTGAGTCGGTTCCGTTCCAGCATAGTTTCACTGTAATTTCGACGGTTTTTCCTATTTGAAGTTCGCTGTCGTTTGATGAAATTTTTGCCTCTGCAAATGTTTTCACTTTTGCATTAGGGGGCAGGTTTTCAATTAATTTTTTGAAATCGCCATCGCTGACTTCCCACCAGTTATAATTGAAGTCTGAACTTTGTGAAATGGAGTAAACTCCGGTATCTATGGAACAGTAGTTTATGTTTGCGGTAACGGCTCCTATGTATATGGATTGGCCGTTGACGGTTCCAACACCATCAGCAGTGTTGTTTGTGAATTCACAGTTTTTAATGTTGATGATGCCGCTTCCTCTGTCGGAAGAGATTGCTCCTCCCTGCGCTCCGTAGCCGGATGCATCATAAATCCTATTGTTTTTAAATGTTGAGCTTACAAGTGTCAGTTCGCAGTCCCATGTGTAGATTGCACCGCCGAATGATCCTCCGGACATGTGATAGCCTGCAAAGTTTCCTATGAATTCGCAGTTTTCAATATAAGAGCTTGCGCCGTCCTGTGTTCTGATTGCTCCACCGTTTCTTAAAACAGTATTGTTCACAAAAAGGGTATCATATGCATAAAGCTTGCCTAAATTGGATATTGCTCCTCCGTCTGCAGCATTTTTACGAAAGCCTGAGGAATTTGAAACGTATGCTGAGTTGTTTTGGAAAGTGCAGTTTCTTATTGTCATGGTACCGGAGTTGTCAATTGCTCCTCCGTTTGCCTTGTTGATTCCTGAAATTGAATTGTTTTCAAAAAGGCATTGGTTAAATGTTACTTTTCCTTCAACATTGCAGATTGCACCGCCGAAATTGTTTTCGGTTTCTCCTTTAAAATGGTTGACAAATGATATTTTCTCAAAGGAGTATGTTCCCCTTTCAATGAGAACAAAAGATGTTGAAAAATTACCGTTTATTACGGCGTCCTTAAGCCCTACAAAGGCAATGTTGTCAACGTTTCCGTCAAAGGTGAGATTGGTGTTTCCTTCACCTGCAAATTCTCCTGTCAGATAAATGGTTCCTCCATCCCTGACCAGATTCAGGCCTTGAGAAATGGTTTGCACGGGGTCATTTTCACTGCCGGTACCGTTGCTTTTCCCGTTTGATGCGTCAACATAGATTTGGCCGGCATCATCAGCTAATGAGGGGACTGTCGAATCGCCACCAACAGCAATATTCTGAGTTGTGTTTGCAGCCGCATCCTCGCTTGCAAAAGAGACAGGCAAAATCAAAAGGATAGCGACAGCTAAAAATAATGCTAATAATTTTTTGTTTGTCTTTGAAATCATAATCATCATCGGTTTAATTTGTTGATACTTGAAGTCATTGAAATAGACATTATTGCAAATCGAAGTATCATATAAATATCTTTTTGATAAAAAATATAAAGATTTTTAAAATGCTTTGAAAAAATGATGGTAAGTTAGTTTCATGTTGATGGAATATGAACTGGTTTTCATGTAAATATTTTTATATGGTTTTAAACAAAGATATCTTTGATAATTATGGTTGAAGCAGTTATGATTAATTGGGTGTATGTAATCCTTCTGTTTATTTTGGGATTCATTACATACTACAGGAAATCCCTCGACATTTTCGGAACAGCAGTAATGATTATTATGGGAATCATAATCATTTTCTCAGCAGGCGCCAACTGGCTTTTGCTGATTGTTCTTTTCCTGGTGATGTCTTTGCTTGCAACCAAATACTCCAAAAAGTACAAAATGTCTTTAGGCGAGTTTGAAGGAAGAAGAACTTCCAAAAACGTAATTTCAAATGGTGTTGTTGCATGCTTCATGGCAGCATTCGGAGGTTACTACCTTCCGTTTGTAGGAGGGTTCATCGGAGCTATTGCAACAGCGACTGCCGATACCCTGGCTTCTGAAATAGGAGTCCTTGACAGTGAGCCTCGCTTGATTACAACTTTCCAGAAGGTGGATCCGGGCACTAACGGTGCGGTTTCAGTTTTGGGAACATCAGTTGGAATCATTGGTGCGGCAATCATAGGTATTGCAGCATATCTGCTTGGAATCATGCCGAATCTGCTTTTGGCGATTGTAGTTTCCATCATTTCAGGAACCATAGGTTGCTTTGCCGACAGTATTTTGGGCGCTCTTTTTGAAAACAGACATATCATTACCAACGAACATGTAAACCTTATTGCAACAATCGTCGGTGCACTCGTTGGAATTTTAATGTTATAAAATCAATTTTAATTTTTTAAACTATTTTTTAAACAAATTATTTTAACTATTAAATATAAAAATCATATTATTATAATTTAGGTGATATTTATGAAAGGTCTTATTTTAATCATGGATGGTATGGGGGACCGTCCTATTAAGGAATTAGGAAATAAAACTCCTCTTGAAGCTGCACACACTCCAAACATGGATAAGATGGCAGAAGAAGGGATTACTGGTATAATGGATTCAATAGCTCCCGGAATCATACCTGGAAGTGACACAGCACACCTGTCAATTTTAGGCTATGACCCTTATGAAGTCTACACCGGAAGAGGTCCGTTCGAAGCGAATGGTGTAGGCGTAGAGGTTTTGCCGGGCGACATCGCATTCAGGTGTAATTTTTCAACCGTGGATGATGACTTGACTGTAACCGACAGGCGTGCAGGAAGAATCAAGGAAGGAACCAAGGAAATAGTCGACGTATTGAATACAATGGTTTTGGATGACTATCCTGATATCAAAATCATCTTTAAGGAATCCACAGGCCACAGGGCAGTCTTGGTCCTAAGAGGTGAAGGCCTTTCAGGCAAAGTAAGTGATGCAGACCCTAAAGTGGAAGGAAACAAACCTAAAGAAGTCAAACCGTTGGACGATACTCCAGAAGCGGCAAAAACCGCAGACATCTTGAACAAGCTGGTCGTGAAAACTTATGAAATGACCAAAGACCATCCTGTCAACATTAAAAGAATCGAGGAAGGCGAACCTCCTGCAAACATTGTCATCCCGCGTGGTGCAGGTGAAGTTCCTAGCGTAGAGCCTTTAAATGAAAAATATGAAGTCAACTCAGCCTGTATTGCAGAAACCGGATTGATTATGGGAATCGGAAGATTTGCAGGAATGGACGTCATTGAAATGGAAGACGTAACCGGCGGAATCGACACAAATCTTGACAACATCCGTGATACAATCATAGACCAGGTTAAAAACTCAGACCATGACTTTTTCCTAATCAACATTGACGGTGCAGACGAAGCGGGCCACGACGGCCAGACAATGGAGAAAAAGGAATTCATAGAAAAAGTCGATGAGGTTGTAATGAGCGAACTCATAAAGCTTGAAGACGTTTACATTTACCTGACCGCTGACCATTCAACCCCGATTTCAGTCAAAAACCACTCAGGAGATCCTGTGCCTGTATTGATTAGAGGCCCTGAAGTAAGGGTTGATGATGTTTGTGAATTCTCCGAAAGGGCCTGTGCAAAAGGTGGCCTCAACAGAATCAGAGGAGCAGACGTGATGAACATTATGATGGACTTAATGAATTATGCCCATAAATTCGGTGCATAGGTGATAATATGGTGGCTGAAAAACTATTCGGAACATCCGGAATCAGAGGACTGGTGGGCTCTGAAGTGACTTGTGAACTTGCATTGAATGTAGGTAAGTCTCTTGCATATTATCTTGGAAATGAAGGTACTGTCGTTTTAGGTTACGATACCCGTACAACAAATGAAATGCTCGACCAGGCAATCTGTGCAGGGCTTCTGGAAAGCGGAATCAATGTAGTTAAGATTGGTATGGTTCCAACTCCATTGGTTGGTTATGCTACCGAAAAACTCGATGCCGATGCGGGAATAATGCTTACCGCTTCACACAATCCGTCCCCTTATAACGGAATCAAGTTGTGGAACAAAAACGGAATGGCATATACTTCCAAACAGGAAGCGGAAATCGAGAGGATTTATGCCGAAAAAGCATACGTTTCAGTCTCATGGGATAAGGTTGGAAAATTAAGCGTCAACGAACAGATCAAGGGACAGTATATTGATGATTTGGTTGGCATGGTTGACATCAAGGAAGGCCTTAAAGTGGTAATTGACTGTGCATCCGGTGCAGGAAGCGAAATATCACCTTTAGTATTTAGAAAAGCGGGATGCGAAGTCACAACATTGAACTCACAGCCTGACGGATTTTTCCCGGGAAGAAATCCGGAACCTAATGCCGAAAACCTAGGAAATCTTATGAAAACTGTTGTAGCCATTGGGGCCGATTTGGGAGTTGCTCACGACGGCGATGCAGATAGGATGATTACAGTCGATGAAAATGGTAACATTTCACCATTCGATTCACTTTTGGCATTGATTTCAAAAGAGTTCGACGGAGATGTCGTGACAACCGTTGATGCTGGATTGTGCATGGACGAATCCGTAAAGGGCGAAGTTTTCAGGACTCCTGTTGGAGATGTCAATGTGGCTGAGGTAATCATTGAAAAGGACGCAGCATTCGGTGGGGAGCCTTCAGGAACCTGGTTGCATCCGGACTTCTGCATGTGTCCAGATGGTATCCTATCCGGTTTGAGAATGGCGGAACTTGTATCCAAAAAAGGCAAGTTATCTGATTTGCTTGCTAAAATCCCTTCATATCCGAACATCCGTGAAAAGATAACATGCTCCAAAGAGGCAAAAATCAAAGTAATGGAAAACATGGAAGATCTTTTGAAATCAGCATTTGACGATATTTCAGATGTAAACTCAATTGATGGGGTAAGGCTTACATTCGCCGATGACAGCTGGGTATTGGTAAGACCGTCCGGAACTGAAGATTATATAAGAATCACTTTGGAATCTCGTGATGCTCAAAGGGCAGAAGAGATTAAGGAAACTTGTGTGAAAATAATTAATGAAAATTTATAGAAGATGGTTTTCATCTTCAATATTACTTTTTTTGACTAGTTTTGTACTGTTTTAATACATGTATGTTTAATCAACCGTATTTTTGTTTTTTCATAAAGTCGCACTTTGAAAATATATTTTTTAATTAAATTGTAAAATAAACTATTGAAAAAATGCAACTAAAATTATCAAAAAATAGTTAAATGGTGTATTTCTAAGGAAGATATTGATGAGATATCTGAATTGTTGGAGCATTTGTAGCCATCTTCAAATTCGTTAAAACATTAACTGTTGATTGATTTCAAGGTGCAATTCATGGAAAATCTTCGTATGGTAAAAATTAAACGTAACGTAAGGGAAATTCAAATGCAGGTCGCTGATGACGGACAATTCACCACTGTCAATCCCAAATGTTATCATAAATTGGAAAACGGTGAAAAAATGCTCTGATGATTAGGATGTATTCTGGCAGGATATTATGGATAAATTATCCAGTTAGGATAAATTATTCAAATTGAATACATGGGATTAATTATCCAGTTAGGATAAATTATTCAAATTGAATACTTTTAAATAATATAAATATTAAAGTTAAAGTCAAGTGATAAACATGAATGAATTGGCATGGGGAACTAACATTGATTTGGATGATAATCAGTTCTACAACAGAATAGAAGATATTAAATTCATATCCGATTTGTTAAAAAGCGGTCAATATGGCACTTCTCCTTCCATATTGCTAACCGGAATAAGAGGAGTGGGCAAATCAGCATTAATGAAAAAAATACAAAATGAATTCAGAAATGAAAAGTATCTGGTTGTCTACATAGATTTGTCATCATCAAATGCATATCAGATGGGCGAATTTTCAAGAAAGTCCGTAATTGAATTGATGTATGATGAAATCATGAAGGAATGCAAGGAATTTGGAATAAATACCGAAGACAAAAAAATGGAGAAATATATAAGAACCCATGACATCACATTAAAGGAAATTACAAGCATTAAAGGATATCCTGTACCATTTTTATGGACTGAGGAAAACTACAAAAAATTAGCCAACTTCGTTATGGACTTGCCACAATATCTCTATGATGAATATGATATGTATATTAATGGAGTATTCATATTTTTCGATGAATTTCAGATAATAAAGGAGCTTGGCGACCAGTTAAACGATTTTTTATGGTATATGAGGAGCTTTATACAAAAGCAGAACAATGTTTCATACATATTTTCAGGAAGTATGGGTATTAAAGACAGGTTGATTGAAGAAATAGCTGGAAGCAATGGTGCTTTTGGCGGAAGGATGCTGACAATCGAAATAAAACCATTCTCATTTGAAACAACAAAGGAGTACTTGCAGGAAAGGGCGGATTACCTGAAATTCAGTGAAGACGGCTTTGAGCAATTTTATAACTGCACAAAAGGAATTCCATTTTATATAAATGTATTCGGAAATTTGCTTCCAAAAAACACTCTTCTGGATTCACAATCAATCAAAGAAAATTTCAATAAGTTTTTACCGGTTTTGGCAATGCATTTTACTGGATCATGGTTTAAACTAAATCTGCAGGAACAGAAAATTCTGACAACTCTTCTTGATGATTCCTTAAAAAGGTCAGACATTGCTAAAAAATTGGAAGTGACCAGTGGCGGAATCGGAAGATCACTGAACAATTTACAGGACAAAGGACTAATTGAAATGGAAAATAATATGTATTATATGCCAAACTCTGTTTTCAGAGCATGGTTGAAAAACGAATATCGGATAAAAGGAGTATTTCCTTATAAAAGCATATGAATTCAGGTTATTCATAGGTGCCTTCAAAATTAAATCCCGTAAATGGGAATCTGTTGTTGGATAGTAAATTCCACATTTGCATACATGAATTCTGAACTTTAGTTTGATGTGTTTTCAATGTCTACCTGTTCAAACATGTGCAAACATGTTGTGGGCATTGATTTTATATTATTTTGCTAATTTTGTAACATTATGATTGTTTAGAAAAAAATAAATCAGCAAATATTAGTCGGTACAAACTTAAACTTGTTTTAAACATTATTAAGAACACCACTTGCTATCTGCGTCTTCTTGCAGAAGGAAGCTCATCATACATCGCTTCAATCAATTCTTTTAGAAATTCTCTGTTTTCCACATCATCAACGAGCAGCATTTCCTTTGCACCTTCATACGGCAGTTCCATGTCTGCATCGGGCATCATTTTTTTGGCTGTTTTAACAGGTTTTATCAAAAAGCGGTCATCGTAGATACCTCCGATGATTTTTCCGCGATAATATATGATGTATTCTCCCATCATTGCCCTATGGGTTATGCCCTCCAAATCAGACAGCTGCTCCAGTATGTATTCCAGATATTCCTTGCTTGATGTCATGTTAATCACTTCCTAAAACAATTACAGTATGAACGGTATAAGTTTGTATTTCACTTTTTGCTTGTAGTCCTTATAACCTTTTAATTCGTTTTCTAATACTTTTTCCTCATTTCCTATCCTCAATAATATGATTGCAGGATATGCAAGCATTATGATGAATGAAAAAATCGAATCAAGAACCAGTGGCATGGATAGGAACAGAAATATTGTTGAGGTGTACATTGGATGTCTGACAATCCCATACAATCCGCTGTCGACGACTTTTTGGTTTTCACTCACTTCGACAGTGCGTGAAAGGTACTGATTTTCCCTCAATACTTCCCCATACATTCCATAGCTTATTAAAAATATCGTCGAAGCCAGAATGACTACCGTTTCAGGTAGCTTGAACCATCCGAAGCGGAAATTCAGCCCTGCAACAATGAATGCTGATAGAAATATGATTCCGCTTATCACAATCACCATTTTCTGTTCGCTCTCCTCTTCTTTTGCGTTCAGTCTTCTCTTTAAAAGATCAGGGGATTTGAAAAATATGACGGTTCCAACAACAAGCATGGGCAGAAATAGCAGTGCTATGAATAGCCATCCATTCGGGTAATTCAATGTTCCGGCAGGTATGAAAAGCAACAGACAGATTATTATCAGTCCTGAAATGAACTTAATCAGGGCCTGAGAGAATAGTTTCACATCCATTATATCCCTAAAGTTTTATTTGCCGCCAGTTCGAAATAGGGCTTTCTAAAATTTAAAAAATAGCTTATAAGAGAAAAATAAAAAAAATTTGAGAAGAAGAATTATTCTTCTTCTGCGATGAATGCGTCAATACCTAAAGCTGCGCATTCTGGGCAAGCCCAACCTTCTGGCATGTCTGCAGGAGTTGCTCCAGCAGGAATGTCGTAAGCAGGGTCACCTTTTTCTGAATCAAATCTGTATTCACAGTGTAAACAAACATATACAGTCATTTTATTAATCTCCTTTTGTGTTTTTTGCTATTAGCATAGCTAATATAGTTCTACTATATTGCAACTATTATTTAAAATTAGTTATTTGATTTAGAGAAATTAATTTATAGGTAAAGAGTTAAACATATAATATTATTAGATAATTTTTATGGGGATAGAAAATGAAAGCAATTATATTGAGTGCTGGTGAAGGTTCAAGAATGAGGCCGTTAACACTTACAAAGCCTAAAACCATGTTGCCAGTAGCTGGAAAACCGATTATCCAATATAACATTGAATCATTAAGGGACAATGGTATTAAGGATATTTTATTAATTGTTCGCTATAAGGAAGAAATGGTCAAAGCATACTTCGGAGACGGCAGTGAATTCGGTGTCAACATCACCTATGAAACTCAACAGGATTTCCTTGGAACTGCAAATGCTATTTCCTATGGTGAAAACTTTATTGAAGACAGTTTGATAGTTTTAAACGGAGACATTATTTTAGACAATGAGATTATCAATGAAATTATCAAAAAGTACAATTACATGACACCTGACACATTGATGGTTTTAACCGAGGTTGAAGATCCTTCCGCTTTTGGTGTTGTTGAAATCGAAGACGGCAACATCAAAAAGATTGTGGAGAAACCTAAAAAAGAGGAAGCTCCAAGCAACCTTGTCAATGCAGGTATTTACATTTTTAACAATGACATTTTCGATAAGATTAGAAAAACAGAGATTTCCGAACGTGGAGAATATGAGATAACCGATTCGGTATCACTTCAGATTGCCGACGGCAAAAAGGTAATCGGCCATAAAACCAACAAGGATTGGATTGACGTGGGCCGTCCATGGGAACTGATTGAAGTCAATGAAGAGCTTATAAGCAATCTGAAAACCGAAATCAAGGGCACAATCGAGGACGGAGCCCATATCCATGGTGAAATCTTTCTGGATGAGGACAGCATAATCAGGTCCGGAGTATACATTGAAGGAAACGTATACATCGGAAAGCACTGTGATATAGGTCCGAATTCATACATCAGAGGAAACTCCTATTTTGGAGACCATGTTCATGTCGGAAACGCCGTTGAAATCAAAAACTCAATCATCATGGAAAATACCAATGTAAGCCACCTGAGTTATGTCGGGGACTCCGTAATAGGTTCCAACTGTAACATTGCAGCGGGAACAAACATTGCAAACCTGCGTTTCGACAACAAATCAGTCAAAACCAAAATCAAAAACATGATGATAGACAGTGGAAGGCGTAAGCTCGGTTCAATCATCGGAGATTCCGTAAAGACAGGAATCAATTCAAGTTTCTCCCCGGGCGTAAAGGTTGGACACAATGCCACTATCGGTTCAGGGGTTTTGTTGTATGATGATGTACCCTCCGATACACGCGTGTTGGTAAAACAGAATCATATCATTCAAGATAAGAATAAAAAGAAAGAAGAATAATTCGGCGATATTATGGAAAATAATAAAGACTCTATTGTAATATGCCCAGGCGCACAAGTACTCGGAAGTGTTGAACTAGGAGAAGACGTATCAATATGGCATGGTGCCGTTGTAAGGGGCGATACTGACTCCATCACTATTGGAAACAACTCCAATGTTCAGGACAATTGCGTTGTTCACTGCACAAAAGGATTTCCTGTGGTCATAGGAGACAACGTTTCCGTCGGTCACGGTGCAGTTGTTCACGGCTGCAGACTTGACGACAATGTTTTGATTGGAATGAACGCAACAGTCCTAAACGGAGCGCACATATCCAAGAATTCCATTGTGGGTGCAGGCGCTGTTGTAAGTGAAGGCAAGGACTTTCCAGAAGGCAGTCTAATTTTAGGAGTCCCTGCCCGTGCAGTCAAACAGCTCACAGAAGAACAAATCAAACATATTCAGGAAAATGCGGACAATTATGTTAAACTTTCCAAACAGTATAAGGAAGATTAGTAATGAAGGCAAGAAAAATTGTAGATGAAATGGATTCTTACGTTCCCGGCAGGTCTCAGGGAGAGATTGCCGAGGAATTCAACTTAAATAAGGATGAAATCATTAAATTAGGGTCCAATGAAAATCCATGGGGTCCTTCTCCAAAGGCTATGGAAGCCATCAAATCAGAAATCGGTTCAATCAACAGATACCCTGAATCCCAGCTTAAGGAACTGGTGGCAGAAATTGCAGAATATTCCGGTGTTGAGGACAATCAGGTCATCATCGGAGGTGATGGTGCTGATGAAATCATTGACGTGCTTGCAAAGACATTCATCGATGAAGGTGATGAGTTTATAGTGCCTTTGCCGTCATATATGTACTACGAATATCTGCTTCAGCAGTACGGAGCCCGTCCGGTATATGCAAAATGGGATTTGGACAAAAATGAACTGGATGTGGATTCCATTTTCGATGCAATCACAGACAAAACAAAAATGATTTTTTTATGCAGTCCGAACAATCCTACCGGAACCCTAATCGAAAAGGAGGTTTTGGCAGATATTGCGGCCAGAAATCCTGAAATTCTAATAGTCATCGACGAGGCTTACTTTGAATACTCTGAAGTTACAAACAAGGATTTGATTAACGAATATGACAATATTTTCATCATCCGTACAATGTCCAAGGTATTGGGCCTTGCAGGAATGAGAATCGGCTACGGCCTTTCATGTGCACAAATCATTGAATACATGCACAGAATCAAACCGGTATTTTCCCTAACAAGATTATCTTTTGTAGCCGCCCTCAATACGTTCAAAGACAAGGAATATATTGCAGATTCAATTGAAAAAGGAATCCAGTCAAGACAATACCTCTATGACGAGCTATCAAAAATAGATTCATTGAATGTATTTCCGTCCAAATCCAATTTCATGCTGATTGGAATTAAGGATACCGGTTTTACCGCCAGCGAATTGGCTTTGGAGCTTATGAAAAGAGGTGTGATTGTAAGGGATTGCACTTCATTCAAGGGTCTGGATGAATACTGGATAAGAATAAGCATCTGTACCATGGAAGAGGATGAGAAATTCATTGAAATTATAAATGAGGTTTTAAGCTAATGTATGTTGGTGGATCAGTCATATCATCAGTTGAATTTCATGGAAACATGTCATTGGTTCTTTTCATGTCAGGATGTCCCTTAACATGCAGATACTGTCATAATGTGGAACTTCTGGATGACAAGACAGAAAAATCATTTGAAGACATCAAGCAGGAAATTGATTCCTCAGCAGATTTTCTTGACGCAGTCGTCATTTCCGGCGGAGAGCCGCTGCTTCAGCTTGATGCACTGATTGATATATTCACCTATGTTCGCCAAATCGGTCTTAAAACAAAACTGGACACCAGTGGAATTTATCCCGATAAGATCAAACAGCTTCTGGATTTGAAACTGCTTGATTTTGTTTCACTTGACGTAAAAACAACCTTTTCAAAATACAGGAAAATTACAGGTTCCAACGTAGGTTTTCAGGTTAAAAAATCAATGGAACTCATTAACGCTGATGAAAACGTTCACCTTGAAGTGAGGACAACTTACGTTCCGACGTTGCACACCAAAAAGGACATCATTAATCTTGCTGATGAAATAGAAGCTGACATCTATACAATTCAGCAGTTCAGAAACAAGAACGTTCTTGATCCGGCCTTGGAAAAAGTCGAGGTGCCGAACCCTCACGATCTGGCCGACCTAGCGCGTGAAATAAAACCGTATTTCACAGGTCAGGTAAAGGTCAAGTCAGGTGAATTCGGAGAGCAGATTATAGAATGAAGTTTAAGGAGGAGTCAAATGCCAATTTTATCATTTTCTAGTAATGACATAGATGTAATTACAGGTAAAAAGACAAGAACCATCCGTAAGGCATGGAAGACTCCGCTTAAAGTTGGTGATAGGCTGTACTGTTACTGGAATCTTGTTTCAAAGGAAAAAATGAAAATTTTTGAAGCGCTCGTCACCGATGTTGAAAACATTTCCTTTGAAGAGATTAAGGGCAATGACGATTTGGCCAGACAGGAAGGATTTAAGGATTCTCATGACATGCTTAGAGAATTCAAAAAGATGTATGGTGGTCAAATTGATGATTCCGATGAATTTCAAATAATCTATTTTGAAAAACTCCACATAGACGAGTGGAAAGGCGACAAGATAGATGAAAAGGCAATGATTACCAAAAGGGCCGATATTCTTTTTGACAGCGGTAAGTTCGACAAGTCCACAATGTGTTATGAAGCTGCTCTGAGGCTTGACCCTGACGATGTTTATCTTCTAAACAAGCAGGGAGACAATTTATCAAGGCTCGGCAAATTTGATGAGGCCATTGGCTGTTATGACAAGGCTTTGGAAACCGAACCAGACAACGAATACATTTTAAACAACAAGGCTATTGCCCTTCTTAATGCTGGCAGAATCGAAGAGGCATACAAGGCAAGTACAATTGCCTATAATTATCGTCCAAGCAGTCCTATAGTTTTATATTGGAGAGGATTTATTTTAGAGATGCTTGGAAGATATGACGCTGCATTAAGGGTTTATGATAAGCTCATTGTCATTGACGGGGAAAACCCTGAAGTCTGGAATGCAAGGGGCAATCTGCTGACTGACATGGGCCAGCTTGAAGAAGCCATCAAATCATTTGACAAGGCCGTTGAAGTATGTCTGGATGATTCCGAAATGGATGCAAGTGCCATCAACAGGATGGGAAATGCTTACATTGATTTGGGTAAATTTGATGAGGCATTGGAATGCTTTAACAAAGCAATATCTTTAGAAAAATACAATATTGACTTTTTACTTAACAAGGGTGTTGTTTTAATGGAATTGGGTAAGTTTGAAGAAGCTGTTGATAGTTTCAACAAGGTATTGCTTCGAAACCCTGATAATGAGGATGCATTTTTCTTGAAAGAAGAATGTTTGGAAAACTTTTAGACATTTGCATTTTTTAATGTAGATGGCATTATTTTATTTTGTTTATTTTCTAATCATCATAGATTATTTTAAAAATAGCTATAAAATTTCAAGTAGTTTTTAAGGTAAGGTTAGTTTTAATTATATTTGTATTCAATATAATTAAAACAAAATCGGTGATGGTTTTCGTGTTGATTATTTTTTGTATTTTTTGATTAGACTGATTCCCCAATCTGTCATTTCATCAGCTTTCTTCTGTGAGTCGGACTCCGCAAAGCATCTGAATATTGGTTCAGTTCCTGATGGTCTGATGATTACCCAGCCATCATCTTTTAGGATTTTAACACCGTCTGTTAAGTCCAGTTTGAAATCTGTAGTGCTTTTGATTTCATCTGCAATGCTTGACATTACAAATTCCTTTTCATCGTCAGGACATTCGATTTTCATCTTTTTGGCATAATATACAGGAAGTTCCGCCACAAGTTCGGATAAAGGCTTTTTCTCTTTTGCAACGATTTCGAGGATTTTGGCAACGGTCATAACAGCATCTCTTCCGTAAACAAAGTCCGGAAAGATAAGTCCTCCGTTTTCCTCTCCTCCGAATAGTCCGTCTTCATCCTTGAGTTTGCGTGCAACAAGCAAATCTCCAACTGCAGTAGCTATTACTTCACCGTTGTATTCTTCTGCAACGTCATAAATTGCCTGGGAAGTTGCAACGGTAGTTACGATGATTCCTCCATCGTTTTCCTTAAGCATCTGCTTTTCGACAAGGGTGAATGTCTTATCTCCCAGAACAAAATTTCCCTTCTCGTCAATGCATATGGTTCTGTCAGCGTCACCGTCGTGTGCAAGACCGATGTCTGCGCCCAATTCCTTTACAACGCTGATTAGTTCCTGCAGGTTTTCTTCAATAGGTTCAGGGTCACGGCCTGGGAAAAATCCGTCCGGCTGAGCGTTGAGGGTTGTCACTTCACAGCCGAGCTTTCTTATAAGGTATGGTGCGGTGTAGCATCCGGCTCCGGATCCGCAATCCACTACCACCTTAAGTTTAGCATCGCGAATTGCCTCCACGTCCACTTTTGAGACTGCTTCGTCAACATATTCCTCTATGATTTTGTCATTGTGATAAATCTGGCCGATTTCATGGAAAGGAACTCTGTCCGGTTCCTCATCGAAGTACAGTTTTTCAATGGCCAAATCCATTTCATCAGGTATTCCGATACCGAATTCATCTAAAAACTTAAGTCCGTTATATTTCGGAGGGTTGTGTGAAGCGGTAATCATTACTCCGCCGTCATAGTATTTGCGAACTGCATATTGAACACCGGGTGTAGGTAAAATTCCTAAATCCACCACGTCACATCCGCTTGATAAAAGTCCAGCTTTGACTGCTTCTTTTAGCATTGGTGTGGATGTTCTTGGGTCTCCTCCAACAGCTACGGTTCCCTTAATCTGTGTACCGTAGCAGGCTGCCAGTCTTGATGCAAACTCAGGAGTCAAAACGTCATTTGCGGTTCTTCTAACTCCAAAAGTTCCAAATAATCTTTTTTTATCAGACATGTTATTGTTTCCTATACATTTTAATATAATGATTTTTGTCTTTTGATAAATAAAAAGATATTTGTTAACCGGTTATTTTTAGGCCATCTCCACTTGATAAAATCACCTCCAGTTCGGAATTGTATTCGGTGATTTTGCCTGTAACTTCAACCTTCTTATTTTTAAAGTCTTCAATGTCAAAGCTATTCGATTGAATTTCTGCCGCCTGCCTTTCAAAGATTACCAGAGACATCTGGCCCGTCCCGTCGTTTATAGTTAGAAAATAGCTGCTTTTGGAGGCTGATGATGCAATGTCTGTAATCACGCAGTCAATACACACCTCCTCATCAATCATCCCTCGATTTATGTCTTCTATTTTCACTTTTTTAACTTCAATCGTTGGCGTAAATATAATCAGGCCGATTATTCCAATAAGTGAGGTAATCAAAGCTATTCTCAGTAATTTGTCGTCTGTAATTTCCATATCTTTTCATTGTCAGTCATGTTAAAAATAGTCGATAGGATTTCAACTTGTAAAATTTAATTAGGAGTGTAAATATAGTATTAGTATGTTTGAAAATCTTACAAAAACTGAACTTTATGCAATGCTTACCGGCATTTTTACCGCCTCACTGATTGTATCAAATATCATCGCAGGTAAGACATTCGACTTTTTCTCATTCACCCTTCCCTGCGGAGTCATCATATTTCCGATAATCTACATAGTAAATGATGTTCTCGCTGAAGTGTACGGCTATGAAAAGGCAAGAAAGGTAATCTTGTTGGGATTTTTAATGAATCTTGTTGCCGTAATATGCTATAACATAACAATCATGCTTCCGGCACCGGTGTTTTTTGAAAATTCAGATGCTTTTGGTGTGGTTTTGGGATCTACTTTCAGATTGCTGGTTGCAAGTTTCGTTGCTTATCTGGTGGGCTCTCTTGTCAATGCCAAAATGATGGTTGTAATGAAAAAATGGGATGATGACAAGCTGTTTTTAAGATGCATCGTTTCAACACTGTTCGGTGAAGGTCTTGATGCAATAATTTTCATTTTCATCGCATTTTTAGGAACAATGCCCTTTGAAGCACTCATTTTAATGATTGTGGCACAGGCACTGTTTAAGACAATATATGAAATGATAGTCTATCCTTTAACAAGATATGTTATCGGGGCCGTTAAGGCGCTTCCCGACAACTAGTTTCCGGTATTGTACATGGATATAAGTCTTTCAACGGTATCCGCATCCATCGGGCTTTTATCCTTTCTTATATTTTTGACGACAGGGAACCTTAATGAGTATCCTGTTTCATATTCCGGAGATTCGACGATTTCTGAAAATGCAATTTCGAGAACTATTTTAGGTTCCACCTTGATTTCACGGCCTTTTGTTGATATTTCAAGCTCCTTCATTTTGCCGGTGAGATATTCCAAAGTGGCATCGTCAAGACCTGTTGCTGCATATGCGACGGTTTTAAAGTCGTCGTTTTCATCTCTAAGTGCCACCAGGTATGATCCGACGAAATCTCCTCTTTTTCCGATTCCGTATGTTCCTCCAACGATTACCATATCCAGGGTTTCAGGCTCTGCCTTGTATTTGAGCATCTTTTTGCCTCTAAGTCCTGGAATGTAGGGTTCCTTGCAGTCCTTAATCATGATTCCTTCATGGCCTCCGTCAATGGAGGTTTCAAAGAGCTCCTGAAGTTCTGCAATGTTTTCGGGGGTTCCCACTTTCATTGTACTCAGGTTCATCTCATCAACTGATGTGTCCACAATCTCTTCAAGGATTTCACGCCTTTTTTTGAGAGGCTCGTCAATCATCGGAACCTTGTAGTACAATACGTCAAACAGGAATAATTTCAATGGAACATTCTCCATTGCCTCTTCCACATTGTGTTTTCGCCTTACTCTGTGCAGGATGTTCTGGAAAGGCAGAGGCTTGCCGTTTCTTGTAGCTATCACTTCACCTTCCACGATGTAGTCCTCATGGGGCAGGTTTTCGTCAAAAAGCTCGACGATTTCAGGAAGTGCGGGGGTGATGTTTTCAAGTCTGCGTGTAAATATCTTGATTTCATCGCCGTTTCTGTGAACCTGCAATCTGATTCCGTCGTATTTGGTCTCACAAATCGCACAGCCCATTTCAGGTATGATTTCATCCAAAGGCGGTGCAAGCTGTGCAAGCATAGGCTTTACAGGTGTTCCGGGTGTCAGGTTAAGTTTTTCAAGGCCTTCAGCACCCTCCTCTTTTGCGGTTCTTGCAACAACGGAAAAGTCATTTGTAAGCATCTGTGCCCTTTCAACAATCTTTTTGTCGATGTCAAAGGCCTGGGCTATTGCGTCTCTTACCACTCCGTCTCCAACACCGATTCTAAGCTCTTCTGTAATTGTTCTTGTCAGATATTTGGCTTCTGTTGCGCTGGCCTGGGATAACAATTCCAATATGATGGCAATTTTGCGGTTGGTTGATCTTGACCCTGAAATTTGGGACAGTTTGCGAAGGCTGTTGAATACGAAATCGATTGTAAGGGGTTGTGAGAAAAATGTCATCTGGGATTTTTTGGCATACAGCTTGATGCATGCAAGGCCGATGTCTCCTTCGTCACGAACCGCATCCTCAACGGCGGCCTGTGTTGTTCCGACGGCTTCAGCCACTGCCCTTTCAACCAGTTTTCCTCCGATTCCAATTTCCTCTGAACTCCATGCCGGAAATACGACTCCTAAAATCAATAGTCCCACTTTTTCTATGGTGTCTGAATCCAGTTTTTTTAGAAATTCTGAGATTATTTCTGTCTTTTCAAGCCTTTTTGTTGTTGCCTCAAGCGCTGAATAGACATCCACAAGTTCCTGATATTTCATTAGAAATCACCTTTGGCAATTTTCACGGCACAGTATTCTCCGCACATTGCACACATCTCGTTATCGTCAAGTTCGCATTTGTCACGGTATTTTCTAGGCTTGGATTTATCTAATGCTAAATTGAACTGGGCTTCCCAGTCGAATTCCCTTCTTGCTTTGGCCATTGCCCTTTCACGGTCCCATGCTGAGTCAAGTCCCTTTGCAACATCTGCCGCTTCGGCCGCAATCTTTGATGCTATAACTCCTTCTTTTACGTCTTCAAGGCTTGGAAGTGACAGGTGCTCTGCAGGGGTTACGTAACACAGGAAATTTGCTCCGGCAGTTGCAGCTATCGCTCCTCCGATGGCTCCTGTGATGTGGTCATATCCAGGGGCAATGTCTGTTACGAGCGGTCCCAATACATAAAATGGAGCGCCGTGACATATTGTTTTCTGGATTTCCATGTTTGCCTTTATTTGATTTAATGGCATGTGTCCCGGACCTTCAACCATCACCTGAACGTTTGCGTCCTGTGCTCTTTTGACAAGTCCTCCGAGATTTACAAGCTCTTGAATTTGAGGGATATCGCTTGCATCTGCAAGACAGCCCGGTCTGAGGCCGTCACCTAGGGATAGCGTAATGTCGTATTCATAAGATAGCTCTAAAAGATAATCGTAATTTTCATACAATGGGTTTTCCTGGCCATTGTGGTTAATCCATGATGCCATGAATGTTCCTCCACGGCTTACTATTCCCATCATCCTGTTCTGGTTTTTCAGTTTTTCAACAAGGTCCTTTGTAATTCCGCAGTGGAGCGTCATGAAGTCCACTCCCTCTTTGGCCTGGTTTTCAATTGCCTTGAATATATCGTCAGGGTCCATGTCGATGATTTCCCTGTTTTTTCCAAGAGTTACGACTCCTGCCTCATAAATAGGAACGGTTCCGATACAAATGTCGACAGCGTCCATGATCTTTTCTCTGAAATTCTTCAAATCAGAACCTGTTGAGAGATCCATCAATGCGTCGGCGCCGTATTCCTGGGCCAATTTTGCCTTGTTTATTTCAAGCTCGATATCATCGATTTTTGATGATGAACCTATATTGGCATTTATTTTTGTTTTAAGGCCTTCACCGATACCGCACGGTTTTGAGTGGCCGTTAATGTTTTTAGGAATTACAACTAATCCTTTATCAATCAATCTAGCTAGTTTATTTACATCAATATTTTCATATTCTGCAACATATTCCATTTCCGGAGTGATGTTGCCCTTTTGAGCTTCACTTTTCTGAGTCAATGTTATCCCTCGAGTTGACTAATCATTAATAATATTGTCCTTTCAAGTATATAGAATTACTTTTTTAATATAGTGAATACATAATATTAATCAGTGGGAGGATTTTAATATTAGAGTTATATTTTTTGATACCGAAACAAGCGGGCTTGATTGCCGTGACTGCAAAATCATCGAGCTTGCAATGTTGATAGTTGAGGATGGCAAAATTGTAGAGGATTATGATGAATTCGTAAACATAGGAGCCATTCCGCCTAGAATCACTGAAATTACTGGCATTACAAATGACATGTTGAAAAATGAGGGTTTGGATGAGGAAACCGTAGCCTATCACATAAAAGAAAGGCTCACTCCAGGCACGCTGATGGTGGCCCACAACACCCAATTCGATTTGTCATTCGTTTTCAATCTCCTGAGCAGGCACTTTCCCGACGAGGCTCATGAAATCGTGGAAAATGTTGAGTGGCTGGATACATTGACAGTTTTAAAGGACAGAAAGGAATATCCTCACAAGCTGATTGATGGTGTAAAGCATTATAATCTAAAAACAGTTAATTTTCACAGGGCAATTGATGATACAAAAGCATTGTATGATTTGACATTGGCAATGAAAAGGGAGCGTGACGACTTGAAAGAGTACATTTGTATTTTTGGCTATAATCCGAAATACGGTGTCAGCGGACTCAGGTTCCCGTTCATAACATATAAGGCTCAGCCTTATCACAATTATGGGAAATTGCCTGAGGATAGAATTTTGCCAAGGAGATAATATAGTTTCTATCTAATATCAATATTGCTTTTTGTTTGATTGGAGATTTTAAAAAAAATAGTTTTTTACTGCAATGCATTTTGAATTTTGTAAGCCAAATCCAAAGCTTTTTGAGCATCTTCTGAGTTGATGATTCTTACAATATTGTAATCTGCATCAGATCTTAATTTGATGAAATCTTCGTAGATTTCACTTAGTTGTTGCTTGTTTAAAAGGGCCAATGCTATGCAAATTGCCTTATGGTATCCGATAGGTTTTTCAGAATACTCTCGAATATTATTAAACTTGCCATTGTTTATTATCCATTCTTCTGTATGTAGATATGTAGAAAGATATGCTCTGTTAATTATTGTTCTATGTATGCATTGCAAATCGTAGTTTTCATCTGAAATTTCGCATTTTTTTAAGTATTCTGCGAGATCAAGTAGATGTTGAGGTACGAATGCATGGGCCATGTTGATTACCTCAGTATCTATTTGAAACAGAAACATGACATATTTCGGCTAGATTTTTTATTCCTTCTTTTCTAGCGAAGTCATGCACTTCAAAAGCAATTGGTTCCCATACATCAAATATCATTTCACTTGACCAGTCTTCAGGTACTCTAATGATGAATGTATCTGAAGAATTGATGTTTCTAGGATTTCTTTCCATGAACAGTACTTCGCCTAGGCCATATTTCTCACTTAATGAGACGACTTTTTTTTCAAGTTTAGTTAGAAATGCGTCGTTTTTAATGGTTTCGCTTTCAGATGGAAACATAAGTGTGCCGTTACAGTCACTGGATATCATTGTTTTCACCTTTTTTTACAATTTGGAAAAATTGTATTTTGTCTGCCACACTAATACTATTGGACTAACAAGTATATAAACTAATCTATATTCTCTAAATTAAAATTAACGAACTTACATCAATTTTCAAGACCTAAAGCAATTTTACAGACTCAAAGCAATTTTCAAATTAATGGGTAAGGCAAATCAGGGTTGTCCTTTTTAGGTTTTTCTCCGCCGATTTTTTCCAAACGCATTTCCAAAAACCTTTTTCCGTCTTCGGTTCTTGCATAAATAGGTATTGATTGGCCAACGATTTTAATGCTTTCCGCCTCGCCGATTTCACGTATATTTTTTGAGGCGCATGCTGTTGCAACGTCACATATGTCAAATAGGGCTCTTGCCTCTTCAGGGGTTCTTTTGGATGTGTGGACAACGAAAACGTAAATGTTGACGTCTGGATTTTCCTGTTTCAGTTTTTTAATTTCTTCAGCATCGCTTGCAAGGGCAACTGTAACAGCAATATTTTTAAATCCTTTTGAAATTGCCAATTTGATTCCCTCAATCTGGTTTATGGTGGCAGTTTCAGGATCAACTATATTTTCTTTACCGATTTTTTCAATCAATTCTGGTATGGGGCTTGTTTTTACAAGGCCTGAAACCCGTCCTCCAATTCCCTGAACCAGTTCGGGTTCATTTACAATCAGTGTTCCACAGCCTTCAAGAACCATCACGACGCAGTCAATGACTTCCTCATCAAGCAGTGTGCACATTATTTCTGATATTCCAAAGTTTAGGAAGTCTTTCATTCTCAATTGTCTGTTTGGAGTGCACATTCCAAAATCATCGATTCTGAATTGTATGTTTTTTTCAATAACCTCTTTGGTGAGCTTTTTGATTCCTCGATGGTGGTCAAACAGAGGACAGTATTCGACTTCAGGTTCGCTGACGCTAACGACTTTGCCGTCTTTAACGGTAATTCGGCTCAATCCCAATGCTTCAATAATATGTTCGCTCATGATTGAAATATTGTCAAAAATAGTATTTATATTTTGGAGGGTGGGGAGTGTCGGTTCTCCCCACATTAATATGGTTAAATTCTTTAAAATGAAAATAGGAGGAAAGGAAGAAATTCGGGGGTTTCTTCCTTACATGTATTGAACTAACTGTTCATCCGGTGTGCTGTTTCCAGGCTTCACTTTCTCGATTGCTTCTTTGAAGTTTTTGTTTGGGATTTCATTAGCTTCGAGGTTGTCTCTTAGTGTGAGCATTGCTGCTTCACGGCAAACTGATTCTATGTCTGCTCCGACATATCCGTCAGTCTGTTTGGCAAGTTTTTTAAGATCCACGTCTTTTGATAGAGGCATGTTTTTGGTATGTACTTCAAAGATGGCAAGTCTTGCTTCTTCGTCCGGTTCTTTGACCTGTATGTGTCTGTCAAATCTTCCAGGTCTCATCAAGCCTGCATCTAAAATGTCCGGTCTGTTGGTTGCAGCTATGATTGCAACGTCTTCAAGTTCTTCCAAACCGTCCATTTCGGTTAATAATTGGTTTACAACTCTTTTTGTAACACCGCTGTCAGTGTCATTTCCGCTGCGTGCGCTGGCTATTGCATCGATTTCATCGAAAAAGATCACGGTCGGCGCTGCCTGTTTGGCTTTTCTGAACACTTCTCTGACGCCTTTTTCAGATTCTCCAACCCATTTGGACAGAAGTTCCGGACCTTTTACAGAGATGAAGTTTGCTTCACTTTCGCTTGCCACAGCTTTTGCAAGCAGGGTTTTTCCGGTTCCAGGAATTCCGTAAAGCAGGGTTCCTTTTGGTGGTCTTATTCCAAGGCGTTGGAATGTGTCAGGATGTTTTAAAGGCCATTCAACTGCTTCTTTAAGCTCCTGTTTAACATCTTCAAGACCTCCGATATCGTCCCATTTGATGTCTGGGATTTGAACCAGTACTTCTCTGAGTGCGGAAGGCTGGATTTCCTTTTGGGCATTTTTGAAGTCGTCGCCGTTTACCACGATTTTTTCCATAACTTCTTTTGGGATTTCCTCATCGTTTTGGATTTCAGGCAATATTCTTCTGACTACTCTCATTGCCGCTTCTTTACATAATGATTCGAGGTCTGCTCCAACAAAACCGTGGGTTGTGCTGGCTATTTTTTCAAGGTCAACATCCTCTGCAAGAGGCATGTTTCTTGTGTGGATTTCAAGCACTTCTTTTCTCTCTTCGGTGTCAGGCACTCCGATTTCGATTTCCCTGTCAAATCTTCCAGGCCTTCTTAAAGCCGGATCAAGGGAATCAGGTCTGTTTGTTGCACCGATGACAACCACCTGGCCACGGGATTTGAGACCATCCATTAAAGTTAAAAGTTGAGCAACGGTTCTTCTTTCAACTTCTCCGTTGGTTTCCTCTCTTTTTGGTGCGATTGCATCCAGTTCATCTATAAATATGATTGAAGGTGAGTTTTCTTCAGCTTCCTCAAAGTATTCCCTCAGGTTTTCTTCAGATCCGCCTACGTATTTGCTCATGATTTCAGGTCCGTTTATTGCGATGAAGTGAGCGTCACTTTCGCTTGCCACCGCTTTTGCAAGCAATGTTTTACCGGTACCTGGTGGACCATGCATCAGTACTCCTTTTGGAGGTGCGATTCCTAATTTTTCAAAGAGTTCAGGTCTTTTAAGTGGGATTTCAATCATTTCCCTTACTTTTTTAACCTCTTCTTTAAGTCCGCCGATGTCTTCATAGCTTACGTCCACAAGGTTTCCGACACCTTCGATTTTGCTTACGTCAACAGGGCTTTCGTGAAGCTGGACTTCTGTATTAGGCCCTACGATGACGATGTCTTTCGGGTTTGTGGACACTACTGCAAATTTGATTTCTTTCATTGCCGGTGTAAAGTCCATCAGTTCATCAAAGAGGCTGTTGAATCCTCTGTTCATGCTTGGCCTTGGTGCTCTGATTTGTGATCCGATAATGTCACCTTGAACCATTACCTTTCCGGCAAATAAACCGCGCACATCTCCCTGTACACGGATGTTATTTTCAATAGGAGCCAGAACAACCTTTTTTGCTTCGGTCGCTTTGGTTTTTTTGACTGTTACTTCTCCTCCGATGGTTGCTCCTGAATTTTTACGAACTAGCCCATCGATTCTTATTACTCCAAGTCCGATATCGGTTTGGGAAGGAAGAGCGATTGCTGCAGTTCTTCTTTCTCCAACGATTTCGATTAGATCTCTTTCTTTGATATCTAAATCGTCCATGACGTTTGGATCAAGTCTTGCAACCCCTTGACCGACATCCTTTTGGGAAATTGCTTCTGCAACTTTTAGTGTGATTTCATTTTCTGCCATTTCTATCATCTCCTTTTATGGCTGTAATGTATGTAATTGTAATGTGTCAAATCTTTTTGTTACTTTTTGTAACTTTATTGACAAACATATCTGTGTATGTTTTACTATATAAAGGTTTCGGTTTTGATGATTTTTTAAAAACAGTTTTTATGGCGTTATTTTTGAAATTTTCACAAATAAACTCAGTATATTTTTAAAATTGTGAAATCAATTTGATGTTATAAAAAATAGAAGCAATTAAGTTTTTATAACTTAATTGAAGATTTAGTTACTTTTAGACAGTTTAATATTTGTTCGCATATTATAAAACAAATTACCTTATTATTCCGCCAAAGCCTGTAAAGAGATTTTTCACATTTTCAATGTCTGCTTTTGAAAGAGCGGTAACCTCAAAGGTCAGGCTTATTGAATCCTCATCAATCTGAGGGCCGTTGTAGGCGTCAATCAATTTGACATCGATAATGTTGCCGAGGTTCATCACGGTTTTTTGTATGGTTTCAACATGTACGTTTTTGGAAAATATGCAGCTTATGGATTCTGTCTTTTTGTCCTCATTTTCTATTTTCCACTGGTAGAGCTCATCGTCGAGCAATATCCTGATGTTTGCTATACGCAGTTTCTCGGTTTTGCTGCCTTTTTTCAACACTGCACTCTTTCCGTCCACGCTTTCAAGAATTCCTGTGTGGATTTTTCCTGAGTAAATGTGTTTGAGGCCAACCTCTTTTCCTATGGATTTAAAAAGTATGCCGTATTCATAATTCAGGGAACCTATTGCCTTGTCACTTCTACCCAAAGCGTTTGTAATGTCTCCCATATGCTTTGTCGCATTGATTGCAATGTCCATGAACTTCTCATCGTCCTTATTGTTGATGGCGTCCCTAAGCTCGATTACCGCTTCCGCAAAGGTATTTCGCACTTTAGGTCCGTTGGTGTTCATGGATTGAATGTTGTATGTAAGATAAGGATTCTGTGAAACGATACGGGCAATCATATCTATCATCAGATTGTAAATCGGACTTTCATAATCTTCGGTTTCTGAGATGTCCACCTTAAGCTTTTCAATAGCCGAAGCGGTGGAAATGAATGAGAAATGGGTTAGAACCTGCACGATGCTCATCATGAAATCATGCTTTTCGGCAGTGGTTTCGATTATCCTCATGTTCTTGCCTTTGAGGTACTCATAAACCTTGCTGTACCATTTGCCTTTCGCATCGGGAGTCAGTACAATGACCTGATTGTCAAGGCGTGTGGTTCTCGGACCGAAAATCGGGTGTGTCGGAATGTATTCGATTGAATCCGGCAGGACCTCTGCCATAGTTTTGGAAGGGCCTTCCTTGACTGATGTAACATCAACCATGACTGAGCCTTCCTTCATGAACGGGGCGACTTCACGGATGACGTCGCAGGTATGCTGTATCGGCACGGAAATGACCAGCATGTCGCTTATGTTTGCAAGGCCCGCATTGGATTCGATATAATTCACGTTCATCTCTTCGGCAACTGCCCTGCCTTTCTTATGGTCTCTTCCGGTTATGTATACATCAAATTCGTCTCTAAAATAGTAGATGAGGGTTTTGCCCAAACCGTCACTACCTCCAATAATTCCAACATTCATTTTAATCATTAATTATTTTAAATTAGTAAGTATATAAATTATTAACTAGAAAAATTATTGATGAAACTATGAAGATTATAAAACAAGATACTAAAGAGGGAATAATTGAAGTGGTTCCCGAAACCCTGGACGATTTGTGGCATCTCTCCCATATAGTTGAAGTTGGAGACAATGCCTCTTCCAAAACCACCCGCCGTATACAGGACAACACCGGCGATAAGCTTAGAAGCGACAGGGGAGTTAAAAAAACATTTTACTTGGGGTTGGACATTGAAAACATCACTTTTCATTTATTTACCGGCAAGTTGAGACTGACCGGAGTCATCACAAGAGGGCCTGAAGATTTGATTCCTCTTGGATCACACCACACCCTTGAAGTCAAACTCAACACTCCTCTGACAATCATAAAGGAAAGATGGCCGAAATGGGCTATCAAAAGGCTCAACCAGGCAATTGACGCTTCCAAAAAATTGGCCGCAATAATCGTTGTTCTTGAAGACGATACCGCAACCCTTGGGCTTATGAGACAGTTCGGAATAGAATACTACGGCCCAATCAAGGGCAGCGTCTCAGGAAAAAGGATAGTCGACAAGAACCGCCAGAAAAACATAGTCAAGTTTTATGAAAAGGTAGTTGAGTCAATCGTCAAGTTCGATTCGATACAGAATATTGTCATTGCAGGTCCGGGCTTTGTAAAAAATGATTTCCATGATTATCTAAAGGAAAAGCATAAGGATTTGGCGAAAATATCCATCATAGAGCCGACAGGTTCCGGAGGCCGTGTCGGAATTGCTGAAGTTCTCAAAAAAGGAACAGTCGAGAAACTGACCGCCGAGAATAGGGTAGCTATTGAAATGGGGGCGGTCAACAGATTGCTCGAGCAAATTGGTAAAAACTCATCCAAAATCGCTTACGGCTTAAGGGAAGTCAAAAACGCAATCAATCTGGGTGCCGTGGATGAACTTCTGATTTTAGACACCAAGGTGGCCAGCGAAAACATGGGAGATTTGATGGATATGGTTGAAAACATGAAAGGAACCGTAATGGTAATAAGCAGCGAACATGAAGGTGGAAAACAGCTTGAAAGCCTCGGAGGAATGGCTGCGATTTTAAGATATAACATTTCTTAAATTTTATATAACATTAAATATCATATTTATATGTAGTAATTTGAATTTTTAAAACCAGTGATTTTTATGTATGCATCGATAATTATAGCATTGATTTTTGTTTTTGTTTTATCCGCAATAGGAACCTATGCTTTAAGCATTATATTCAGGTTTCTGGGTAAAAGAGGCTATTTGGGAAATCTGTTTCCCAATGTTCGTGGTGGAATCCCAAGGGGTATTGGAGTAATTCCATTCATTATTCTGTCACTGTATTTCCTGCCGGGATACAATAGCCTTATTCTAATCATTGGTATATGCGCAATCATCGACGACGTAATGGGAAGAAAAAAATCTCCATTTGGAATCGAATGGGGCCAGCTGTCAAGAGGCATTGGAATAATACTGGTCATGATTGCCGGTTTCATTGAAGGATTGGGAGTTTCTTCAATTCTGATTGCCCTGATGGTTCAGCCGCTCAACATTTCAGACATGCAGCCTGGATCAACATGCATAGTTACAATGATAATGTCTGTTGTAACAATACTTATCATGCTGATTATAGGTTCTCCGGAAGTTGCAGAGCTTCCTGCAATCTACACTCCACTGCTTCTGTTTGTAGTATGTGCAGGATACAGTCCTCTTGATTTTTCAGGAAAAATCATGCTTGGAGAAGTCGGAAACCACGTATTCGGCATTGCATTGGGAGTCTCATTCTATTTGGCCGGAGGCCTCATTGGTTTGATTGTACTTTTCATTGCAACCACTTCACTGATTGCATTTGTCAGAAGAAATACTCTGAAAGTATTCTTCAGACAGAACTTGAGATTATTGGACCCGACATTTGGAGACTACTTTATGGATGTCCTCACCGGTGGTGGATTAGGCGACATGATTAGAAAATGGACATTAAAGGACAAACAGCCTATGGTCGACCATCCTCTATTGATAAAGTTAGGATTTAGAAGGCTTTTGTATAATCCGCATGCGGCTCATCCGAAAAGTTATGTTCCAAAAAAGACTCAGCCGGTAAGGTTAGGCAGGTAATACCATGAAAGTGCTTCTTGTCGTAACCGGAAGAGGATTGGGTGGAGATGCCGCCATTGCCTTAAATTTAATCAAATCATTTGAAAAACGTGGAGTTGACTGTGAAATTGCACTTGACGAGTCCGCTCCTGGAATACTGTTTAAAAAGCATGGCTATTCATGGCATAAGATTTCAATTCCTCAGGCGGGAGGCCATGCTGCCACAAAACTGTCTGCTGCAAAAGGAGCTTTAAAGCTAATTGCCGCAACATTCAAGGCAAGAGGCCTAATTAGAAGAGAAAAATATGATTTTGTCATAGGAATTTTAGGTGGAGGAGCTATTGTCGGTTCTTTAGGCGCCAAACTTGCTCGAAAAAAGGCATTTTCATTGATTTCAACACCGCTGGACTCCAAGGTATGTCCTAAATTCAACGAATGCTTTATACTTCCGGATTTGGATAAGTTCAAATGGGACACACTTCCAAAAAATACAGATAAGTCATTCTATCCTCTGCCGCAGGATGCAGGTGACGGAGATGAGGGTGTCGGACTTTCCAAATTAAGGGAATTTCCTGATTTTGATGAAAACAAAAGGACAATCGTGTTTTCTTCAGGATCATCCATTTTTAAGGGAATGATTGATGGGGTTTGCCACGTTGCTGATTTTACAGATGAATTCAACCTTGTCCTGGTGGGCCTTCCATTGCATGACGAGTATCTCGATGAAATCGAAAAGAGAAACATCATCTATGCGGGATACGTTGACTGGATAAATCACCTGTTTAAATATGCAGACCTTGCAGTCTTAACCGATGACGGCGTTTCACTTCAGGAAGCGCTGTGCAGTGAAACCCCGATTGTCGCATTGACTCATGTAAAATGGGGAAGATACCAGAATATGGCTGGCGTGTTTAAGGGTGCCATTGTGGAATCTTCAGTCGATGATGTTGTAAAAAACGTCCAGTATGCATTCGATAATTTCGAATCCTTATCTAAAAATACTTCAAAATACGCCAAATTATGTCTTGAAGCGGGTGACGTCCTGGCGGATAAGATGTTAAAAAAAGTTGAATAGTGGTGTTATAACCACATATTCTTTATTATTTTGTAATTTGAATCTGTTGAAGGATGTATTTCTAAAAATTCAGCGTAATCATCCAAGTCATAGTCCATTCTCATCAGATATGATAAATATGCCACATCACTTGTTGATGACGGGGAAATTGAATTGATTCTGTTTATTTTGTTGTTTTTCTTGTCGAATTCCACTTCGGTATATCCGGTTTCACCAGCAAGTATGTTCCAGAATGAACCCGGTCCTGCAATTCCAGGAATTCCTATGGTTGCCTTGTCATCATCACTGCATTCGGTTTTTTTATTTTCAACAAAACTCGCTTCCATATTCAAACTCAGGGTTTGAGGAATGCACTCATAGCTTACCTTATTTGAGTATCCTGCCATGTTTCTTGCAGCTGTAATTCCCTCCATCCTTGCTACCGGTGTCAGCTGATATCCTCCGGTAACGTCTCCGGCGGCATATATGTTTTCAGCACTTGTTTTCATCATTTCGGTGACTTTTATGGTCCTGTCTGCATTAAGCTCGACTATGCCTTCAGCAATTTCGCTGTTCGGTGTTCTTCCGGTTGCAAAAAAAGGTGTTCCTTCAAGTTCCTTGCCGTCTTCGGTCAAAACCTTGTTTTTAAACGCCTCTTTAATGCTTGTATTCTCATATATTGTCACGTTTGGAATGATCTTTTCAAGGATGTATCTTCTTGCGTTGTCTCCGATTTCCTTTAGGAATTTGGATCTTGCAATGACATTGACATTGCTTCCAAGGGTTGAGTAGATATTGGCGATTTCACATGCTATGATTCCTCCTCCGATGATATTCAAGTTTTCAGGGATTTTGTCAAGCTTTAAAATGTCCTTGTTTGTAAGGCCATATTCGCTGCCCTTAATATCCGGAATAAATGGGCGAGCGCCTGTTGCCACAAGCAGATTGTCATAGCTTAGGCTTTCGTTGTTTACAATGACCTCGCTGCCTTCAATTCTGGCTTCACCGTATATGATGTTGTTTCCAACGCTTTCATTTTCCATCTGGTTTATTTCTCTCAGCATCTTTTGAGTTTCGACAATCTTTTCAACTATCTTTTCATATGAGATGTCCAGCTGGCTTTTGATGAATCCGTAATTGTTGAACTTGTTTGACAGGTCAATGAATTTGGTAATGTCTGTCAGTGCACAAATAACCATGCATCCTTCATTTAGGCATGTGCCTGCTATATGATTTTTTTCAATTAATGTGACGTTTTCTTTAAGTTTTCCGAGCTCGAGGGAAGCTAATCTTCCGGCAGGTCCGGAACCGATAACAATATTTTCCATTAAAACACCCTTTTAGATAATTTTATATAATATCAGTTTAGTAAATAATGTATATATTAAAATTTTGGAGATGAAATCATGTGTATTGCAGCACCAGCCCATGTCGTTGAAATCAATAGAGAAGAAAACTGGTTATATGCAGACTTCGGTGGAGCAAGACAACAAGCTAAACTGGATCTTCTGCCTGAAGTCGAAGTTGGCGATTATGTTCTTATCCATGCAGGTTATGCAATTGAAAAATTAACTGAAGAGGCCGCCAAAGAATCTTTGGAAGCCTGGGAAGAACTTCTGGAAATCCTTGAAGAAGAAGATAAACAGCTGGAGTTAGAAAGAAATCAATAGATTGATACTCTTGTCACTCCTTTTATTTTTAAAAATTCGTTTATTAAATCGCCTTTAACAGGCTCTTCTGTAATTATTGTTAATATTGGAGTTTTTTGAAGCTCCGTATCTTCAGCATAGGCTTGCCTTATGCCTATTCCTTTTTTTGAAATCAAATCTGTTGTTGCAGCCAGTATTCCTTCGCTTTGAGGTCCCACTTCTATTTCAATGACTCCCAATTCCAGATTTTTTGCAATGTTTTTTAGAAGTGTTCCGGCAGGAATGATATTTGAGAATAAGTTGTTGAGTTCTTCGTCTTCCTGTATTATTTCTATGGTTGACTTTATTGCTCTTCTGTCAACTTCAGCGGCTGTTGCAAGAGCCTTGTCGCTTATCTTTAAGTTTTCGCAGTATATTTTGCCGTCCTCGCTGATGGAGAGGCCCAATTCAATCATTTTTTCTGCAACCCTCATGCGTGCAGGATATTTTTTAAACTTTTCATTGATTCTTTCCCACATTTCAATCATCATTCCTACTTTTTGTACATTCAAGTTATATTATGTTCAAAGTGACATATAATGATTTTCATTTGGCAAAAAATAGTTTTCAAAATTCGCGAAAATTTAGATAGGGTTGCCAAATATAATGAAAATGTCTTAAAAAATAGTTAGAAGTAGGCTAGATGGGATTCGAACCCATGACCTCCCGGTTATCAGCCGAGCGCGCTAACCAAGCTGTGCCACTAGCCTATGAAATTCATGTGACAGTTAACTGTCAACACTTATACTTATATTAATTACTATATATAACACTTTCGGTTATACATAGAATTATATAAGATTTTTAAAAATTTATCTATTAATCATTTCGTTAATGGAGTCTGCCATAGCATGTCCTTCAACGATGATTTTTGCATTATCAATACCTTCAACACTTTCTGCTTTGATTTTAGCATCAGCAGCAATACGTGTGATACTCATACAACCAGGGTTGGTTGGTTTAATGATAATTTCAGCTTGATCTCCGTCTACAGTAATGTTTTGTACAATGCCCATTTCTACAATACTTACTCCCATGTGTGGGTCGTTAATTACAGAAACTGCATCTTTAATATCATTCACTAAATCTTCTGACATAAATAGTCTCCTAATTTTTGGTACATATAACTTTTAAACTAATGGTATATAAATTATTTTACTCTGTGCTTCAGTTTGACGCCTATACCATTATTGCATTCCTCCATTTCACGGCCTGTCATAACGGCCTTGCCGACTCCAACAACGGTATCGTCCTTAACCACAACGACTTCGTCGTTAGGAATGATGTTGTGGTCTGCCTTGTCGATTCCAGGTGCAAAAACGGTGTTTGTTGTCAAATCAAAATCGATATTTACAATATGGATGCCCAAATCCTTCAGGATTTCACCGCCAGGCAAGTTTAAGCGATACATTCCATAATCCTTATTGAGCATTGCCAGCTGGGTTCCATTGGATAGGATTTTTTTGTGATACATTCCCTTGGTTTTGACATTGTCGGGAATGAACTTGTCCGCATTTTCGCCGAACTGGTATTTTGCAATTGACCTTAACTCATGCAAGGTCTTTTCCCTTCTGTTGATTTTTTTATGGTTTTTAAGCTCCATCCTTAAATTATAAAGGGATTGCGGTGATGTTGGCCTGTCATCAACACAGACATTGGTAAAATCATCAAGATAAGCCTCTGCTGATTGGAGGTATCCTCCTGCGAGATTTGCTACAATCTCCTTTCCTTTTGTGTATTTTTCAATCAGCTTTCCGGTCTCTTCAATTTCATCTTCAGACCATTTTCCGGTTGTGCTGACGTCATAGGACTGAATCGGAAAGGTGTTTTCAAGTTCTCTTGGACAAATCCCGAATGGGGAGGTTACGATAAGCTCCTGGTATGACCTTGTCAGCTTTCTAAACTGCTGGTGTGATTTTGAGTTGGAATAGGGTTTTTTCATGCTGCACGGCAATAAAACTACAGTATCTCCAAAAGGTTCCATCATTTCCATTCTCTGTCTCCATCTCACCGCTTCGGGACGGTACAGGGATTCTTCACTTGAGCATATCACTTTCATTTTCATTCCTCAAAAGCTTTTATTAATTCGTTATCCAGTTTGATTAATCTTTCAATGTTATCGTCAGGCTCAGGTATTTGCCTTCTCCATTTTTCTATTACAAAATCAATGTCAACTTCCTCACTTCCGCTTGTCAGATTGTCCGCATGGGCAACAATCTTTTCTTCAAGGGTCTGTGGGACATATGACTTTTCGGGAAGTCCCAATGCCTTTGCTTCCTCTTTTGTGATTCCCGCACCGATATGCCTTTCAATGATATTTAGCACGTCATCAGCATATCCGTATTTTCTTGCAATCTCAACGCCTTCGATTGCATGGGTGATGCCGTGGGTTTTGGACCTTCCGATATCATGCAGAAGGGCGCCTTTTCGAATCAAATCACGGTCTGCCTCCTTAAAATTAGAAGCTATTTTCATAGCCTTTCTGCAAACCGCTATGCAATGTTCGATAACATTTTCAGGAGTGTTTTCCTTTCTGAGTAATTCCAGTTCCATTTTATCTATTGGTTTTTTTCATTAAAGGAATTAAAATTACTTTCGACCATTTTCAGGTCTTCTTTGATTTGTTTAATGTTAGCGGAATTGTCCTGGAATTCCAGCTCTTCCATACAGACAGGACATAAGAATTCATAATCGGAAGCGTCATCAAAATCAAGTCTTACATGGCCCTGTGGGCATATGAAAAACATATTGTTTTCTTCCCTTTCCAGTTCGTCATTGAGCATTTTCAAGTACTGTTCTGAATCCTTTTTGATGCGGTTTATGACTTCATCCTTTTCAAATTTCCATGAATATGTAAACCATTGGGTTTCAGGGTCTTTACTTCTTTTATAACTTGCCAATCCCATGTCATAAAGTTTGTAAAGTATTTTTCTAACGATATTTAATTTGATATCTGTTTTTTTGGCAATTTCCTCATCGGTTTCAACGCCGTCAATCAATGCTTCAACAATCGGCAAATTGCTTTCATCTTCAACAATATTGATTAATAAAGTCTTTACTAATGGATCATTTATCATTTAATTTCCCCTAATTGATTTTACTGGTTATCATAGTTTCTTTTGAAAATGAAAAATTAAAATAAATTATGATAAGTTTAATATTAATGTTTAGTTTTGTTTTTTTTATTATAAAAGTTTGACTATATTATCGTTTTCTGATGATGACGGCCGGGGTATGTGTTATCGAATCGAGGGCCTCAACTGTGACCTCATCGATTTCAGTGCCGAGCACCGCTTTAACACTGTGGATGGTTTTCATTTCAGTTGAAAGTGATTTCTGATAGTCCTCGGCTATATTGGCCATTTTAAGGGCATGTTCCACGCTCATCTTTTCGCTGCATCCAAGAGGTGTTGATCCCATGTTCTCGCATAATTGTCCTTTAACATATCCGAAAAACCCGTTGTCCGCATCGATGCCTTCTATTGCTATCGGAAGGCCTGTGAAATACTTGCCGTTTTTCATGTATGTGGCGTCGGTGTCTATAATCATCACGCAGACGTCTTTGCCGATTTCTGCCTTGATTTCCTTTGCGACCTTCTCGGGATTTTCAGGAAGAAGTGAGACGAATGTTCCGGGAGCATTGCTTAAATCGATTCCGGCTTCAGAAGCAGGTTTCAAGGCATGCTTCCATCCGTAGAGCTGGAGAACAACCTCCTTGTGGGCATTTGTCTCTTTTGGAAGTTTTCTTAGGTTTTTGATTGTCCTTTCCTTGATTCCGAGAAGTGGTCCGAAAACATATCCCCACAGGTACTTGCTCCAGACGGTTGTAAGAAACTTTGCGCTTAGCGACGGTGTGTATTTTGACTCATCCACCAGCCTGTTTTGTGAAACAGAAATCGGCGTTTCGGCTATCACCAGATAGTCTCCGTCCTGCATCAGTTCCTTTGCAGGTTCTGTGATGGCACTCAAATCATCATTCGGCTTGATGTAGCCGGTTTCGATTGGAATTACAATATATTCTCCGTTGGTTACGTGCTTGATGTTTTCTAAATTGCTCATAAAAATCTCAAATAAAAAATTAATTATATTATATATAACATAAATTAGTTTATAAGATTGATGGTGAAATCATGGCAAGGAAATTTATAACCTATTTTGACAAGCAAGGTGACGATTATACAGATGAACTGATTGCGGCCGTTAAGGACAAGCTGGATGTGGCTGAAAACATCAAATACGTTTTGATAGCCTCTTCAACCGGCCAGTCAGCTTTAAAGCTTCATGAAGCTATCGGCGATGAAGTTACAATCGTCAACGTTTCCCACAACGTAGGATTCAGCGGCGAGAACGAATCAGACATTTCAGATGAAATGATTGAGGAATTGGAAAAAGTCGGAATCAAGACATTTCAGGGCCTGCATGCATTCAGCGGAGCTGCAAGAGGTGTAACCAATAAGTATGGAGGATATTCTCCTTTGGACGTAGTGGCCGATACCCTCAGAATGTTTTCCCACGGCGTCAAGGTGGCAGCCGAAATATCCATCATGGCTGCGGATGCAGGACTCATTCCAGTCGGTGAGGAGATAATTGCAATCGGAGGCAGGGCCCACGGGGTCGATACTGCTGTTATTTTGACTCCTGTCAATTCGAAAAACTTATTTGACATGACGTTCCATGAAATTATTGCAATGCCTAGGGACTAAAATTAATATTTTTCAACATTGCACATAATTTCTAAATGCTTAAATAGTAGGTGCATTTATATAATAGTTACGATAGAAATATTTAACAATTAATTTTAATAGCAGAATGTGGGGTTAATTCGTGAAATTTATAGATGATGCAATCAAAGAATCTGAACAAAGAATGGAAGAGAAAGCACCCGAAAAAATCTCTTCAGACATAGATGAAGATCTTATTAATATTATTCAAGGTGTTAGAACTAATATATTTGTTGTTGGTGCTGGTGGAGCAGGAAACAACACTATTTCAAGATTAAACGAAATGGGTATCGAAGGAGCAACAACAATCGCTGTCAATACCGATGCTCAAGATTTATTTTACTGTCAATCCAGTAAGAAAATCCTTTTAGGAAGACAAACTTCCAAAGGATTAGGTGCAGGTGGAGAACCAACAGTCGGTGAAGAATGCGCTGAAGAAAGTGAAGACGAAATCAGAAATGAATTGGAAGGCGCAGACATGGTATTTGTCACCTGTGGTCTTGGTGGTGGAACCGGTACCGGTTCAGCTCCAATCATCGCTAAAATAGCTAAAAAATTAGGAGCTCTCACTGTTGCAGTTGCTACCATGCCATTTTCTGCTGAAGGAATTAAAAGAAGAGAAAATGCAGAACAAGGTTTGGAAAAACTCCAGGAAGCTGCAGACACTGTTATCGTAATTCCTAATGACAAATTATTGGAAGTTGCACCTAACTTGCCTTTAAACAAAGCTTTCATGGTTTCCGATGAAATCCTCGGAAGAGCCGTTAAAGGAATAACCGAACTGATTACCAAAAAAGGTCTTGTAAGTTTGGACTTCGCAGATATCAGAAGCATTATGAGCGGTTCAGGAATGGCTATGATTGGTATGGGAGAATCCGATTCCGGCGACAGAGCTTTGGAATCCGTACATGAAGCATTAAGCAGCCCATTGTTGGATATCGACATTTCCAACGCTACCGGCGCTTTGGTAAACATATCCGGAAGTTCAGATTTAACATTACATGAAGCTGAAAAAATAGTTCAGGTTGTTGCCGACAAGCTCGATCCTGAGGCAAATATCATTTGGGGTACTCAAATCGATGAAAGTCTCCAAAACATGGTCAGGACCACTGTGGTTGTTTCAGGCATTAAAAGCAACTACGATATCAATAATGAACCGGACATTGATTATGCTGATGAGGCTTCCGAATCAGAGTCCGCTAATGATCAATTAGATGATTTCATTGATGGAATCTTCTAATTCCATTTATTATTTTTTTTTCAAAAATGCAAACATTTATTAATGTTTAAGTTATAAATTATTTTATTACTATTATTTTATTATAATTCATTAAATTATGATTTTTTCATAGTTTTTTTATTTTGGGTATTCAAATGAACGTACAAGAAAGTTTCGATAAATTTATAAAAGACAGTAAAAGAGTATTGAAAGTATCAAGAAAACCTGACGGCAAGGAATACATGGAACTGGCTAAAGTGGTTTCCATAGGTGTTTTAATCGTTGGGGTTATCGGTTTTGTTATAGTTTTATTAGGTTCATTGATTGGTTTATAAAACCAATTCTTCATTTTTTTGATCCCAACTTTTTATAATAAAATTTTGTAATTTTACTTTTTGTTTCAAAAATCTAGTTTTTTGAAAAAGTTTATATATTATTATAGTTATAGATAAATATATTATAGAAATCTGATTTTCAAGACTTTTATTTTCTTGAACAATTATGGCTTTTATAATAACTTTTAACTTAATGTATGAATTTATCCTTTCAGATTATCTGGAGAGGATGATAATTTTGAACCTATCGGAGAATAGGGGATCGCTTAGTAAATTTTCACATCTGTGAATTACCTAAGAATCCACGTTTTTGTGGATCTTCATTAATTTAGTCAAATATTAAAAATAGGTGAATTTTTCATGGAAGAATCTAATAGTTCCATATATGCTCTTAAGACCTCTGCAGGTCAAGAAAGAAATGTAGCCAGACTCCTGGCTCGTAAAGCTAGAACCATTGATGGCGTAGGCATTTCTTCAATCCTTGTTCCGGAATCTTTAAAAGGGTATATTTTAGTTGAATCCTCAACAAAAATAGATCTCAGAAACCCTGACTTAAAAGTTCAACATTTAAGAGGGGTTGTTGAAGGTAGTGTAGGCATTACTTTTGATGAAGCAAAAAGATTCTTGAAACCAGAACCGATTATTTCCTCCATACAAAAAGGAAGTATTGTTGAGCTTATTTCTGGACCATTCAAAGGTGAAAGGGCGAAAGTGGTTCGTATTGATGAATCACGTGAAGAAGTCGTCCTTGAGTTAATAGAAGCTGCAGTACCAATTCCGGTTACTGTTAAAGCTGATCAAATTAGAATAATTCAAAAGGAGGCTGACTGATGGCTAAAGATACAGTCGAAGTTCTTATCGAAGGTGGAAGCGCAACTGCAGGACCTCCAATCGGCCCGGCTTTAGGACCTTTCGGTATTAACATGATGCAAGTGGTTGACGAAATCAATCAAAAAACTGCTGATTTTGCTGGAATGAAAGTGCCAGTCAAAGTCATGATTGATAGAGACACTAAAGAAGTCGATATTGAAATCGGTACTCCACCAACTACTTCATTAATCAAAGAAGAATTAGGCATCGACAAAGGTTCACACGAACCAGGTTTAGACATCGTAAATGACTTACCAATTGAAACCGCTTTGAAAATCGCAAGAATGAAATTCGATGCATTGCTTGCTAACGATTACAAAGCAGCTATCAAAGAAGTCATGGGAACCTGTGTAAGTATGGGAATTTCCGTAGACGGCAAAGACCCAAGACAAGCACAGAAAGATGTGGATGCCGGAGAATATGATGATCTCTTTGCAGAATAGATATCAATCATATAAAAATTAAATTAAAGTTAATAATGACAGTGTATATGACGTTATAATTTCGGTTATAATTGATATACTGTTTTTAATTCATGCAATCGTTTAAGAATTTTTTTCTTGTAAATGATACTCATGAAACCAAAAAAATCCAATGAACATAACGTTCATGGGGGATGAATATGACACAAGATGTAATTAACGCGGTGAAGGAGGCAAAAGAACAATCAAAGCCGAGAAACTTCACTGAGTCTGTGGATATTATTATCAATATCCGTGACTTAGATGTCAGAAAGCCAGAAAATAGGTTTAATGAGGAAGTTACTCTTCCTAACGGCCGTGGCAAAGATGTTAAAATCGGAGTCATCGCTGACGGGGAACTCATTGTTCAAGCTAAAGATGCTGGTCTTGACACTGTAATTAATAAAGGAGATTTAGAAGAGTTCGGAAAAGACAGAAAATCCGCCAAAAAAATGGCAAACTCTGTAGATTTCTTAGTAGCTCAAGCTGATATGATGCCACTCGTTGGTAGATTCCTCGGTCCTGTATTAGGTCCTCGTGGAAAAATGCCAAAACCAGTGCCTGCAAGTATCAAACTGGACCCTCTTTTAGAAAGATTACAAAACACTGTCAAAGTTGGCGTAAAACAGCAAGCTAGTATTCAGGTTGTTGTCGGAAGCCAAGACATGTCAGACGAGGAAATAGCTGAAAATGTTGAAACTGTTCTTACAGTCTTAGACCGCAATTTAGAAAAAGGAAGAAGTCAAATTAAGTCCATGTTTATAAAAACAACTATGGGACCAGTAGTGAGGGTGATCTAATGGCTCATGTTGCTGAATGGAAAAAGGAAGAAGTTAAAGAGTTAATCGAACTCATCAATAGCTATGATGTTATTGGTATTGTAGATTTAATGAACATTCCTGCAAAACAGCTTCAGGAAATGAGAAAAAATCTCAAACAGGATGCTGTAATCAGAATGTCCAAGAAAAATCTCATTGACTTAGCTCTTGAAGATTGTAATGCTGATAAAACCAACATTGTCGATTTATCCGAACATATGGATGGTCAAATTGCAATTATTGCAACCGAAATGAACCCTTTCAAATTATATAAAATTTTGGAAAACAGTAAAACTTCAGCTCCTGCAAAAGCCGGCGCTATTGCACCTGAAGACATTGTTGTACCTGAAGGGGACACAGGTTTAACCAACCTCGCATTTATGGGTGAATTGGGACAAGTTGGAATTCCTGCTAGACCACAAGACGGAAAAATCTTTATCCAAAAAAGTACCGTTGTAGTAGAAGCCGGTGAGGAAGTATCCAAACAGATGGCAGCTACCTTAACAAGATTGGATATTAATCCGATGGAAGTGGGAATTGACTTAAAAGCAGTATACGAAGAAGGATCTGTTTACACTTCCGATGTACTTGCAATCGACGAAGAACAAACATTAGCTGACGTACAAAATGCATTCAGAAATGCATTCAACTTATCCGTAAACGCAGCTATTCCTACTAAAGAAACAACTTCAACTATCATTACTCTCGCATACACCAGAGCAATCAATGTCGGTGTTGCAGGAGCAATCATGACTGCTGAAACTTCAGAACCAATCATTGGTTTGGCACAGGCTAAAATGTTAGCTTTAGCATCAGAAGTATCTGGTGTTGAAGGTGCTTTAAGTGACAAATTAGCAGACAAACTTTCCAACGTTGCTGTAGCAGCAGCTCCAGACGTTGAAGAAGTGGCTGAAGAAGAAGAAGTTGTTGAAGAAGAGGAAGAAGAAAAAGAAGAAGATGCAGCAGTTGGGTTAGGATTGCTATTCTAAAATTATAATTTAAAATTTTTATAATAAAACTAACACTTTAAAAAATTAATGGTGATAACATGGAATATATATATGCGGCAATGATTTTGCACAGTGCAGAAAAAGATATTAACGAAGAAAATGTTAAAAGTATTATCGAAGCAGCAGGAATCGAAGCTGACGAAGCAAGAATCAAAGCTTTAATCGCAGCTTTAGAAGATGTTGACATCGACGAAGCTATGGAAACTACTGCTATGGCAGCAGCAGCACCTGCAGCTGCACCTGCAGCAGCTGAAGCAGCTGAAGAAGAAGAGGAAGAAGAAGAAGCTTCTGAAGAAGCAGCAGCAGCTGGATTAGGTGCTCTCTTCGGATAGATTTTTTAAAAATCTATCACCTTTTATTTTTTCTTTTTTTAGACTATTTTTGATTTAGAACTATTTTTTTAATAACTGAACTTTTTTTCAATATAACTCAATTTATAATCTAATTTTAATCATTAGAGTTTAGTAACGATTATATTTTTTTGATCATTATTTTTTAATATAAGTTTATATATAAATTGTATTAATTACGGGATATTGATTTCATTTCGTAAAATTGCTTTGAGTGGGTTTATTATGGTCGAAAATTTAAATGAGGATTCATTTTACAAATATCTAATTGCTAATGGATATTATTTTGATAAAAAATTAATTGAAAATTATCTTTTATCTTTAAAAGTTAAGCCATTTGAGATATTGACTGGAAATTCTGGAACTGGAAAAACAAAGCTATCTCAATTGTTTGCCAAATATGTTTGCGAATATTCAAATTCAAATAATGGCCATCTGGATGATGATGGTTTTTTTACATTAAAAGTTAAAACCAATTATTCATCATGGGAAAATAAAGGATGGACTTTGGGTAAAGAAGAAATTTCAAAAGTTATTCCTATTAATGAATGTGGCGCTAAATTTGACATGAATGTAGATAGTATTCCTGCAAAGGGAGATATTAAAGTATTAGCTCAATTATATTATGATAGTGATGAGATTAGAGATTATTTTAAAGATTTATATGATCAAAATCCAAATGGCTGGGCAGATTTAAAAATTTCATGTGATGATTTAAAAAATTTTATTCAAAATGACTACATTGAACCTTCTGGAAAAATTTTATTAAAACAAAACTCTAATAAGTCTGCTTATGAAAAAAGGCAATGGTTTGTAAATAAGAATATTTTTGAATATTATCCTTTTGATTCCGGTTATTTTGATTGTAATGTAATTGTTAATGGTATTAAATCAACTGCAAGGATAAGATGTGTTCCTAAATTAACTTTTAAGAAAAATGATCCATTACAAAAATATTTAAGAGAAAATGATGGAAAAGAGGTAAATCTAGAATTAAACATTGATAAATTCAATTTTGATAGTTTTATTTCTAAATGGGAATGTTCGAAATCACAAAAAACTGAATCATTAGACTGCTATGGAAATGATGATTCAAAGTACCAAATTGTCCCAGTTGGTGCTAACTGGACGGATAACACTAACATTGTAGGTTACTATAATGTAATTACTGAAGAATATCAATCAACTCCTGCTTATGAGTTAATCAAAAAAGCTCAAAAGGATCCAAAAAATCCATATTTCTTAATATTGGATGAGATGAATTTGTCTCATGTTGAGAGATATTTCGCAGATTTCTTATCAGCTATTGAAAGTGGTGAAGAAATACCTTTGTATGGTAATAATGAAACTTTAGAACTTCCAAAAAACCTTTTCATAATAGGAACAGTTAATGTTGATGAAACAACTTATATGTTTTCACCGAAAGTTCTGGATAGGGCAAATACTATTGAATTTAACACTTTAACTGCATGGGAGTATATGTCTTCTGATTTAGATGAAGGGGATTTTGAAGGGGATATTAACTATTTACAATCTCCATTAATTGACTCTGATATCTCTAACTTAAATATTGAAGATTTAAAGGAAATCTTATCTGAAATTTCATATAATGATAATAGTCTATGGGATATTTTAGCTATTGAGCTTACAGCATTCCAAGAAATACTTAAGGACTCTAGTTTCGACTTTGGGTTTAGAGTAATCAATGAAATTCTAAGATTCATGGTCGTGGCATGGAAATACGAAAACGAACCTGATGACTGGGACAACTGGCAGAGGTACTTTGATGCTCAGATTAAACAAAAGATTCTTCCAAAATTACATGGATCAGAGAAAGCTATTGGAAATGTGTTGACTAATCTGTTTAACAGTTGTTTGGAAGATAGAAACAATAACGAAAATCCTAAAAACTTCACTATTACTGAAGATAACTGCAGGTATTATACTTCAGCATTAAAGCTTCAAAACATGTCTAAAGTATTATCAGAGCAAAGATATGTTTCATTTATTAATTAAGATTTAAATGATTGAGCAAAAAGTTATAATTCACTTAACCGATGAAGATTTAAATGAATTTGGAACATTAACAGTTAGTTCTCTTGATTATAGGGGAGATTTGGAATCTAATATTAACATTTCACAGTCTATGACTCTAGAAAATGTTCCGATTGTTGATGAACCAGATAATTTAACTCCTATTCAATATTGTCCAAATATCGGAGCTAATTTTGCCAAATTAATGTTTTTAGAAGAAACTGAATATCAGATTTTATTTGAATCTAGTGAATCCAAAGTTAATCTTGATGTTTTATATTCGTTAACTAAAATCAATGACAATCATTTCAAACCATTCAGGTTCTCTTTAGATGGTAAAATACTTGGAACTCTAAATTTTAGAAGTTATGTTGGAAAATCATTTTTAGATGTTCGAAAGGACAACATTAACTCCATTAAAATTCCAATTGAAGTAAGGTCTAAAAAAATAGATTATTTTAATCAATATTCGGCAATGATAGCTGACTTATCACAGCATGCATTAAGTTTAATTTTTGAAGTAAATTCTCCATTATATCAGGAATTTGAGCTGGATTTAAGAAAAAAAGAAACATACTATGAAGATTTCATGTTTTTAGAGTATCTTTTCAGAGAAGATAATTTGCCTTCAATTTTTGAATATCTATCTAAAAACCTTCATTCACAGCTTAGAAATCATATTGAAACAGTTCCGGTTTCATTTGCATCAAATGTTAATCAGGAAACTTTAAAAAATATTGTTTCAAAACCAAATAAATTATCCAAGTCACGTGCTGATTTCTTAATAGTTGATAAATTAAATGGCTTCATTCCCTCTGATTTGGAGCAAGTCAAGCATGAGGAGGTTATTGATATTCCTGAAAATAGGTTTTTCAAATATTTCCTGGAATTAATACAAAATTTAGTCGAAAAATTACTTAAAAGCTCAAAGGAAGGCTACATTAACGATAAACTGTTGTATTTTAGTGATGAAATTTCATATTATTTGTCAAGTAAGTTTTTCAATCATATATCTTCAATGGATTATGTTCCTTTCAATTCACAGATTTTACAGAAAAAAGAAGGATATCGGGAGATTTTTCATTACTTCTTAATGCTTGAATTTTCATTTAGGTTAAGTTGGGATGAAGTAAATAATCAATTTAAAGGATTTGAGAAAAAATTATCTGAATTATATGAATATTGGTGTTATTTCAAAATATTGAAAGTGTTAAATGATTTAAGTGTTATCAAGATCAACTTTGAAGATGTTTTTGAGATCAATAGAGATAATTGGTCAATTAACATTAAAAAAGGAGAAAGGTCAGCTAAAAAATTCAAATTATTCATTCGTGATAATGAAATTGATGTTAATCTGTTTTATAATTTAAGATTTTCAGATAAATCAAAATATAGGTCATATTCGCTTGCTTTTAAACCGGATTATACGTTACTTATTTCAATTGGTGAACATAGACATTATATTCACTTTGATGCAAAATACAGATCAGAATTAGAAATCATTGATTTTTACAATAAGATTGAAGTGTCTGATAACGATTTGGATAAAGAAATCGATGAAAGGGATTCTTTAGAAGAAAAAGACCGTGAATTTAAAGATGGAGATATTTATAAGATGCATACATATAAGGATTCAATTTTGAAAACTGAAGGGTCTTATGTGTTATATCCTGGAAACAAGACAAAAAGATTTTATGAATCTGATTTAATTATTCCATCTGTTGGGGCATTCTCTTTAACTCCTGGAAATGATGATGTAGAGGAAGACAATCTGGAAATTTTCATTAAAGAAGTTCTAAAGACACTTTTATTTAGTCACGGTTTAATGGAATTCACTCTCAATAGTGCTAATTATTAAACTATATAACGTAAGCTGCTATATATTTAATCAGGAGATTTATCAACATGAAAACTTTAAATGTCGTTGCAGCTATTATTAAAAAAGATAACAAGATTCTAGCAACCAAAAGGGGCTATGGCGAGTTCATCAATATGTGGGAATTCCCAGGCGGAAAAATAGAACCAAACGAAACCAAAGAACAGGCACTAATTAGAGAAATCAAGGAAGAGCTCGACTGTACAATCAAACCCACCAAATTCGCCTTAGATTTAGAATATCAGTATCCTACTTTTTATCTTAAGATGTCCTGTTTTGAAGCAATAATAACTAAAGGAACTCCAAAGCTTCTCGAGCACAACGACGCCAGATGGCTTGCAAAAGCCGAACTTGACGAAGTCGATTGGATTCCTGCTGATATCGAAGCCGTAGACTATCTAAAGAAAACCATGAACGATTAACTCAAAGAGAATAAAAAATGAACCCTGAAGACATTATAAACGGAGCAAAGACTGCATTCATAAACGAACAGTTTAGCTCCAGCGCTGATTTTAGACCTAAACTTCTCTACAACAACAAAAACAATAAGGTCATAAACTCAATCAGGGATGAAATCAGGGATTGTGATGAATTCATTATCTCCTCGGCCTTCATCACTTACGGAGGCATTGTTCAGCTTCTAGAAGAGTTCAGGCATCTCGAGAAAAACGACATTAAGGGAAAAATTCTCACGACAGACTATCTCTATTTTACAGAACCTAAAGCGTTAAGAAAGCTTCAGGAATTCAAAAACCTTGAAATCAAACTTTACTCCCAAGAAAAGGAGGGTTTCCACACTAAAGGTTACATTTTCAAAAAGGACAATATTTACAGGGGAATTGTCGGAAGCTCAAATCTGACCATGAACGCCCTTGCAGTCAACAAGGAATGGAATGTTGAGTTCACATCACTTGAAGAGGGTGAAATGTTAGGTGAACTCAAAAAAGAGTTCAATGAGTTATGGGTGAATGCTGACAACCTGGACGATGTCCTTCCAGAGTATGAAAAAATATATAACGATAACAAAAACTTCAAAAATATCAGGCAAATCACCAATGAGCTTAAAGAGCAAAACATTAAGGATTTGACTCCAAATATCATGCAGGAGGATTTCATTAAAAACTTAAGGTCTTTAATAAAGCAGGGTGAAAACAGGGCCATTCTGGTTTCAGCCACAGGTACAGGTAAGACTTACGCTTCAGCCTTTGCAGTTAAGGATTTCAAGCCTAAACGATTTTTATTTTTAGTTCACAGGGAACAGATTGCAAAGCAGTCTTATGATGCATATAAAAATGTTTTAAAAGACCATGATAAATTTGGCCTTTTGTCAGGCAACTCCAAAGATTATGATAAACCTTATCTTTTCTCAACAATTCAGATGATGAGCAAGGAAGAGGTTTACACAAGATTTGACAAACATTATTTTGACTATATTGTCATTGATGAGGGCCACAAGGCAGGAGCTTATTCTTATTTAAAGATTTTAGATTATTTCAGGCCTAAATTCCTTTTGGGAATGACCGCTTCGCCTGAGAGGACAGATGGCTTTAACATCTATGATTTATTTGACAACAACATCGCCCATGAAATCAGGTTGCAGGAAGCTTTAGAGGAAGATTTATTGTGTCCGTTCCACTATTTTGGAATCACCGACGTCGAGTTTGACACAGGTGAGATTGATGATGATTTTTCTGACTTCAACCTGCTTGCTTCTGCCAAGCGTGTTGATTACCTTTTGGAAAAATCAGAGTTTTACGGATACTCCGGAGATAGAATCAAGGCACTGGTATTTTGCTCAAGAAAAAAAGAAGCGCAAATGCTTTCAGAGGAATTTTCCAAAAGAGGTCATCCGTCAATTGTTCTTACCGGTGATGATTCACAGGAAAAACGTCTGGAAGCTATTGATAGACTTACAAATGACAATAATCCAGACAAACTGGAATACATTTTCACGGTAGACATCTTCAATGAGGGTGTTGACATCCCTGAAATCAATCAGGTTCTTTTGGTAAGGCCAACCGAATCTCCAATTATCTTCATCCAACAATTAGGAAGGGGCCTTAGAAAATACAAAAACAAGGAATTTGTTGTAATATTGGATTTCATAGGTAATTATAAAAACAATTTCATGATTCCGATTGCTCTATCCGGTGACAGGTCATATGACAAGGATAAAATCAGAAAATACCTGATTGAAGGAAACAAGATCATTCCGGGCGCATCTTCAATCAACTTTGACGAGATTTCCAAAAAGAGGATATATGAGTCAATCAACAACACTTCATTTTCCAAAGTTGCCCTATTTAAGGAAAAGTACAACAATCTAAAATACAAGCTTGGAAAAATCCCTTCATTATATGATTTTGCAATCAACGGAGACTTCAACCCGGAAATTATCCTGAACCACAACAAGTTTGACTGTTATCATACATTCCTTGATTATGTTGAAAAAGACTATGAAAGCACATTAACTGAAGAGGAACTTGCAACATTGAGATTCATTTCCAAAAAATTGATAAAAGGAATAAGGCCACACGAGCTTGTGATATTAAGCTGCCTTAAATATAACAGATATTTCACTGTAAGTCAGGTCGAAAAATACTTAAAAGAAAAATATGGTCTTGAAAACCAGTTTGAATCGGTAAAAAGTGCAATAAACGTTTTAAGTATGAATTTCTACCGAAAGGAGACAAGTGATGATTATCAGGCAAACACGATCCAGTTTGTAACAGATGAGGATTTGAACATTGAAAATATGTTCTTTGATTTTGACAAAAATGTTTACCAAGACCTTAAAAACAATAAAGATTATAAATTTGAAGTTTCAGGTTTATTTAAAAAATGTCTGGCAAATCCTACTTATTTGAATCATTTGGATGATAGCTTAAAATATGGATTTTACAAGTACGACAATGTCTATGATGATTTAAATCCGTTTAAATTATATGAAAAGTACTCTCGTGAGGATGTTTTAAGAATCCTCAACTGGGAGAGATTCATGAATGGTCAAAACATCGGGGGATATAAAATCAAATATGATACCTGCCCAATTTTTGTAACCTACAACAAAAAGGAAGACATTTCAGAAACCATCAACTACGAAGATCATTTCATTGATAAGGTTACGTTCAACTGGATGAGTAGAAACAACAGAAAAACATCTTCACCGGAACTGGAGCCAATCATTAACTACAACGGTTTGGACATTGAGCTATTTATTCAAAAAAGCAATGATGAGGGAATTGAATTCTACTATATAGGTAATCTAACTCCATTAAACTATAAGCAGGTTTATAGGGAAATTGACGGCAAACAGCACCCAATTGTAAACTTCAAATTCAAAATCAACACTGAAGTCAAGGATGAACTTTACAGCTATTTCGTCAATGACTAGTAAAATCCTATTTTTTCAAAAATTTATTTATTAAACAAAAAACATATTATATACTAATAAACAATTTAGATTGATTATTATGGTAGAAATTTTTGACGAACTTGGTTATAAAAAACAGACTTGCAAAACTTGCGGACAGGAGTTCTACTCACAGGTCGAAAGAGACACCTGTGGGGACGCTCCGTGTGACGAGTATGAATTCATCAACAATCCTGCAACCGAGAATTCATACAACTTATATGAAATCCAAAAAGTTTTTAGAGAATTTTTAGAAAGCGAAGGACACACTCATGTCCACAGATATCCCGTCCTGGCTAAAAGATGGAGAGATGATGTTTTCCTTGTAGGGGCATCAATCTTCTGTTTCCAGCCTTGGATTACTTCAGGCCTTGTAAAGCCGCCTGCAAACCCAATAGAGATGGCGCAGCCTTCAATCAGGCTCAACGACGTCGACAATGTGGGAAGAACCGGAAGGCACATGACATGCTTTACCATGGGAACTCACACAGTTATCAACAAGGAGGATGAGTTCATCTACTGGGAGGATGAAACCATCAGGTTATGCCACGAATTCTTTGCACACATCGGAATCAACACCGAGGAGATCACCTTCATCAAGTCCTGGTGGGCCGGCGGAGGTAATGAGGGGCCTTGTTATGAGGTCTGCTGCAGAGGTGTCGAGCTTGCAACTTTAGTATTTATACAATACGAAACCCAGGAAGACGGATCCAAAAAGGAAATTCCAATCAAAGTCGTCGATACAGGTTACGGCCTTGAAAGGATTGCATGGATTTCACAGGGAACCCCGACAGCATATGACGCATGTTTCGCACCGGTCGTTGACAAGCTAAGACAATTAACAGGCGTTGAAATCAACGAGGACATTCAAGGTAGAAACGCACAGATTGCCGGAATGATGGACATCGAGGACATCGGGGATTTAAAAGAACTAAGGGCCCAAGTAGCCGAAAGCCTGAACCTTTCACTGGAGGATTACTTAAAGGTCGCAGAACCTATGGAGGCAATCTACATCATTGCAGACCACACCCGTTGTCTTGCGTTCATGATTGCAGACGGCATCATTCCTTCAAACGTCAAGGAAGGCTACCTCGCACGTCTGGTATTGAGAAGAACCATAAGGTTCATGAAGGAGCTCAACATGAAGGAGTCCTTGGCCGACATAATGGCGATACAGCTTGATTTCCTCTCCAAGTTCTACCCTGAAATCAGGGACTCAGAGGACCATATCATGAACATCATCACTTTGGAAGAGGAAAGGTATGCCGCAACCGTCAAGAAGGGCAAAAGCATTGTAAAAAGAACAATCAAAAGGCTTAAAAAAGAGGGAAAAGATGAAATGCCTCTTGACATTCTGATAGACCTCTATGACGCTCACGGAATTCCACCGGAAACTGTCGTTGAGATGGCCGGTGTCGATTTCACAGTCAACGTGCCGGACAATTTCTTCACCCAGGTTGCAGGGGCTCACGAAAAGGACACAACACATAAAAAGGAAACCTTCAAGGTCGACTATCCCGAAACAGACTTGCTCTTCTATAAAGATTTCTACCAAAAAGATTTTGAAGCGGAAGTTTTGGCCGTGGTTGAAAAGGATGGGGACCAATGTCTCATCTTCGATAAAACAACATTCTACCCTGAAGGGGGAGGCCAACCTTCCGATATAGGTAGCGTTTCCATTGACGGAAATGTCCTTAAAATAAAACATGCAGAAAAGATTGACAATGTAGTCCTGCATCATGTAGATGGTAACCTAAAAGATGACGTTGTAGGCAAAACAGTGGAAGGTTCCATAGACTGGGCGAGAAGAATAACCCTTGCCCGCCACCACACAGGAACTCACCTTGTAATTGCGGCAGCAAGAAAAGTGCTCGGCCAGCACATCTGGCAGGCAGGATCTCAAAACGGCCTTACAAGGGCACGTATTGACCTGTCACATTACAAACGAATTACCCAGGACGAGCTGAACGAAATCGAAAAGCTTGCAAACGAATACGTCATGGAAAATATAGATCTCGACATCAGATTCCACACCAGAGATGAGGCACAGGAGCTCTACGGATTCGTGCTCTATCAGGGAGGAATCGTTCCGGGCAAAATGATACGCGTCGTAAAAATCCCGGGCGTTGACGTCCAGGCATGTGCAGGTACACACGTCATGAGGACAGGTGTCGTCGGACCGATTAAGATAAACAAGACAGAAAGGGTTCAGGACGGTGTTGAAAGGATTGACTTTTCAGCGGGACTTGCAGCAATCGATTCAATGCAGCACGACAGCGAACTTTTAAGGTCAAGCGCTTCTGTGTTCAGCGTCGACAATGACCAACTGCCGAAAACCTGTGAAAGGTTCTTTACAGAATGGAAATCACAGAAAAACGAAATCGACCGCTTAAAATCAGAAATTGCAAGTCTGAAAATGAACTCATTGGCTGACGAGTTTGAAGAAATCAACGGATTGAAGGTAGTCTCCCAGCTTATTGAAGCGGACTTCAAGGAGCTTCAAAAGATGGCAACAGATTTCACAGACAACGGCAAGGCGGATGTTGTCGTAATGGGTAACAGTGACGGCAAAATCGTCGGTGCGGCTTCACAAAAGGCAATCGATGATGGAATAAAAATAAATGAAATCATCAAGACTGCAGCTGGAGTGCTTGGCGGAGGCGGAGGCGGCCGTCTGACACTGGCGCAAGGCGCAGGCAAAAACGCAGACAAGATGGATGAAGCAATTCAAACAGCAATAGATTTGATTAAAGGATAATTATTTATCCTTCCTTTTTTTTAATTTTAGTAAAAATTCCAAGTGACTTCGAGTGAATGGTCAGGGATGTTTTTAACAATTTTTGCATCGCAAAACATTTGCGGGAATGAAAATTAACATTTCATGGATATTGAAAAATTCCCTCAATTCTAGCCATATCTTTTTAGTTCTCTAAATTTCACAACACCAAAACAATATTGATATGTTGCTATTAGAGGGTGTCATATAATTGAAATGAAGTTATATGAAGATTTTTTTGCATTATTTTTCTTTGAATAGTTAGTTTATAAATATCAGTTTATAGGCTTTAACATGATGGTGAAAATAGGTTTATTATTTGATCATTTCATTTCGTTATCTATGAGCTATTTTTTGCCCAATTCTCTTTTTGCACAATAAAGTTTATATGTGATGTTTTTCTCACTGCAATTTTATAAAATGGCTTCAACAAGCCTTAAATAACCTATAACACATAAATATTCTCTTGAAAAGCCTCAAACTATAAAACATTTGGAAGGAGGTGAATAAACATGATAATACAGATTATACTCAATGTTTATTTGTTAAATCGGAGAAGTTTCCCTATATGTCTGCTCTGGTGTTCTTTCCATGCATCAAATGGAGGTGGAAAAAGTGGAGTTGATTCTCTTTCTTATTGGTTCATATAGTCTGAATATTATGGCACTACTGATTCAACTAAAAGATAGGAGATAACGACTCAAATTTTCACCTCATAAAAGGTAATTAAATATAAACAAGTCAATGGGGGCCTTTGAAAACTAATGTTTTCGTGAGGCTTTTCTCCTGAGATAGCTACTATTTAATTGCCTATTTTTCTAAAATCAATTAAGTTTATATATGTTATTTAATAATAGAATTATACAAGGGATTTACTTTTAAGTAAACCTCTATTAAGATGCAGAAATGTTTTTTATTAATGTCTAATATAGGGTATTGTAGAGATTTATTCTCTGCAATAGGACATTAATCTTATTTTTAAAACCTGATAATTTACATGAATTTTTAAAGATTAATCATCGACCAATTTTAGTAAATCTATGATTCATTTTTCACAGTCAAATTGATAAAATATAACTATCATTTTTTAATCTATTTTCACAATAAAGCGGTAGGTATATAAATTACTATTTTAGTACAGTTCATAATTAATTTTCCATAGTCAACTCGATAGGCTTATAAATATCACTTAATCTATTTTCACAATCAAATAGATAGTTATATAAATATCAGTTTATAGTCCTTCTTGATATGGGTATGTTACAAATGTTATAATTAAATGTTTTGGAAGTGTGCTTTCGTGTTTTTTCGCACTTTAAAAAGATTGATAAATTTTTAAGTTGTATTTTAAATATGTGTGTATGTTTTGATGAAAATTTTTAAAAAGTAATTTTCACATACATAGTAAATATAAAGTAATGATTTTATGGTGGAATATAGTTTTCGTGAAGGCGATAGAATACTTCAAAATTTAGTAAAATCTAAGAATAAAAATGATAATTATGTTTTATCTCATCATTTAAAATCACGAGCCAAATTAAGAAAAATTGATTTGAATTATATTGAAGAAATGCTTTTAAATGAAGAGCCATTAGGTATATTATCAAGTAGAAAAAATAGATTCAAAGTGTATTATCCAAGTAAAAATCATGAAGATTTAGATTTAATTATTGTCATTGCAATTGATGTTGATAAAAAAAATTATTGGAGTAACCACATTTGAAGATGAAAAAACTCACAGGGAAGGAATAAAATGATTAAAAAACAATTTAAAGTAAACACAGATTACGATTATTCATTGGATATTTATACAATAACTGTTGATGAAGAATTTGAATTTGGAAAATCATTAGAAATTGATGATGGAGTTATTTTAGATTTTGATAAGGACAATATTCCGATTTCTATTGAAATATTAGATATTTCAAAAAAATTGGCTATTAAAAAAGATGATGTCCAATCTTCAAATGTTTCCATGAGGATTATTTGCACTCCTGAAATATTAGAAGTATCTATTGTATTCTTTTATGAAAGTCATGATCAAAAATTTGAAAAAATAATTGATTCAAAGTTAGCAAATACGTTTAATATTCCTCAAATAGAATTTGCTACCGCTTAATTTTTTTAGTTAACTAGTAATCTAAATACTAATTTCATAAAATGTAGTGAAATAATGGTTTCATTTGTAAAAATTCTTAGTTCATTATATTATTGCATTATTTTTTTGTTTATAAATTTTCATTCAGTTCACTTGATGTAATTAAATGAGATAGATATAATATAGTTTTACATGACAAATAGTTAGGTTTATAAATATCAGGTTTTTAATCTATTCACAATAAATCGGTAGTTATATAAATATCAGTTTATAGGCTCAACAACAGGTTTGTGTGTGCATTTGTGTTTTTTCATTTAGTCGCAGTTTGAAAATATTTATTATTGATGAAATTAAGATGTTATATTAACTAATTTATCATTGGTGATTAAATTGTATAATAGAATTGAAATTGCTCATGAGTTTGCTAATGCTATTAATTCAGATGAAATTATTAGAATGATATTATTCGGTTCTGTTGCACGTGGCGATGATAATGATGAATCTGATATAGATATTTTAATTGTCTTAGATCATGATAACAGAGAATTGGAATCACTGATTGATAATATTGTTGTAGAGTTTATTCTTGAAAAAGAAGAAGTAATTTCGCCACATGTGATGACTGAAGAACATTTCAATAAAACAAAAGATTATAGTTTCCTTAAAACAGTGATGGCGGAAGGTGTTCCTATATGAATGTTGAAGAAGTTAATGGTGTTATGGATTTAGCAGTTGAAGAGTTAAGCATGGCACAAATTTTATTTGATGCTGGAAAGTATCGAGGTTCTATAACTCATTCCTATTATGCAATGTTTGATGCTGCTAAAGCATTGTTGCTTACTCATGATTTTGTCAGTAAAAAACATGATACTATTTTAACCCAGTTTAGTAAAGATTTTGTTCTTGATGGGGATTTTAGTCAAGAAGTTTATACTTATTATTCTAATGCTAAAAAACTTAGAAGAAAATCTAGTTATGATTTTTCAGTAAATTTTGATAAACAGGAAGCCTTAGATTGTTTAATTCAAGCAGAAGAATTCATAGCAGAAGCTAGAAAATTTTTATAATTTATTAAAAATAATTTTTAATATTTTTTCTGTTTATTATTTTTTTATGATAAATTTCAAACAGTAGATGAGAGTAAGCCATATTTCAATTTTGATGTTTCCATTAACATAATGTTGATAATTTAATAGTTACTTTTTTTAGATTTGATTTAATGATGTGACAGTAACATTAACAGTCACACTTCTTACAATTCAATCCTTTTTTTCACTGAGATATATATCAAATCATTTAAGAAATTAAGTTTTGAATAGTCGATTGTAGGTGTTAATGTGGAAAATAATCATGACTACATTTTAGAATGTCTGAAATATGTTTCATTCATTCAATTAAATCGGTAGGTTTATAAATATCAGTTAATGTGTTTTTGTGTAGGAAATAAATGTTTCCAATCGTATTTGATGGATATGATAATTTTAATAGATTTTATTCAGCACTTTAAAAGAGTAAAGACAAAATTATATTCCAATTAAATTATTAATCTATGCCTATAAATATTAAATTATATAATAAAAGGAGGTTAACTCATGGCAAATAAAAACATGATAATTGCATTGGTTCTTTCATTTATCTGGTCAGGATTAGGATTGATATATGCTGGTGATATGCAAAAGGGAGTTATTTTAGCTGTTTTAGCTATAATTGCTGAAGTATTATTCCTTTATGTAAGTCAAATATTTGGTATTGTTGTGTTCATCATTTGGATTTATTCAATGTATGCAACATACAAACAAGTTAAAGCTGTAAATGGTGAATAATTCACCATTTTTCTTTTTTTATTTGAAAATATTGTTATTTAGTGGCTAATGTGGTAAAAATTGATACAATTTAAAATATATTTCACATATTCTTATTAGTAGATGTAGTTTTATAAATATTATAGGGGTCTAGTAAAATTTGCCTTCTGAGAACTTCTGAAAATCTGTTTTTGAGTTAATTCTTAAGTATGTGATTATGCCTGCCAATAGTACAACAATTGCAGTGTATTTTGACATTGAATTGAGCGTATATCTGTTTAATTGTTTAAAACCCAATCCTTCTTTGAGTAATTTGAAGAAATCTTCAATGAATCCTCGATGACATTTAATTTTGTCTCTTTCATCTATTTTTTGTAAAAATTCATTAACTAATTTTTCATATGTTTTTTTAACTCTTTTTAAGTTGGATTTGGCATGAAATAGATGTAATGGGTAGTTTAACATTGATTCTAACTTTTCTTTGTTGAATTTGGATCTTGTCAGGATTAATGGAATTACATGAAATTTCTGCAAAGCAATTTTATAGTTTTCATATGAGTAATATCCCCTATCCATCAATATACAGTCTCCTTTACGGATTATCTTCTTTCTTTGCAATATTGGAAGTATTTTACTAACCATTGTTGTGTCATTTGGTGAACCTCTATCAATCATGAAGTATACTGGCATTTTACTCTTGTAATCAAGGACTAATGTGATTTTATAGCCTATGTAAAAGCCAATTGATGTTCCCCAAGCCCAGGCGTAATCTTTTTCTTCCAATGATTCTTTTGAAATTTTTTTACCATTAAAATTAATATTCAGGTCTCCAGGAGTTGCATCAATGATAAAAGTTCTTCTACCACGATTATAATCATTCTTAAGCTTATTCAGAATACTATTAACAGTATTTTCCAGTTGTTCAGGATTTAATCTGGATAACCTATCATAAATTTCCTGTGCTTCCAAAACAATATCAAAATTCAAACCTTCACGGAGTTCAGATTTACTTTTTAACTCATCAACAACAAAAGAAATACTACATTCAAAATAAGCAGCAATAATAACAGTTTTAACCAAAGGAATAACTTTATCTAATGGTTTAAGACCATTTCTAGCCATTATTTGTTTGGATTCACGAGAACCAATAATTTTAAATATTTCATTCAACAACATATAATTAGAGTCAGTTTCATCGAAATTCAGTCCATGCATCATTTTTACACCAATATAATGTATGTATGAACTAATATTTATATATTACGATGATATTGACTCTATTTTTTAAAAATAATAAAAATCCTTTTGTACTATCAAAAGGCAATTAAAATTAACATGAAATATTAAAAAAATAAGCTCAAATAACTGAGTTTGATTGGGTCAAAAATCCAGACCCCTAAATATTTAGTACTTTTGCTCTCGAAGCATATATTGCAGTTCAAGGAAAAAAAGCTTTAAATTGCAATAGTTAATGTTAGTCATGATGAAAAAATATTTCCTTAAAATTCCAACTGTTCAGCAAGACAGATATTGCATACTGCATTCGGAGTGTCTATATTGGCTTCTTTTACAGGACATAGGAATTCGCCGTTTTCCTTTTTGACTTTCAAAGATCCCGGAAACGGTGTGCCCACAGGATGTATGGGTTCCCGTAAAATAAATGTTGCATATATTGAAGCTATCTCAAAAATCAATGGGGCTTTGGTTTTGGTCTCCTGTATTCCTGTTTCATAATGGGTTTTTAAAACTTCAACTGCTTCGTCAAATGATTCCCTATCAATGTTTTGAGGATAATTGTTATTGTCGTTTAAAATGTCTTTTATTCGAAACAAGAATGATTCGATATAGGATTTTTGGCTATCCTCACGATAGCTTTCCTGGACGTATTTGTTTTCTTCGATTACATGTGAGGTGAAATCCATCATGTCAAAGACTGAAATTGTTGATGAATACTTTTTAAGGATTTCCAAAACATCACTGCCAGTGGGGATATTGTCATCTATGATGAGATTTGAAAGTTCAGCGTACATTTCAAGGTATTCATCTGTCATTATGCTTCTCCTAGAATCCGAAAGCTAAACCTGCGTTTTTGCAGACACAATATCTGCACATTGAATTTTCCTCTTTAATACTCATTATTCGGGATTTGCATTTGTACTCACCATTTTGCATGAACACCTGGTCTTTTGTCGGATTGTCTCCAACAGGGTGTAGAGGTCTTTTTGCAATGAGTGCTAGATAAAGTGAAATATATTTTGTAAATTCCCTAGTCTCCTCATCTCCTCCTGCATAAGTGTCAAAGTAAAAGTCAATGTCATTTTTGAGGTTTTCAACCACTCCGTCCGCTATTTCAAAGTCGTCTGTAATGTTCAGGGTAAATATTTCATCCCATGCTTGTGAATTGTATTTGGCCAGGCTTTTTGTTATGGGATCCTTGTATCTGTCGTCTGTGACCTTGTTTCTCAGGTATTCAATAGGGTAATCCTTTAGGTTTTCCCTTATTTCTTCAAGTAATGCGGTTGCTTTCATAAATATCTATCTGTAAGTCATGAGTATATGCTATTTACTAAACAACTTTTCGAAAAAATGAAAAAAAATAATTTAAAGAATGACAATTAAATAATTATTTAAGTTTTTAAGATAGGTGTTCTTCATGATTGAGTTTATCAAAAAATATAACCTGCACATTTTCATTGTTTTGATTGCTATTTTAACAGTTTATGACTTTTTGAATTGGGACGGCATTTCCATTGTAAGGAAATTGGTAAATCTATTTGCAATATTAGCGATTCTGCATGAAATCGAAGAAAAATATTGGCCGGGCGGTTTTTTTGATTTAATGTTGAAGAAACTGGAAATAAATATCAATGATGTTGATGTGGGAAGAGCCAATTTAGCAGTATTTATATTCTGGTTAGTTTATCTGGGGTTGGGATACATATTTGATAACTTTGTATTTTTCTTCATGATGACAATCGTATTATCCGTTTTTGAAGCGTTCGTACACACAGCTGGAATTAAAATCCACAAATTAGATAAACCATACACACCAGGTCTTGTCACGGCATGGATTTTAGCAATAGCTGCAATATACTCAATTATCCAATTAAGCAAATTTAACCTTGCAAGCCCAATAGACTATTTAATCGGGACAATATTGTTTATTATAAGTTTCATGATATTAAGTTCACAAGTTTATGGAGGCATGGGAATAAACAGAAAAGAAATGATTAAAAAGATGCGAGAATAATTTGATTTAAATCCTATTTTTAGTGTGTTTAATCCAAACTTTCTCATTATCCCCTGCTGAAACCTTGTTGTCTGCCATTACCCCCACCAAATCATGAGCCACATATGGTTCCTCCAAATAGCCAATGTCATCATCTGTTAATGTCAAATCAACGGAATTGACTGCACCTTCAACATGATGCATTTTGGTGGCTCCTACAATCGGTGCAGTCACTTTTGTAAGCAGCCATGCCAAAGACACTTCAGTCATTGACACACCATAGTTTTGAGCGATTTCATCAACTCTTTTGATAATCTCCAAATCTTGCTGTTCGGAATTTTGATATTTCAATTTTGCATAAAAGTCTTCATTCAGTCTTTTGGATTCCTCACCAGGAAATCTGGACAGTCTTCCTGAAGCAAGCACACTGTAAGGTGTTACAGCAATGTTGTCAGTGCGGCATAATGGAATCATTTCACGTTCCTCTTCTCTAAAAATCAAATTGTAATGGCCTTGAATTGATACAAATTTGGCAAAACCTTCCGCTTCAGCAAGTGCATTGGCCTTTGCAAGCTGCCAGGCAAAACAGTTTGATATTCCAATATATTTAACTTTACCTTCCTCAATGACCTCGTTTAGGCCTTCAAGAATGTCATATAACGGCGTGTTGTAGTCCCACATGTGATAGATATAAAGGTCAATGTAATCCAGTCCAAGATTTGACAGGCTTTTTTCAACCATATTGTGGATATGCTGTCTTCCAGATACATTGTTTTCAATATCCTCCTGTGAGCGTGGCAAAAACTTTGTTGCGACAACAATATCCTCACGTGAAGCGTTCTCCCTTATTGCTTTTCCAACATATTGCTCCGAAGTTCCATTCTGATAACCGATAGCAGTATCAAAGAAGTTAATTCCATTGTCGAGTCCGTTTGTAATTATTTCTATTGATTCTGTTTCAGGCAAGGTCCATGTGTGCATTCCATTTTCAGGATCTCCAAAACCAATACAACCCATACATATTCTGCTGACTTTCAAATCAGAGTTTCCTAATTTAATGTATTTCATTTAAATCCCCATATTCAACCGCTTTTTACATTCAAAAAAAGATTTGCAGCCATTATTAAAACATCCACCCCAATAATTATAGTAGTCAGTTCAGGAATGATGAATGCAACGATTAAAGCTATGAAATAACCTCCAAAAAGAAGCAACCTTGATTTATTGTCACGTACTTCATCTTTCGGTGCTTGGGGGTTTGCTTTTGTTATTGCAATATCTAAAAATTGAAATGATGCTGTCCATAAAATCAATGAAATAACATAAATAGCTTCTGCTAGTGTTTCACTTGGCCCATTACCCACAAGGGCAGTTGTGAATGGAATCAATGTGATGAAAAATAACCAGATTCCATTAGCCAAAAATACTTTACCGTCAATTAAATCCGCTTTTTCAAATGCATTGTGATGTGATCTCCAAGCCAAATAGATTAATGAAAAACTGACCACATATGAGTAAAAAATAGGTACTTGAGATAATAGGGAATCAATAGAAATTGTTTGAGGAACCGCCAATTCCAAAACCATTATTGTTGCTGCAATTGCAACAATGCCGTCACTTAAAGCCATTATCCTATCTTTATTCAAACTATCACCTTAAAACAATATTTGTAATTAAATATAATTAACAGTTTTCAATTCCTTAAAAACATTTTATGCTTCACAAGCAATACTTCAAAATTGCCGAATGTAATGATTAAGCTTCCAATTAAGAAAGCGTATAAATTTGAAATGAATATCAAAATAACTGCTATTCCTAAAATTGTGGTTCCCATCATCAACAACACGTCTCTTTTTGTTAATTTGATATTCTGCTTATAATATTCCTTATTGGCCATTATTGACAGGTAGAAAACAACCAGAGATATAATCATCAATCCGCTTGCAAATAAGTGGTTTGCTTCACCGGAGTGTACGAGCTCCAAAGCCACTGTGACCAGATTGATGCTGATTACTATGAAGTAGTGGCTGAACATTAATCGTAGCGATCTTTCTACTCTTTGATGTTCCATTAAACGATGAATCTGAATAACATATGATCCAAACATTGTTAAAATAATAAGGAATACTAGAATTGGGATGAAATTAAAGTTTGTTGTATCAAAGAAATGTGTAAGGCCGACAATTGCCTCGCCGAAAGTTATGATTGTCAGCAGTTCAAATCTCTCAACCAGATGTGGAAAACTGATAATGCTTTTGTCAAACTTCCCCCTGATAAAGAATGGTAAAAATGCACCAGTTAAGACTGCAACAACATTTATCCAGATAACATAATCTGTCAGATTAAAAAGAGTGCATAGAATGGCAATTACATAAATTGTGCAAACCACTGACAGTATTGTTATTGAATTACCTGCTGCACCCTCCATTGAATGCTCTTTTCTAGCCTGAATGACATACAATGCCACAACAGTCAACAACAATACCAGCATTGAAAGATCGAACGGAAATGCCATTGTAGCCCAATCATGGGAAATCGTATTTGCCATATAAATTACTGAAATCATGTTTACGCATGCCAGGGCATAATCATACCATTTCCACTGTCCATACCTGTTCACATAGTTTGTAAAGTAAAGCCATGCCTGCAGAATTACAAATGAAGTAATCAGATAAGCAAAAAAGTTATATGGAGGAATTATTCCATTTATAGGCTCTGAAATCAGTGCAGTTAACTTAGATATTGCATATACAAAAATCAAATCATAAAATAATTCTATTAATTCAACATGTTTTGTTTTGACTTCCATTAAATCACTTATTTAATGAAAGTATATGTTTTAAATTATTTTTAAATGTTGTTTTTAGCAACTAATTCAAATCACAACAAATGTTGAAATTTTTAAATTAACTGGCTTATTGGAAACATTAATTACTTTCTTGTAAATAACAAATATTTTAAATGAGTATTATAATCATATAATATAACGGTGATTAATTTTGAATTGGAATTTGATTTGGCCTATTCTAATTGTAATTCTTGCAAATACTTTTTATAACATTTGTATGAAGTCAATGCCAAATGATGTGAATCCGTTTGGAGCGTTGATGATTACTTATCTGGTTGCGGCAATAATATCTGCAATTATTTTTGCATTTATGGTTGGCCCATCAAATGTTGTCTTTGAAATATCAAAAATCAACTGGACATCAATTATTCTAGCGATAGCAATTGTTGGTCTTGAAGTTGGATATGTTTTTGTCTACAGAGCTGGGTGAACAGTTAGCACAGCAACTGTAGTTGCAAACATTGGTCTTGCTTGTGTTTTAATTGGAGTTGGTTATTTGCTCTACAAGGAGAATGTTTCTATAAATCAAATTTTAGGAATTATTGTTTGTATGGTTGGATTGATTCTAATTAATATCTAGATACCAAATTTATAGCTTGATGAGATTTGATTTGTGAAAACATTATTGTTAATGTTAATGTCTTCTCATTAAATCAAATCGAAAATCCAAAATTAATTCTTCACAATAATTACTTTTTCAATTGACGGCCATCACGATAAGCGTCACCGACTTTATCTCCAATGGACAAATAGATTTTATTCATCCAGTCAAAGGCAATCGGATGGAACTTTTCAAATGATACTTTACCATCATCAAGAATTTTTTCATCAAGACTTACATTAACTATTTCACCCACAAGCCTCCAGTTTGCTTCATCATAACTTTTTACCCTACATTCAACTGCAAACGGCAATTCATCTATGATTGGCGCATCAACAAACTTGGATTTTGTCGTATGAAAACCTGATTTTTCAAATTTATCTTTGACTTTGCTTCCAGGAGTAATTCCAAGATAATCACAGGCAACCTCATTTTCCACATCTGCCATGCTAACCACAAAAGAGTTTCTAGCAAGGATTCCCTTTAGGGTATGCCTTTGTGATGCAATTGTAATTGAAATTTCCTTTTGATTGCTTATGCCTCCCCATACTGCCAACATTGCGCAAGGATTGTCATCGTCATCATATGATGAAACAATTAACACCGGCATCGGCATGATATAAGGCTTTGCCCCAATATTTATTCTTGACATGATTTTACACCATAACCTAATAATTATAGTAAATTGCATATTTAATTTTATTTATTTAATATAATTTATTCTATTTTTAACTAATTTTTTGGACTTCCCATTCAGTATTGTGTTTTGGATTTAATTTTTTTATTATTGGCTTAATATAATTATTAAGTACTTTATTCCATTTTGTTTTCGATTTTACTTTTTCATAAAAAGATTTTTCAACTAATTCACTCAATAATTTCTCTTTTTCCTTTTTTTTAAGTTTTGGATAATTGGATATTGTGTTTACTTTGTATGATGCTATTTCTCGTTTATTATCTTTCCAGATTTTTTCTTCAGGTTGTAACTGTGGTGAATAAGAAGGCAAATAACACAAGATTATATTCAATTTTTCGGCTTTTTCTTTAACTAATGTGGAAATGTGGGATTTAAAGTTGTCTATTAATAATATTATTTCTCCTAGGGGATTTTTTTCTCGTAAAGATTCCAAACAGCGTGCAATTGATTCTTTGGTTGAATTTTCAAGGAACACTAAGTCATCTTTTCCATTATTACATAATGAATAAGCTCCTGCAACTTTACATTGCAAGTGTGTGGTGTCTATTTCAATTTTAGGTTTGTATAATGACCATACGTGGACATTGTTGGCTGTAAATTGGAATGCGGATTCATCGAAACTGAATATTAAAAATGGTTCATTTGTATCTAAATTGATTATACTTTCGGTTTCGATATCGTATTTTAAGTTGTATTTTTTCAGAATATGGTATAATTTTAGGTAAAATGATGATTTATAATGTGGATTTTGTCTATAATCTTTTGGATATGGTTTGGCGAATTTTGCATTAAATTCACTTCTTAACATTCGAGTTATGTATGAATAAGAATATGTTATTCCATATTCTTCTTTAATCATGCATAATATTTCCCATGTGAACCAATCGTCCCGTTCACTTAGTTTTTTTTAATTGAATCCAATTCATCATTTGTTAATTTTGGTTTTCGTCCTTGCCCAGATTTTTTTAATAAACCTTCGTATTTGTTTTCATTCCATTGTTTTGTCCATGAATTGCCTGTTACGGGAGTTATATTTAAAAATGATGATGCTACTTCTGTAGAAAATCCCAATAGTTTGAATAATAAGTATATTAGTTTTCTGTAGACAAATATGTCATTTTCATTTTTTATGAGTCCAATTATTTTATTTAATTCATCTTTATTTTCTTGATCAATATCATTGAAATTTTCAATGATATTTTTTGTTTGTTTTTTATTTTCTTGTTTATTTGAATAATAATTTCCTATTTTGACCTTAAATTGAGTTTCTAGTAGATTTTGAGTACCTACATAACTGTAATCAATGTTCCATTTGTTTTTAATTATTTTCATAACATCATTAACTAACCATTCGTCTTGTGAGCCTAAAATTGATTTTAATTCCGTTAATTGCTTTTCATTTAATTTAGGGCTTCGTCCCCCTTTTCCTTTGGGGAGTAATCCATTATATCCATTTTCTAACCATTGATCTTCGAGATTATATGCTGTTGATTTTTTTATTCCTGCTAATTTGTAGGATTCTTTTTTTGTGAATCCTAATGCTTTGAATCTAAAATAAGAAAGTTTTTTATACATTTTTGTATTGTTCTCATTGTCCATTAGCATATTTATTTCATCAACTGAAAGGTCATTCCTTGATTTTAAATTTTCTAGGCTCATGATTATTATTTATGGTTAAAACTAGTATAAATAATTTATTCCAAATAATTTAATTAAATTAAAATAAATTAATTTAACAATTTACTATAATAATAATTTTTTACATCAATTTCTTATAAATCTCTTTTTGTTTTGAATATTTTTCTCAATAATTTTTCAAAGAATTTACTCAGAATGTAAAGTCAATATACTAAAGTATTATAAAATATAATACTCTTTAAAAAAAAGACAAAATTTATTCATTAAAAAAAGACTCATTTTTTAAAAAATATCAAAATATTATAGTTAATAATAAATTAAAGAAATAATAGTAAGCATATGTTTAAAGTCAATTATTTTATAGAATTCAATCTTCCATAATCATCCCAGTTGCCGTACATCTTGTTTTCTTTAGTTTTTTCAATGAAGTTATTCAGCATTCTTTCAAACACATCCTTTTTCTTTCGCTCACGTTCGATGTTCCCTATTCTTATTTTTTGATATGGTTCAGGAAAGTTGCTGAAGTTTTCCCAGATTTCTTCATCGATTTTAAGTTTATTTAAGATATCCTCTTTAATGTCAAATTCCTCATCAAGATCTGGAAGAACATCCATCCGCTTTGCTCATTAAGTCATGTTTTATTAGATATCTGCACCTTTGCTTGTTTAGCTCTCCCCAGGGACTGTTATTTTTTCTTGGGGTGAATTTTTGCATTCTTTTTCCATTGATATTTTTGTGTATGGAATCAATCCATCCAAAGCATAAAGCGACATATACTGCATCGATATAGTAAAATATGTCATCGTCTTGGATTTTTCCTCTTTTACAGGCAACCCAACATTCCTCTTCACGTTCGTGATTGTCTTTCAACCACTCGTAAAACTCTTTTCTGCTTTTGCAGTCCAGAATATTTTCATAATCCATAATAATATTTTTATTATAATATTATATATCCTCTTTCTAAAACAACATAATATAAAACAGAATCATAAGCTTTTTCCAAATTCATAAGCATCTTTAGGATAATCAGAGTATTTTGTCATTGATGGGGTGCCGCAACCATAACCCAAAATTCTTCCTTGATCATCCAAATTAAGATATTTGACCAAAGTGTCATAATGTGCTTCCAGTGCATCAAATGTCCAATTGGAAGAATTATAGGCAACAGTTAGAAGTGCAGATTTGAAATGCCTTGACTGAATGGAACTGTTTGCTGAACAGAATCTGTCAATTAGAACTTTGAGCTGTGCAGACATTCCATAATAGTATAATGGAGTTACAAACACCAGCATATCTGCTTCAAGAATTTTTTCTCTAAAAATATCCATATCATCACATAGTATGCATGGTCCTTCATAACCACAGCTGACACAACCTGTACATGGTTCAATGTCTGCATGGGCAGCATCAATTTCTTCAACAACATGACCCGCTTCTTCTGCTCCCATAATAAAGTTGTCTGCAAGCATATTGGAAGAGCCGTTAATATTCGGACTTCCTTTCAAAACGATAATTTTCATTTTTAACATCCCTTCCAGTTATTCCAGGAAAAATATATTTAAATTGAAAAGGAAATTATTTCATTTCCTTTTCCCAAATTCTTATTGTATTGATGTTGGCTTTATCGGCCAATTCTTCCATTGTTTTTATTTCATCTTCGCTCAATTCTATTTTTATAGCGTCAGCAGCGTCTTCCACATGATGAACTTTTGTTGCGCCTATAATTGGAAGAGTTCCTTTAGCAATTGCCCATGCAATTGGAAGCTGAGCAACTTTTGCATCATGATTTTTTGCAATTTCAGCTATTGCTTTGTTTAGCTCCTCAATTTCGGCTAAACTATCCCCATATGCATTTGCCCTATCGGAGCCTTCAGGGAATGGATGTGTGGCATCATATTTGCCGGATAATGCTCCCTGTTCCAATACCATATATGAAAAGAAGATGATGTCATTTTCTTTGCAGTATTCAAGAATTCCGGAATCTTCAGAAGACCTGTTGAGTAGACTATAATGGTTTTGTACCGCACCTAATTTTAATCCGGCTTCTTTTAGAATTTCATTAGCTTCCTTAATTTCAGCAAGGTTATGGTTTGAAACACCTATCATTCCAATATCATGATCTTTTGCTGTTTCAACCAATTTTTTTGTCCAATTAGGAGCATCTACAGGATTGTGAATCCAAAAAATGTCTATATCATCAACACCCAATATTTTGGCACTGTTTTCATACATTGCGGTTACACTGTTACCTTCAAACATTTCAGCAAGCTGCGGTGTGAATTTGGTGGATATGACAAAATCATCACGTTTTGAAGTTCTTAAAAATTCTCCCAAAACTTCTTCAGATTTTCCCATACCATATACAAAAGCAGTATCCCATAAATTTAAGCCCAATTCCATTGCTTTATCATATATTGGTTTTAAGTCTTCAGTTTTGTGTTCATTTCCGAATGTTCCGTCATTACCCCATGCCCAAGCACCAAGGGCAATTTTTGCGAGATTATCTTTTAAAGTCATGATACAATTTCTTTAAGTTGGAGTATAAAAAACTAAAGTGACAGCCATGACACTTTTATAATTAAATAAAACAAAAACCAATATTAACTCATATGACATATTTTGATTTTGAACTTACACATTGTCCAGTAGAATTGTCTCTCGACATTATTGGCCGAAAATGGGTTTTGCAAATAATCTGTGACATGTTTTTTGGAAAATGCCGATTCAGTGAATTTAAAGAGGGAAAACCAGATTTATCCAATAAAGCGTTGTCTAGAAGTTTGAGATATATGGAAAATGAAAACCTGATTGAAAGAGTAATTGATGAAAACGATGCAACAAAAGTTGAATATTACCTAACTGAAAAAGGAAAATCATTAAATAAAATAATCTATGACCTGGTTGAATTCACATTGGAAAATAATACCCAGTATTATAGTGAAGAAACAATTTTAAAAACCAAAAAAGGATTTAAAAAGCAATTACTTGAATGATTTGTCTTATTTAATTGTGAACTATTCAGAACAATACTACAATATCTCATCTATTGGAAACCTGAAATATTTAACGGATGATTTCCCAATGATTTTTAAAAGAATATACACCAAATATACAGTCAATATACTGAAAAAACTATACAAAATATAAACACCCATCAAAAAATGCCAAATTAATTCCTTAAAAAAAGACTTATTTTTTAAAAATATAAACATATTACGCTTAACAAAATTATAAAATAAGTTATATTAAGTTAATGAAGAAAAAACTTAATATTAGTGACTTATAAGTTAAATAAGGCTCAAATTATGTACAATGGATTTTGCCCGTATACTATACAAAATATTTACTACTTTTAGCTCTCAAATTATAATATACAAACAAGAAGTATATATTTTTATTACTTTTATTTTGTAAATTATGTTTATAAGATAAAATGTAAAAAAAGATTATTGTGGCACCAGTGCCACAAAAATTAAAATAAGTTCATTCAATGCAGTTATAAGCTTAAAACCAGTTCCACATCACCGGTTCCCAAAATATTTTTCAACTCAGTTTCGCTGACATTTTGAACTTCACCTAATTTGGTATAATTCCAAGAATTTGAATTATAGAATAATGAAACTTGATTTCCCTGATACAACACCAAATCTCCGGGAGATGTTTTGATATAGGTGTCGTTGGTTGGAAGTGAGAATCCCAAATCTCCGACTTTTTCAAACCCCCCATATTCCTTAGCATTTATTTTTATAGCACCATTCTTTAATTTTTCAATTAAATTTTTTGTAGCTTCATTATTCTCCAGTTTTACATTTAAAACTTTACCATTGACTTCAATTTTCATATATTCTCCATAACTATCATTTAATACATCATTTCCAGAATCAGCAGTCGAGTTTTGAGTATTTCCAATAGCTCCAACTGCCATGATGCCCAATAATGTCAGAATTATAGTAATCATCAGCATGATTCTTTTATCATGCATTTTCCTCACCTTTATTAGAAGTGTTCATTATAGAAACTGACTATTTTGTCAAATGGTATGATTTCCAAATCGTCGTAGAGATCTGTGTGAACGGCATCAGGTATGATTAACAGTTCCTTATTGTCTCCAGTTAATTTTTCAAATTCGTCTTTTGACATATAGCATGAATGGGCTTTTTCACCGTGAACCATAAGAACTGCAGATTGGATTTCTGGAGTGTATGAAAGTATTGGCTGGTTCATATATGATAAACCTCCAATAACTGCCCATCCATCAGTGGAATTAAGTGAACGTTTATGATAACCTCTCCCGGTTTTGTAATAGTCGTAATAGTCTTTTACAAAGAACGGTGCATCATCAGGGAGAGGATCAATAACGCCGCCTGCTCTCGCATGTTCATCTTTTCCAAATTCAATACTTCTTTGATTGTTAATGGCCATCTTCATTTCATATCTTGTTTTCGGATTGTCCGCTTCATCAAAATAGCCTTTTGCTGAAACACGACTCATATTATACATTGTGGATGTGACTGTCGCTTTTATACGGGTGTCGTAGCATGCTGCATTTAATGCGATTCCTCCCCATCCGCAGATTCCCAGTATTCCGATTCTTTCACTGTCAACATCATCATGGTTTATCAGATAGTCAACTGCTGATTGAAAGTCTTCTGTATTTATGTCTGGAGATGCTATGTATCTTGGTTCGCCACCGCTTTCACCAGTGTATGACGGGTCAAATGCTATTGTTAGAAATCCCATTTCCGCAAGTTTTTGAGCGTATAATCCTGAAGACTGTTCTTTAACAGCACCAAATGGTCCGCTTACTGCAATTGCAGGTAATTTATCTTTTATTTCAAGTGGTTTGTATAAATCCGCCACCAATGTAATTCCATATATATTTTTGAATGTTATTTTTTCATGTTGAACTTTATCGCTTTTAGGAAATACCTTGTCCCATTCTGTTTCTAAATTCATTGTTATCACCAGTTATTTTTTGAGATATATATTTAAATTTTGTGAAAGGGAGATTAAAATAATTATTGTGACATTGATGCCACTAAATTAAATAAGTATTTAAAACAAACAATAATACATGGTTGTAAAAGATATGGAATTTTATTCAAAAAAATATGGAAAAAATTTTGTTGAAGAATCCATAAAATCTATTTCCAATAAATGGACATTGCATATCTTTAAGGATTTGTTCAATGGAAAGACCCGTTTTACTGAATTTCAAAAAGAACGCCCCACACTTGACAATAAATCATTGACCAGATGTTTAAATGCCATGCTGGAAAATGATTTGATTGTAAAGAAAGGCAATGAATATTTTTTAACAGAAAAAGGAATTTCTTTTAATAGAGTGTATTTTGAACTTGTTAATTTTGCCATTGAAAATGATTCCCAATATTCCTCTGATGAAAAACTGGAGATTAAAAATCATTATTTGGAATTGCTCAAACTTTTATGAATGTCAATTCAAAGTAAGTTTCAATTTATGAAGACTTTCCAAATAGTTCTAGTCTCGTGATTTCCATCCCCATTAATTTTATTACTTATTTTATATAAAAAATATAATAAATAATATAATATTTGGAAATGATTAATATGGGAATTACTGATTACATCAAAACAAGATTACTGAACAACCGTGTGGAGCAGTACAACACCAAGCGCAGCTATTGGGGTGAGGATGAAAGGCAACCTAGAACTGACGGAATCAATACTGGCCTTGATTTGCCTGATGCACTTCCACCAGTTATTAATAAGACAATAGCTAATGCCCGTTATGCTGTAAAGCTTGACGGTTATACTTCAGGTATCTTGAAAAACAGAATTGATAAAGCTAATGTTAATATGGTGCTTGTTGATAAGGAAAACAAATTATCTCAGGAACAGAAACTGACTTAATTTTATGGGCCAGAAAAATTGACATTTCTCAAGTAGCTAAAAATATTCTGCAGGGAGGAATGGTTGACGGTGAAGGTCTTATTAAACCTGTTCAACGTTGGGATAAAAGTATTGGAAAATATGTTAAACCTATTTTTTTAGAAATCGGTGCACACGGTTACGGATTGAAGAAAGAATTTAATGATGATAATGAGGTGCAGCTATACCTTCATGAAATGCCTAAGGATATTGTTAACGGATCTCCGGAAGAGTTTGATAACTATGTCAGTGTTGAAGAGGGAACATTAACTGTCAAGTACGAACCAACTGATGTTATTAACTTCATGTATAATGAGATTTACTCAGAAGCGCAAAGCATTATCCTGAATTGCCTTGATGATATATACCACAAGTGTAATTTGGAGAGAAATCAGGTAGAGAGAATTAATAAAGATAATATTATTGAAGTTAAACCTGCAATGGATGCAAACGGCCAACCTTACATCACCGAACTTTCAAGCACTGCTAAGGAAAATCTTTATGCTGATTATGGAACTACTGCCGGAAGCAATGTAGCTATTGTACCTCCAGGAATTGAATCAAAGATCTTAGGTGGTAACAACTACCAGTCTGATTATACAAGACAAACTGAAATCTTTAGGAATAATATTTTAAGGACATTTGTAACTCCACAGTCTCAGGCAGGTAATGAGAAATCCAACCAGAACGTTGCGGAATACATTAACGATTCGGCTATTACTGGATTTATTGTTAATGTTGCAAATGACCAGAAGTGGGTGTTAAAGTATTGCAACCAGCTATTGAATATGCAGCTGGAATTAATGGGAGTTAGTGAAACTTTAGATATTTACTTCAGCTATTCAAGAGATGATGTTTTAAGATACATTATGGAATTGTCTTCTGAAGGTGATGAAATCTATAAGAATTATCTTTCCAACTTTGAAGAGGAACAGCCTGTTGGTGAAAGAATCCTAACTGAAAGCGGCATTGAAGTTTAACGTTTTAAATCCAACCATTCGTTAATCACTTCATCAATCGGGCGCTGCAGGTAAAGTGTTTTGTCCAAAATATCTTTTGGCAAAACCGCCTTATCCAAATTGACTGAAATGTATTTCCATCCGTTTTCAAGGCTCATCTGCCAGAAGGGATATTTGATAAGAATGGGCGTATCGAATCCTACTCCCAGCTCCAGCAATACGCAATCGCCGACATTCCTCAAAAAACTTTCATACCTTTTCTTCTCCTCAAGGTATGGTCTGATTTCAAGGTTTCTGACGCCGCTTCTCTGGCGCATCATGAGGATGCTGCCGCAATGGGGACATATGGGAATGTATCTGTCGGGAACCCTGAAGTCAACCGTATGACTTATCATCGATTCGAAAATGGGCTTCGCATCATATGTTTCATCGCAGCATGACCTGCTGCAGGCAAAGTCCCCATGATCGCCCTGAATCAAAAACAGCCTTTCACGATCAAATCCCGAGCGTATGAACTGCCCGTCACCATTTGTTGTTATCACAAAATAGTTCTTATCCCCAATCAATTCCAGAAGATTACTATAGAGCGGGAAAACCTCAACCTCATATCTCCAGTAGTGAAACGCCTTCGACCAGTACGCAAGGCTTTCATTGATTGAACTGAATGGATAGAATGAACCCCGATACATGTCCGTTATTCCATATTCTCTTTCATACTCCGGCATTACATTACGCACTGCATTTATTCCAACATCCAAACCTGCCGCAGCGGACAAACCCGCACCAGCACCAATTAGGATACTGTCGCATTCATTTATGATATCATAAGCTTCTTTTATCTGGTTCATTCAAACCACAGCCTCATGTAGATTTTCACAACAACAATCGCCAGAAGGCATGAGAACATTATTGCAGGAGGATAGAAAGCATAAGCCATTATAAAACCAGCAAGAACAATCGAAACATTTATGATGACAGGTGCATTGTTGCCCGCTACTTTTTGAAGAGCCACATTGTCTTTATTTACATTCATTAGAGCATATGACTTAAGAATGGAGAGCAATATGATTATGATGAATACAATCCCGTATAATGACTGGGCCAGAAGAGAAGTGAAATTCTGTGAAACAAATATTGTCAGATAGGGAATCAGGGATAAAAAGAACAGTGATGCTGCAATAGACCATATCACATTGGAATCTATCTTATCCACCAGGCTGAACGTATTGTTGTTCAGGTTCCAGTAGTTGAAACAGACTATGAAACTTATTGCATAGGCTATGAACTCCAGCTTCAGACTGAAAAGCCCCTGCCATGTGTTTTGAGAAACCATGGAAATCTCAAGGACTATAACAGTCAGTATGATGGCGACAATAGCATCCACCAGTGCCTCAAAGCGCCCGCTGTCCATTTCAACATCTTTTCTTTTTGATTTAGATAATATCATCCAGCATACGACTGAAACAAGACAGGAAATGTAGATTCCCGGAACAAATCCCATTAATGAAACGGCAAATCCAATTATGATTACGGCCAATGGAAGATAAAGGCTCACTGGATTGTAATCAATCTGCCTTAACTTTTGGTTGTATCTGTCGCTTTTAAAAACGGCCCTTATGGAATATATGTATAAAATGTTTATTATCAAAAAAATCAGGCCATAGCATATCTCGGCCGGAAGGCAGTAAAGATCCCTGCCAAGCCAGCTTGCAAAATAGGGCAGAAGAGACAGCACGAATATGAAGAATGCATAAATCTCAATAACCCTGTTGTCAATTTCTTCAACTATCTGGAAGAGATTATGGTTGTGATACCAGACGTTGAATATAATCAGAAAGCTTAAAAAATAGGTCAAATAATCAGTCCTCAATGCAAAGATTGCACTCAGGCTCGCCCCACTTGGCTGAGCCAGTTTCAAAACAAGAACCGTAATGATTATTGCAAGGATTGCATCAAGGAAAGTTTCAAATCTGTCTGTCTTCATGATTTATTTTATGTCTTTTATAGGTTAATAACCTCATCGGGTTTGATTGATGACTTGTTTCTGAACTCGCATGTCGCCTCCTCCAGATGGAACATCCTCAGCTTGAGGCCGGTTTCTTCATTATAAATCTGTCTCATGAAAGGCATCTTTTCAAAGGCCTTTTCAACCAGTTCCTCATCATCGTCAAAAACGACTTTGCCGTAGTATCTGATGAACTGCGGATCATCTGTTGAGACAATCTCCACATAAGGATTTTCAACAATCTGCTTATACACTTCCTTGAATGTGCCTGTTCCAAAGTAAATTTGGCCGTTGTCAAGCATCTTGAAGTTGAAGGGTCTGGATTTTGGTCTGTTGTCCTTAACTGTGCATAAATAAAAGATTCCTGCTTTATCTAAAAATTCAAATATCTTTTCTATATCGCTCATTATCAATCACCTGTTGTTAATCTTTATCTGTTATTTTACTTAAAGCGGAATGTGGCAAAAATGCCACCGGCACATTATAATTATACTGGAGAGCAAAGATTATAGTAAGGAGGCTAAGAAAATGTCACGTTACAGTGAAGAGTATGAATGTCCAGGAGAGATAATAGAATCGACTATGAAACTTATAAGCAGGAAGTGGGCACTGCAGATAATTCATGAAATGTTTTTCAACAGAACAAGATTTGCCGAATTCAAGCAGAACAAGCCTGGTTTGGATAACAAGACCATTTCAAGATTGCTTAAGGAACTTCAGGAAAGCGGAATCGTAAAAAAGGTAAGTGATGATGAAAGCAATTCGACAAGATATTACCTTACAGAAAAGGGCAGAGGACTGAACAGGGTGATTTATGAAATATCAGCTTTTGCAATTGACAACAGTCCCGAAATTAAACAGGATGATCGTGAAAAGATAAAGAGCAATATTAAAGTGCATCTGAACTGCTGATTACATCAAAATCGAATATTTTTCTGATGATTTAAGGTCACGGCATGTGGGTTAAACAGTTTTATCTGAAAGCGGAGTGGAGGTATAAGATTATCCTCCTCCACTTTAAATGACTTCTGCTATAGGTTTAGTGAGCTGAGTGCGATTTTACGCATCGCCTTTTTAAAGCTTTCAATCTCTTCTGATGTCATGTCCTTCAGGATGGCCTTTTCCCATTCGTCGTTGATGTCAAACATTCTTTTGCTGATTTCAAATCCCCTGTCTGTCAGTGACAATAATTTCCTTGTCCTATTTTTCGGATCTTTGTTTCTTATGATGAATCCCTTGCTTTCAAGATTTTTCACTGTCCTTGCAACGACGGGTTCGGATACGAAAAACAAATCGCACAGATCCCTTTGTGTCAGCTTGTTGCTTTCCGCATATATTCTTATGATGTACGGCAGTTCTGCGGCGCTCACACCTGTTCCCTCAAGCTTTTCATCAAAGAACTTGTTGTGTCCTTTGGCAATAAGAGACATTGCCGGATAAATGGGAATATCTTCCATGTTTTCGATTATTTCCTTATGATTCATGCGCTCACCTTTTTTGTGTCATCCACGTTTAATACCCTGCATAGAATCCATGCGACTATCATTGAGAGGAATGCAACGACAACAACACATGCTGTTGAGACCATGCTTCCGCAGAATTTGTTAATTATGTAGAGTCCGAAGAGTCCAATGTGGCCGACAACACCGCTTGAAACTGCAATAATCAGCCCTCTTTTAGGGAGCAGACTGTATTTTGAGCATGCATAGACTGTCCAGATAAACAGTGGCAGAAATATTAATATTCCGGTTATGCCACCCATGAAGTTGCCTCCATTGATTAATGCTCCAAGATGTGTGAGTCCGTTGACTAAAACAAATCCTAGTGTTGAAAGTCCGATTACTGGATGCTTTTTGGATATTATTGCTGCTGTGGGAAATGCTATCCATGTTGCCATGATATTGACAAATGGGAAGAAAAGCATTGGTATTCCGCCAAACATTGCACTTATGCCTGTGTCGATGAAGTTCTGGATTAGAATGTACTGTCCGTTTGCAAAATATATTCCGTATTCTTCAGCAACGTGAATCAGATATGCTGCCGCCATTGCCCAGGAAAGCCATGTCGGGTCTTTAAGTCTTGAAACGTTAGTGTCGCTTCTCAGGTTGTCTCTAAATAAGAGCTGTATAATTAAAACTATTCCCATTCCGAATCCTATCCATGGCCATGCGGCCCACAATATTTCATTCATTTTCCTCACCTTTTCAAATGATTATTTTTATATTTCATGATTTTAAAACTTATCATGATAAGTTTAATAATGATTAATGTTTTGAAGTATTTAAATATTTTGAAAATTGTTGGCAAAAATGGCAGGGGAATCAGTGGATTGGCTTTGGCCAAAAAATCCTGCAGAAGGTATTGCTTTTGTCTGAAAGAGGTGATGAAAAATAAAAAAAGAAGTAAAAAGATTATAATTTTATAATCTTAGATTTCGTAGGTTTTTGGAGGTTCGCCTGAAAAGTCAGCTATTGTAGCTTTTCCGGATACGGTGTAGACTTCAAATACAGGATTGTCACCGCTTTCGTATAATGCTTTTACAAGTTCGTTGGCGTCAATCACTTTTTGTTTTAATTCAACGCTGTCGGTGAATTCTGCTTTACCTGTGATTCTTAACCATTTAAATTCCGGTGTTGCAACGGTGATTTCAAGGTTAGGGTTTGCATCCAGTTCTTTGTACATCGGTTTGTTGTTTGCAGTACAGAAGTATGGTTTTCCGTCCTCTTCGAAGTAGTAGAGTATTGGTCTTACTTTTGCGTTTCCGTCAAGTCCGCTTGTTGCTAAGTACACTAAAGAGTTTTCTTTTAAAAATTCGATTACGTCACTCATTTTTTATGTCTCCTAATTGTTTTGTTGTTTATTACTTTGTTTTAAGTATTTAAATGTTTTTTGTAACTTTTGAGTTACGTGGTTACTTTTTGGAAACTGATAATGGATATGGTGGTGTTGAGGTATAAAAAAATTGGTTTGAACAGCATACCTGCTGCTGTTCTTTTAATTTTCATCTGCTAAGCTCTGCTCCGATGTCATGGGCATTCTTCAGGTCAATGCCGAATTGGTTTTTGCGGTTTTCCCTTTTGATGTTTTCATCAAACACTCCCATAGAATATTTGGAGTAGTCCCTTACCTGTACGGTGTTGCATACTCCGTAGGATTTAACAGTGCCATTGAGCATTCCAAACATCATGGCCTGCACTTCAAATGAAGGACCCAATACATTGTCATAATACTGCTTCGGTGCGTTCATGGTGTAGAAAAGCCCCACATTGACCTTGCCTGTGAAATATGTGGGTTCGCCGTCATATGACATGACGCAGCATAGGAGCCTTTCCATAAGTGCTCTGAACTGGCTTGTGGCCTGTCCGAAGTATATTGGTGTTCCGATAAGCAGTGCATCGGCTTTCAGTATCTTTTCGATTATCTCTGTCAGGTCATCCCTGTAGTAGCATCTGCATCTTTCGGCATCCTTTCTTTTGCATGAAAGGCAGCTGACACATCCCTTGAACGTGTAGTCATAGAGGTTAATGTATTCAACTTCAGCTCCTGCGGACTCTGCACCTTTCTGTGCTGATTTCATTATCTGTGACGTGTTGCATTTTTTTCTTGGACTTGCATTTATAACTATTGTCTTCATGGTCTTACGCTCCTGATGGATTTTGCGATTCTGACGGCTTCATTCATATTGTTCAGGGCAACTCCCAGATTTTCCCATCCCATGAGATATTCAAATCCCTGATACCACATCAGAGGCTGTCTGAAGTCGTTTCCTCCGGCCACCATCAGCAGAACGCTTTGCTTGACGTTGGCGGCATTGCCTGAATTTCTGACGAGTGCATACAGTCTGTCGACAGCGGTTTTCAGTGTTCCTGAAATCGTCCACCAGTAGACCGGCGATGCAAAAACGATGACATCTGATCTGGTGAACTCCTCATAGACAATATGCATGTCGTCCCTGTGGATGCATGGGTTTACAGTGCCGGGTGCCTTTCGCCCGCAGCCCTGACAGTCCACACATCCCCTGATGTTGAGGTCCTGCAGGTATATTTCACAAACTTCATGGCTTTCATCCAGACCGCTTCTGAATGATTCAATCAGCCTGGCAGTATTTCCCCTTTTGTTTCCGGCACCGTTCAAAATCAAAATCCTTTTCATGAATGATATTTCTGAAAGGCGATGGTAAATATAATTTAAGTAAGGTCGGACTGACTTAAAGGTAAAATACGTCCACAGACATAAATAACAAACATGTTTAAAAATAGCACTTGTCCCATTGGAATGTCACTGGAGCTTTTTAACAGGAAATGGGTGCTCTGCATATTGACAGACCTATTTAACGGAAACCGGCGTTTCAATGAATTCAAACAGTCCAATCCTAAAATCAGCAGCCAGATGCTGTCTGAAACCCTGAAGTACATGGAAAACAATGGCCTGATTTACAAAAAGGATAATGAGTACAATCTGACGGAAAAGGGGCTGGAAACTAATGCCATACTCTATGAGATGGCAAAGTTCAACATGAAATATTCTGATTATGACAATGATGTCCGGGCACAGTCACTGAATGAATACCGGGAGCTTTTGAAATTAGGATAAATCATTCCGCAGGTGCGAAGTTTAACTCAAAAGCGGCGAATGACGGAGGAAAGATATCTTTTTGAAGATTTTTCCTGAAAGATTAGAAAATAATTTCTACCATTTTAGATATATATCACAATCATGCAAACCGATAGATTTGAAACATTCCTGGATGCAATTCTTGCAATCATCATTACTGTTCTGGTACTGAAACTTGCCCAGCCGGACACGGCAACATGGGGAGCGGTCCTTAATCTGAATATAAGATACCTGACATATTTCACCTGCTTTATAATTATCTTCAACACATGGTACAATGACCACAACCTTTTCCAGATGGTTGATGAAATCGACAATAAGGTCGTTGTGGTTTATGGAGTCCTTGCTTTCATAATATCCCTCATCCCATACTTTGCAACATGGGTGGGCCTTCATCCGGAATCCGTTCCCGCCCAGTCAATGTTCGGGCTGCTGTTTTTTTTTGACCAACATATTCTACACCATCTCCACTTACCTGATTGTAAGGGCAAATCCCTACAATGAAAAGCTCAGGAAAGTTAATCTAAAAGACATTAGACGTTATATTCCCATCGGAATGATTTTAATAGGATATCTGCTTACATACACAGTTTATGTTTATGGTGTTTATTTTTCATGCATACTCTCAACCATCTACTGGTTTATATTAGGGGTCATGGCAAAATCCGAAATCGAAAGCAGCGAACGCTTTGAAGCATTGTTTGACGCCATTGTGGCAATTATTTTAACAGTCATTGTTTTGGAAATTCCAATGGCTGTGAGCGGTTCATGGGAATCTCTTTTTGAAATCAGAATTGAGTTTATAGCATATGCAATCAGCTTTATAGTCTGCTTCAACTACTGGAACTTCAACAATAACCTGTTTTCGATTGTCAACAAAATTGACGGCAAGGTCATCTGGTCAATTGGAATATCCCTACTGGTTTTATCGTTGATTCCATATCTTACAACATTTGCTGCCGGAAACTTCTACTCCTTTGTACCGCAGGCATGCTACGGAATAGATTTTATAGTTGTAGCTTTACTGTCAATTTGGGGCTGACAAAATGTTTGTTGATTTTTTTCGATTTTAGTTCAAACATTTTTTCAGATGAAAATGAGTGTTTAATTTGTTTATTTTTTTAAAAAAAGAATAATTAATAGAATAATGCCCTATTTTTTGATGGATTATTCTATTTAATTTAAAATAATTCTGTTTGTACTTTATTTTTGTTTTAGTAGAATTTTCTGATGTTTTCGTCTTTTCTTTTGTTTTTGATCCACCCATTTCCTTTGTGGTAAATTTGGTTAATTATTCCTTCTAATGTTCTGTATTTTCTTTTGTATGCTTTGGGCATTGTTCCACGGAAGTATCCTTCTGTTTTATTATTGGTATGGGTTAGTTTTCCTTTGTGTGGTTTTTCAAGATAGTACAGGAAGCTTTTGTATCGAGGTAGGAAATTCTTTTTTAAGTATTCTCTTAAAAATTCCGGAAATGTATTTAAATTTGCTTTTATTAATTCAATGTAAGATAATACTTTATTCCATGTTTTTTCTTTGAATAAATAGTATAATAATTGCAAAGCATATTTTATTTCCTTTTTTTCAGCTTTTACAATCTTTTCAACTTCGGCATCTATGGATTTTTGAGAAGCATTTTTATTAATTTCTTTTAGTTGTCGGGCCATTTCACGTCTTAATTCTCTTAAATAGTCTCGAATTAATTTGCTAATTGCTAATTTAAAATGGAATATGCAGTATTGGTGTTTTTTAAACTTTAATTGGTGCATTACTTTTCCATAACCTGTTTTTAAGTCAGTGACAATGGCAATTCGATTTCTTTGCTCTGTATTTTCATTAATGAATTGGTAAACGATTTCATCATTGTCTTCGTCGGTGAATAATTCTGCAATTGGAATTTCCTGCACCAAATCAAATAGTACATGCCTATACTTCCATTCTTTTTCTATTTTGACCCATTGCGCATCATATCCATAGTATCCGCTTGTTTTAGGAACATCGTATTGAATTTGATTCCCTTCAATAACAATCAGAGATTTTCTAACTGTTTCGTAGGATATATTGATTCCATTGAAGATTTGGTAGTATTCTGAGATGTCTCTTAGTGAAGACCAGTTTAATTCCTTTGTTTTTATTGCTTTGTTCTTTAATTCTTCAGAAAAATTACAATAGGGTTCAAATTGCCCTTCAAATTCAGTTTGAAATGTTTTACCGCAGCGATTACATTTGTATCTTTGGATCTTAATTTCTCCATTAAAATCATTTGTTATCAATTTACGAGTCGTATAATTCCATTTCACCAATTTATGTGAATGACAATGTTTACAAAATGGATTCACATATCCAACAACATCATTTTCATTAACAAAATACTTTGGCTTAAAACTAGGCATTTTCCTATTCTGTAATTCAATATAATCCACAATATCCAATTTTGATTGAATATCATTGGATTTTATTCGTTCAAACACATTGTTTCTTTTTTTACTTGCCAATTCCTGATTTTCGAAACCACAAAATATTAATTGTTGTTCAGACAAACCATTAACTGGAAAGGCTTTTTTTAGATAATTTTCGGTATACATAATTTAAATTAAGTCTTTTCAACTATTTAAACCTAATTCTACTTATTTTTAAAAATCAACCTAAAAAACATATATAAAACATTGATTCAATAAAAATATTATATATAAATCAAAAATTAACAACCACACACTCAAAATTTAAGAAAATAATCACTTAAAACCCAAGAAAAATCACCCAAAAATGCCATCAATATAAATCTTTCGATTTAATTTTCTAAAAAAAATCCAAAAACAATTCAAAAACAACAAAACCATGAAAAAACAATTAAAAAATTAAAAAAGAAGATAAATAAAAATTTAAATAAAAATAAATAAAAAACAAGCCAATTTATCAAAAATTAAAAATCAGCATTTTTTACCAACAGACAAATTGACAGTCACGTCAATTTTCACATCAAACGCACTGAAAAATGCAGATCCGGGTAATGTTGCCTTAGTGATGGCTTTGGGAAACTCTTATTACATATCCACAATTGTTGTTGTGGGAGTCGGACTGGTTATCGGATACTTCATATATCCTCCGGCTGTCATCATATCATGTCTGGTTTCAACACTGATGGTTTGGCTTTGGCCGCTGTTCAAGAAATATTTTTAAGCAAAAAACCGATGCTGTCAGATGAAGAGGGAATGTTTTTTAAAGCCGAAAGTATTAAAATCACATCTCCCATTTTGAAGCAGAACAGATGAAAATTATGGGATTTAAAGTGAAAGTGGTGTTGAAGTATGAAATATGGGGATTTACTTTACCCCAATCTTTTCTTCATCCAGATAAAGATTGTTCAGTTTTTCTCTTATGTCATCCGGGATTCTTATTGATTTGTCTTTCAGGTAATCGTAATGGACAATGATTGATTGACCTTTGGCTTTTAGAGCATCATCCTGCCATACTTCATTGCCGACTGTAAATGATGAGTTTCCGATTTTCAGGATGTATGTTCTGATTTCCACGTCCTGGCCGTAGCGGATCTGGCCTACAAAATCAGTTTCGTTTCTTACAAGAATCAGTTTCCATTTCTCCAGATTCAAATCCAAATCAGGTATGAAGTATCTGTAGATTTCTTCTCTTGCAAGTTCAAATCATTCTCCGATATGGTTGTTGTTTACATGTTTCATTCCATCTATTTCTCCAAAAACGTGGAGTATGATACATCTTTAACATCTTATCATCTCTTATATTATTCTTTTTTTGATTGATTATAAGTCTTATGGGGCTGAAAATAACAGGTTCGTATATTGGCTTTGCCTTTTGCAGATTATGATTGCATGAACCAGAATTTCAAAGATTCTAAAGTGATAAAAACCCTCAACGCAGATATGATGATTTAAAACAGTAGTACTTGAAGGGATTTAATCTGATGTGGTGTTTAAGTAGGATTTGATTATAAATCCAGTTTCTCCCTATAGATTTTTTCAATGGCTGTCTTTGCCTCATCGCTGAAGTTGTCATTGTAGTTTGTATTCAGCGTAAACATGACAAGTTCATAGACTATCCTGTTGAGCTTTTTCCCGTTTTCAGTCAGTTCATAGCTTGTGCTATTATCATCAACTGTTTTCTTGATGAGATTATCCTCTTCCATCTGCGCCAGACATCTTGAAAGCGCCGCATTTGACATCTCGGGATTGGATTCCTTAAATTGGGAAAAACGGGTTTTGCCGAAAAACAGATCCCTTACTATCAGTATAATCCATTTTTTATTAATCAGCTCCAGGGAAGATTCCAGGGGGCAGACTTTGATTTTCTCTTCAAACTTGGACATGTTAATAGTTTATATGTTTCATTGCTAATATTGCTTTAGTCACGATTCTGTTACAATAACTATATATTAAGATAATTGACATATCAAAGTTCATGAGCATAAATGAAGTATTCAAGAAAAGAAAAAGTACAAGAATGTTTCTGGACAAAGCGGTTGAAGCCGACAAGTTAATCCAGATTGCCGAAGCAGGAAACATGGCCGCCGGAACACCAATGGCCGGGAAAGTCTACTTTAATGTTGTAACCAACAGTGACGTTTTGGATGTTATCGTCAAAAACACACAGACCATCATGAAGAACTCAGGAGTTGACATGCTGGTTAAGATTTCATCAAATCCCAATTTCAATCCATTCTATGGGGCTCCGTGCGCTATTGTGATTTCAGCAGATAAGACAGACAATCCAAGCACCCGTGAGATGGCCATTGCAAATGTCGCCTGCGCCGGTGAAAACATCCTGCTTGCCGCCACCGAGCTGGGTCTCGCCTCATGCTACATGACAAGCCCCACATTAGGATTCGCCATTCCCGAAACCCGTGAAGCTGTTAAGCTTGAAGAGAACATGGAACCTTTAGCCATCGTTGTTGTTGGATACGCCGAGGACATGACTCCTCATTCAGACTATCCAGAAAACCCTGAAAATATTGTTTTTGTTGAATAAATTCACTTTTATTCAATTCTTTTTTTAATTCATCACTTAACCTTTTTTTAAACAATATCTTTTTTCAAGTAGTCAGTTAATAATAAATATTTATATAAAATAAGTAATAAAATATATAATGAATAATATGGTAAAAAACGATAATGATGAGGCATGAACTTTTTGAAGTCTGATTTATACCAAAGTCCGAAATCCAAATCTAATTCTATAAATGTTGACGTTAATGTCAAAAGCACTCCTTTAAAATCAAAACAAAACCTAACCATTGACTATTATTAGACCTATATTATAGGAAACATTAGGATGAAAGCGTTTGACTTTCAAGGTAAAAGTAATTAGAAAATATAAAATAATTTTATATAATTAAAATAATAGAATATTATATTAATTAATATATACAGGTTGTAATTACCATGGCCAATGTAAATAATACCTCATCATATATGAATGAAGACAAAAAGCAAATTATCAAAGAGTCCAATTATACATATAGAGATGCTCTTGAAGTTTCAGCTTATCTCATTGAAGTCGGCAAATTCGAAAGGTTCTATAAAGAAATGCAGATTCATGACCTGCAGAAAGAACTTGATGAAATGGATAGCAAAGAATAACTTCAAAAAATATATTCAGTACATAACTCTTCAAAAAAACTATTTTTTTAGTGAAAAAAAACATGCAAAATATAAATACCTACTAAAAAAATACCGATTAATTGCTTGAAAAAAGACCTTATTTTTCAAGATATCAACATAGTTCTCTTTATTATATCATAAAATAATCCCTATTTAGTTAATAAAGAATAAACTTAATATTAATTATTAATAAACTAAATAAACTAATAATAAAGATTTTTGTTGCCCGTATACTATACAAAATATAATGTACTTTTAGCTCCTCATTATACTATTACAAACATTACATTAAAATATTTGCGGTAATCAAGAATGTCTATTTTAAAATATAAGAAAAAATTAAAACATGATCTTATTTATAAAAAACGTTTGGACTCTTCCATAAATTCTTCGGCATTATTTATCCATAAGTTTGCAATACTTTCTGTAATCCCATCAACAGCATCATAATCAGCATCTTCACGTAAAGATTGGGCACGTGCAAGATATTTAGCTATATTTCTATCAAAATCACCTTGATTTACATACACTTGACCAAATAAGGAGATTAAACCTTCATGAGATTTAGGATAATGCTCTTTTTTAATTAACAATGCTTTAGCAGTTAAAAACATGCAATAATAAGCTGCACTAACAGATGTTGCATACTGATGATTATCAAAAAGGATTTTGCTTGAGATTAACTTATCATTTGCTTTTGAAATAAATTCATCCACTTCAGACAAGTACAACACCATCCTCAAGCACATTAGTTAAAAATGAATAATCTTTTGTGTTGTTAAATCTGTCTACTGACATAATATGTGGAGAAATTAATTCCTGTTGATCAAAAGCAATATCACCAACTACATCAGTAATAATTGAATCGATTTCTTCCCAATAATCAGAAACGATTAAAATATCAATATCAGAATCTTTACTATCATCACCCCGAGCAACAGAACCAAACAATATAATTCTAACTATCTTATCAGAATTAATAGCATTTGCAAACTCATGAGCAATTTTAACACGATTATTCATACATAATCCCCAAAGAATTTTATAATTTATTATATCAAGTTCATTAATAATAAATATTTTCAAAGTGTGACTTTATGAAAAAAACACAAAAGGACAAAATAATATTAAAATAGTTACAGTTAATCATACATCACATTTAATGCAACATTAATTGATATGATTTTATGAATTAAAAATAAAAGAAGATTAAATTAATGGTTTCGGACTATATGTGAAATCCTGAGGATAATCTTTTTCACATAATCCATAGTCAATAAATTCCAATCTCTCATCAAGCAATTTTCTTCCATTTTCAGTTACAGCATATAATGGAACTTTTTTTCCAGAATAATATGGTTTTCTTTCTTCTGCAGTTTCTCTTATATTTACAGAAGAGCAACCTGAAATCACATCAGAGTAATCGAATAATAGTTCAGCTTCCTTTTTGGAAACATTTGTTGTGTGAGCTACGAAAATATAAACATTAACATCTTCAGGTTTAGGATATTCCCTTAAATCTTTTACTAACTCTGTTGGAATAATGGTTATTGCAATATTTTTATATCCCCTATTAATTGCCATTTCAAGACCTTTTAAAGGATTTAATTCTGCAGTTTCAGGGTTTAAAACATTACTTCTTCCAACTTTATCAATGACTTCCTCTATGGGAGTGGTGCTTATTAATGCTGAAACTCTACCTCCAACACCCTGAACGAGTTCAGCATCATCAATCAATAATGTTCCGACACCTTCACATGCTCCAACAACACAATCAACATTTCCGTTAATCATGTTGGTTTTTAATGTTTCACTAGTTCCAAAACTCATGGTGTCCTCTACATTTAATGATCTTTTAGGAGTGCACATTCCGAATTCATTTATTCTCCTTTCAATATTGGACCTGATAAACTCCTTTGATAAATCCCCATTATGCTGACCATTATCAAATATTGAACAATAGTCCACCATCGGTTCTCCTATGGATGTTATTTCTCCATTTTCTATAACCACTTCAGCTTTTCCTAATGCTTCAATAACATGTCTGTCTTTCATGTAATCACCTCATAACAAATGTTATATACTATGCTTTTTAAATAGATTTTGTAAGGAAACACTCACTAAAAGGCCAATAACATGAAAAAAATTAAAGATTACGATGACAACTGCCCTATAGACGATACTTTAAAATTAATATCAAAAAAATGGGTAATATTCATCATTAGAGATTTATTTTTAGGAAAAAAACAGTTCAGTGAATTTTTAGAAGAAAAGACATTAAGCAATAGAGTATTAACAGACACTCTCAAATTCATGGAAGAGAATGATTTAATTAGAAAAGAAATTATTGAAAATGATATTAAAACAGAATATTATCTGACCCAAAAAGGTTATAATCTAAATAAAATCCTATATGAAATGCTAAACTATGGATTAAGAGAAGTAAATAGTGGCAATTTATCTAAAAAACAAAAGAATGAATTATTGAAAGAATACGAATCACTTTTCAAAATTAATGATAAAAATTAACAGACCATCATCACAGTCTCAACAACTAAAGATACATTAGAATATAAAATAATTATGAACCGTTCAAAAGATATGTTTCTAAAATTTTCTCAGAGCATATACATAAAAAATATAAATACCTCCTGAAAAAAATAATGATAAAATAATTATTTTTATAAATATAATCATAAAATGTTTAATTCCGTCATTAAACAATTTATATTAAATTAACATACATAAAACTTAATATTAATGGCGGATAATTCATATAAATAAAAATTATATAAATTTCTGTTGCCCGCATATTATACAAAATATAATGTACTTTTAGCCCCTACACATACAATATTGTATCCCAACTCATATAAAATTGACATGATGCTTTTTAAACATGATTTATTAAATAACTAACACTAAAACTCCAATAAGAAATGAATCAATCATTCCCTTTTAACAATCGCATCATTCGGACAATTTTCATAACATAATCCACAATGCAAACAATGTTCCTGCGGAATTTCAAACTTATCGTCAACAAAAACTGGAATCTGCTGCGGACAACTTGCCTGACAAGTACCACAAGCAATACAATCATCAGTTATCTCAAATCCCTTAACTGTTATTTCAACATCACCGAATTTGAAAGATTGTCTGAAAATAGGCTTTTGTGTCAAATCAAAGAATTCCATTTCATAATCTTCAATGCAAAAAGGTTCTAAAATATATCTCGCATTTCCCGGATAAACATTATTCATAAATGGATTGTTTTCAAATATTAAATCAATCCAATATTTTTGATCGTCCAATTTATGAGCTTCACCACTAATTCTAATGGATTTATTGTCTTTTAAGCTTAAATAACTAATCTTTGGATGATTTATTATTTCTGAATAAACATGTTTTCCACGGCCAGTTAGAAAATATATTTTATCATCTTCAATATGCATTATATCAATAATTCTTGATTGAGGATTGCCATTATCATCAACAGTGGATAAAACCGCATCAATCACATCTCTCAATTGTTTAAAACATTCTTCTTTAGTAACCATATTAACTACTCCAATTTAAATATAATCTTTCCTTGAGCCATGTTTGACTCCATCAAAGTATGAGCTTTTCCAATATCTTCCAAATTATAGAATACTCTTGAAATTTCAGGTTTGATGTTATTTTTAATAATGAAATCAAATAGGTTGTCCATTATCTCCTGTGTCGGATAATTACTGAAAAAAGAAGTCAAGTACCTGCCATTTGGGATAATCTTGATTGGATCGAATTCATCCATATACTCAATACCTCCCAAAACACCTGTAACACAGCATATTCCTCCACTGTTAATGCATTTCATTGAATCTTCAAGAGTTTTAGGGCCAATCAATTCCAGTACCTTATCACAATTTAATTTATCAGCCAAACAACCATCATCAGCAAAGCACTCATCCGCACCATTTGACTTTAACTTACCAAATCTTTCTTCACTTCTGGACGTTGCAAATATTTCACATCCCATTGACTTTGCAAGTTGCATTGCGGAAAGGCCCAATGCAGAGGTTGCACCTCTGATTAATAGAGTATCATCTTTTACAAGATTAAGTGACATTAAAGAGCCATAGGCAGTGAAATAAGTTTCAGGAATTGCTATTATTTCCTCCAATGTCAATTTCTCAAAAACATCATCATCAATTTTAAAGACAATTTTTTCAGGAAGCAGAGCATATTCAGCATATCCTCCATCAAAGCTTCTTCCCATTCCACCCATAAGTGCAGCTATCTTATCCCCGTTTTTAAATCGAGTATTTGATGAGTCAACCACTTCACCAACACATTCAATACCTGGAATTACAGGCAATTCAATATAATCTTCATCAGCTTCATAATCCCTTAAAATTACTTCAGCTCGATTAATTCCAAAGCCTAGAACCTTAACCAAGACCCAACCATCTTTAACTTTAGGAATTTCAACTTCACTGACGTTCAACTCGTCAGCATTACAAGTTTTTTCCAAAACAACTGCTTTCATCATAACACCTCTTTCCAGCATTGAGGGTCTGGAGAATACATGTCATGGGTTGTTCCGTAGCTTACCGCCGGACACCCCCTACAGAATCTCAGCAATTCGCATCGACTGCATTTTTCGAATTTTTCAAATTGTCTGTATTCATCCATATTATCACCCATGAAAATATCATATATTGATTCATTTAAGGCATTTCCAACTTTACTGTCCATTCTGCGACATGCGAAGACATCCCCTGACGGCAAAATTGTCAAATGACTGTTTCCACAATTGCATCCATCATAGACAACATCCTCATTCAAATTTTCTGGAATCTCATATAATCCTTTTTCATATAAGAATAACGTCCACAGATGATCTTTTAGTGTAAAAAATGTTTTGCTGTCTTTATATTCATTGTATTTTTGCCATACCTTTTCCAAAAAGTTTTTATAATCTTCAGGAGTCATTTGTGTTGCCTTTTCAAGGCTTGTAGGACAATATCTTGCAAAGCTGAATAAACCCGCATTATTTTCAACGACGACATCAATCAAATCTGGAATTTCATCAATGTTTGTCTTGGAAACAGTCGTCATGATGCTGGCCCGGACTCCAGCATCCTGCAGGATTTTAATTTTTTCCAATGTAATGTCAAACGAACCTGGTTTTCTAAAATAGTCATGAGTATCCCTTAAGCCATCCAAAGACAGTTGATACTGCCTGCAATTTAAACTTTTAAGTCTTTTTGCAACTTCATCAGTAATGTGAAAGGGGTTTCCCAGTATTGAATAATGAATCTCATTTTCATACAACATTTTAAGCAATTTCCAAAAGTCAGGATGGAGAATCGGATCCCCACCAGTAATGCTGAAATATGGTGTCCGATTTGTTTTCCGGCAGAATTTTAAGCAATTATCCAAAACAATCTCCATATCCTCATATTTCATGGTTATTAATTCCTTGTCATTTTCCTCTGAAAAAATATAGCAATGCTTGCATCGCTGATCACAGTCATCAAGGATATGCCATTGAAATGCAAAAAAATCAGCCATAAAAAACAACACCTCAAAAAAATAGTATATAAAAAAATAAAAGATTTAAGATTGAATTAATCTTAAAATCTGTCTGAACCACAAGCTGTGGAGATATCTGATCCACAAGCAGTGTTAATGTCAGAACCACAAGCAGAAGCAGTCACATCACTACCACAAGCAGTGTTAATGTCAGAACCACAAGCAGAAGCAGTCACATCACTACCACAAGCAGTGTTAATGTCAGAACCACAAGCGGTAGAAATTACATTTTGCGCGATTTTTGATGAGAAAAATTTCTCATTATCATTCCATGCATTAAATTTCATATTTATCACCTTAAATTTTAATAAAAGTCAAACTTTTATTTAATAATAATATAATTCAACAGATATAAAAAGAATAAAGTTACTTCTAGGTTACTTAAAAGTAATTAATATTGATTAATAAATATTATAACAGTTTAGGAGACATTACATGAACAATGATAAAAAAGCAGGAAAATGTCCAATGGAACTTGCCATGGAATTGATTAGCAGAAAATGGGTTATTCAAATCTTGAGAGATATGTTTTTTGGAAAAAAACGTTTTAATGAATTTAAAGAGGAAAAACCTAATTTATCCAATAAAGTTTTAAGCAATTGTCTAAAAGAAATGGAAGAAAACGGACTTATCTCTAGAAACAGCAATGAAAATAACCAAAATATTGAATACATATTAACCGATAAAGGGAAAAAACTTAATAAAGTAATTTATGAACTCGCAATGTTCACATTAACAACCGATTTGGGCAATGACTTCTATGATGATGAAACTAAAATCGAATTAGAGAACATATTCAAAAATACATTGATAAACAATTAGGTGATGGAACATACCCCTTAAGCAAAATCCATATAAAATTAATGTTATACCAACACTATACAAAATATAAGCACCCACCTAAAAACAGCCAAAACAGCCATAAAAATAATTAATTAAAAAACTCTTTTTATGAAAATAAGAATGAATAATAATTTATTAAACTATATGATAATCAATACTAAGTTATTATATGCTAAAACAAATATTAAAGTTTAATAAATATTATAAAGATCATAGATCATTGTAAAATCTTGTTGCCCATATATGCTACAAAATATTTACTACTTTTAACTCTTACATTATAATATTTAGTGCAAATTCATATAAAAGATTATCAATAATATTTTGGTGTTTTTTCATTTAAAATCTACAGATTCCCCCTTCACAACTATCCCCACCATTATCATCATTGACCTCATTTTCACTTGTAATCTGACTTAATACATTTTTGAAATCATTATATGACAAAGCTCCTGGAACTGAATATTTTCCATCAAAGAGATAAAAAGGCACAGCATGTATTCCAATTGAAAGGGCAAGCCCCTCATCTTTTTCAACTTCCATATTGAACAGATCACTGTCTAAAACTTCCATGATTTCTCCTTTTTCAAGGCCAGCACTACATGCAATGTCAAATAAAACTTGCCTGTCAGCCAATTTCAGATTTTTTGTGAAATAAGCATCGAACAGGAGTTTACTTAATCGTTCTGAGAGTTTTGCATCCTTTTTGCTTTGGGCAAGTTTCATTAGCCTGTGGGCATCACGGGTGTTGGTGTAAAGTGTTGATTCATATTTAAAATCGATTCCATCTTCAATTCCCAGTCTGGAGATGTTGTCAACTTCCTTTTTAGCATCCTGAATGGAAAGACCATACTTCCTTGCAAATCTCTCAACAGTTGTTGATTCGACATCACCCGGTGCATTGCGGTCAAGTTCAAATGCACGAAAATCAAATTCGACTTCCTCTTCAAGATTCAAATCTTTTATTACTTTTTCCAACCTAATATTTCCAATATAGCAGTAAGGACAGGCAAAATCGCTCCAGCATGTAATTTTCATTTTCATTCCACCAAATTATTTAAGTGAATATTTACAATATTTAATTAATAAATACATGAGTAATTCTAAAATTACTTGGCGGTTGATTATATGGCTGAAAATAATATCTGCCCAATTGGAAATACATTGGATTTTTTTAACAGGAAATGGATATTCTGCATACTGTCAAACATATTCCAAGGAATGAAACATTTCTCCGAGTTTAAAAAGGCAAATCCAGAAATCAGCAACCATATTCTATCTGAAACTTTAAAGTATATGGAAGAAAATGATTTAATTAATAAAACCACAATTGAAGACAGCTCAAGAATCCAAACAGAGTATTCTCTAACAGAAAAAGGCCTTAAAACAAATAAAATTCTCTTTGAGATTACATCCTACTATTTCAATGAGCTGAATTATGCAGGATACAATGATAATGAGAAAAACGAAATTTTGGCAGAATATCAAAAAACATTCAATATAGAGTAATTCAAGAGTTACCAGTCTATTTTTATATTATACCCTACTAATCTAGATTCATGAAGGACATTTTTGACAACTGCAAAATCGGCGATTTGAAACTCCAAAGCCGTATTGTAAGAACCGGCCTGTGGCAAACACAGCCCATGAGTGAAGTCTATGAGAAATATGAAAACATCGCTAAAAGCAATGTAGGTTTAATCATCACTGAACTGATTTCAATTTATCCGAAAGACAAGTTTTCAGAGTATTCAATTAAAAGCAACACCCCACAGTTCATGACGGAAGCTAAAAGACTGGCCGAAATTGCCCATACACACGATGTTCCCATTTTGGGCCAGATTGAATTCATTAAATATAACCGAGGAATTGACTTGGACATTGACATTAATGACCTGACAATGGAAGATATCCGCCAGATTCAATCAGACATTATTGTTGCGGTTCAAAAACTTAAGTTGGCAGGTTTTGATGGAATACAGATGGCATTGGGAAACAACTTTTTTCTCTCCAAATTAATCAACCCATATTTCAATCAAAGAACAGATGAATATGGAGGAAACACATTAAACAGAATGAGATGTGTATTGGAACTGATTAAAGTAATCAAGACAAACATTGATTTCCACATCAGCTGCAAAGTGAATGCATATGACGGAAGAAAAGGCGGAATCGATGCAGAAGAAAGCATTGAAATGTGCAAACTCCTTGAAAAAGTAGGTGTCGACAGCATTCAGGTTACAAAACCCCTATCTCCCCTGTACTTTACCAGAGAAGTTTCCGAAGAAGATGAACTGGTAAAATTCAGCCAAAAGCTGATTGAAAGCGTTGGCGTTCCGGTCATTTTGGGAGGGGGATTCAACAGTATGCAGCATATGAATGAAATATTAAACAAAACAGATATTGAATTGCTGTCAATGTATCGACCGTTTGTAGCTGAAGATGGCTTTTTAACATCATGGAAAACATCTGGAGAGGGCACATCACGGTGCAAAAAGTGCAACAACTGCTACAGGACCAAAACCAGCACATGCTATCACTATCCTTAAGAGATGCTGGTAATTCCGGAATTACTGACCTCTTTTTATACTATTTTGAATAATGTAAATTCATGAAAAGCATATTCGACAATACAACATTTGGTAGATTCAACCTGAAAAGCAGAATCATCCGATCAGGCTTGTGGGAATCTGAAAATGAATCCCAAAAGAATTTGACTCAGGAAATTTTTAAAAGATATGGAAAACTGGCTGAAAACAATGTCGGAATAATAGTCACTGAGCTGATTTCAATGTATTCACATGACCGGTTCAGCGATTATTCCCATTATATCAACTACCCCTTCTTCATCAAGGAATTCAGAGAAGTGACAGACATCGCCCATGAATTTGACACACCGATTTTTGCACAAATCGGTTTTGTCAACTGCAATGTCAATGGAAAACAGATGATAGAAGTCAATGATTTGGAAATTGAAGATATAAGAAAAATTCAGGCCGATTATGTCATTGCAGCTAAAAAAGTCGCCTTTGCAGGATTTGATGGAATCCAGTTAAATATTGGGAACAATTATTATCTCTCACGAGTCATGAATCCTTTTGAAAACCAAAGGGAAGACGAGTATGGTGGAAATACGTTCAATCGTGTCAGGATGATTATAGAAATTATAAAACTGATAAAACAAACTACAAATCTGCATATTCACTGCAAAGTAAATCTGTATCAAGACATGGATGATTCATTGGAGATATGTAAAATCCTTGCTGAAAACTGTGCCGACAGTTTGCAGATAACTAAATTTTTATCCCCACAATACTTCAGAAAGGGACAGTCAAACGAAAACATGCTAGTTGACTTTGCAGATAATGTATCCAAAGAAGTTTCAATCCCTGTTGTTTTAGGAGGAGGCTGGTCAGATATGGATACCATTCAAGAGTTGATAAATACTACCGATATAGAATATTTATCAATGTACAGGCCATTTGTCAAAAGCCAAAGCTTTTTAACTGAATGGATGGAAAATAAACACGGAAGTTCAAAGTGCAAAACTTGCAATAACTGTTACTGGAAAAAATCAAGTGTATGTATTATTGATTCCGAGGATTGATTACTCCTCGGCCACAAAACATAAACTTAACCAATCATGTGGAATACCCCGTGTCCACATCAACATTATTGGAAACATGAAAATAAGAAATAGTTAATGAATGTGTTCTAAATAATTTTCAAAGAATTTACTCAAATATGCAGTTGATATACTGAAAAAACTATACAAAATATAAATACCTACTAAAAAATGTCAAATTAATTCCTAAAAAAAGACTTATTTTTTAAAAATATAAACATATTATGCTTAACAAAATTATAAAATAAATTATATGGGAGTGTAAAAAATTTAACTGATAATATAACTCCTATTCATCGTATATAACTTGTTACTATCTTTATTTCACTAATATAAAAATATATTATCTAATTTTCTAAAATAAAATGCAATGATTAATTTTAATGGTATTTACTTAGTTTTGCATTGATTTTAAAATAAGGTTTTGAAATCATGTTATGATTTTAAAGGAGACTCAGTTAATTTAATAAAAGAAGCGTTGGAGATTGCTAAATAAGTATAACATCATGAATATCAAAGGCATTCATTATTAACAACTTTATAAGTTTTTGATATTAAAAATAGAAGTTTAGACAAGTTTAAATAGGAATACGGGCTTATTATTATATATGCAACTAAAAAACAAACCCGTAATTAAATTTATGGACGATAATTTATTTAATTCTTTCCTTTTTTGCGAAGGTGAGAAATTATATTTGAGCACTGCTGTTTCTCCGAATTTTATTCCAATTGCAGAGGAAATACTTCAAAAATCCTATAAAATTGTTTATTATGAGTTAAATCCCATTTGCCCAATTTGTGGACAACCTTTAAATAAAAATGGATTGCAGAAGTTTATTTTAAACAAAAATAAAATCATATATAAACAAAAATACTCCTGCAAATGCTGTAAATATTATCAAACAACATCATTAGAAACTTTTATAGGCAAATACTGTAATTACACATTAGAAATAAAAGAATTAAGCTTAAATTTCAGCACAATATCGTATTCATCATATGAAAACAAAGCAAATTATATAAATTTAATTTATGATGTCAAAATGAGTAGACAAACATCATACATTTCCCAATCTGCTTTAATCGACCAATACTTAGATAAAGAAGAAAAAAGAATTAATAAATTAATTAAAGAATTAAATATTAAACCAAGTGGTTTTTATAATTATGATGAAGAGTTTATTAAGATTAGTAAAGAAATTTACGTGCGAATGACCATTATTGATGCTCATACTCGATTAATAATCAATGATCAAATAATAAGAAGGGAAGATTTCACCAAAGAAACCATTAAAAAATACTTTAAAGAATCATTTAAAGGATTAAAATTAAACACAATAATTACTGATGGCTATAGTGCATATCCAGAAATAATTGAAGAAATTGGAGCAAAACACCACAGCTGCACATTCCACATAATGCAAAGACTAATGCTACCTTTACAAAAACACATAAATAAACGAAACAGGAGCATAAAATCACTTGAAGAGAAAATAGAAAAAAATACAGAAAAAATAGAACAATTGAAAAACAAAATGCCACCCAAAAAAGGAAGAGCAAAGAAAACAGACACAAAAAGAATAAAAAACCAAAACCAACGAAAAAAGCTCAAAGTGGAAAATGACAGAAATAAATTCAAATTAAAACAAATCAAGAATGAAGTCAAAGAATGTCTCAAATACAAAGAAAAAATATCAAAAATATTTAAATCTAAAAGCATTAAGACCGCCATGAACAGATTCAACAAATTAAATGAAAAATTCGATGAAATGCCCGAAATAATCCAAGATTTCATGAAAAAACTCTCTAAAAAACTTGAAATAACCTTGAATCACACTAAAAACAGGAAAATTCCAAGTACAAACAATTTAGCAGAATTATTATTCCGAGTAACTTTCCCTGGAAAATAAAAAGGATCTTCAGAACATACAAAGGAGCACAAAGACAAATCAGATTAAACAACTTAAACTGGACAAAAAGAAATGTTTTGGGAGAAAACTGAAAATCCATCAGTTAAATTTTTTACACTCCCATTATATTAAGTTAATTAAGAAAAAACTTAATATTACGGCACTGTCCAGAATTTTACTGATAAATAATTTTGTTATTTAATTTTTAGGACATTTCGTTTTGTCCATCGTAGTTGGCTTAGTTTTAATCGTATTTTTAGTCCTTTGTCAGTTCGGAATATTCTTTTTATTTTTCCGGGA
>JAFQXD010000094.1 GCA_017407115.1 Methanobrevibacter sp. | reverse complement strand
GTTTATTGTTATAAGAATACAAAGAACTTAAATGACTATTGTGTTCAAAGATATGATAATGGTTATATCATTAGTGGTCCAAAAGGTGCATGGGAATCGTATGGTGCCATTAGACAACGTTGGGCAGATACTGATTATGAGAGAGGTAACTATGGTTATCCATGTGGGGCGGTGATTATTCAAGAGGATATGATTTCGCAAGATTATGATGGCGGTGTTATAACTGTTATCGGTGGCACAAATTAAAAGCTTTAATTGTGGGTTGGGATTGTATCATATAGGAATGGATAATCTTTGTATTTTTCATAGAAATACTGTTTGGTGGATTGCAAAAATGTTGTGTCATAAGCATGTTCTTTGTGGTAAACATTTAGCGTTATGTCGTTATCTATATTATAAGTTTTAACAAGGGAGAGATTGTTGGCTTTGCCATCAAGGATTTGTTTAGCTAAATAAGTAATTACTTCTTGGCTACCTGGCGCTAGGTGTGTTTGAATTGGATCAGCTACTATTATGTATGTAGCATCAAAGAAATAATACGGAAAGCCGTCGCGTTTATCTACATGGCAAACGCCAGATATATTGAGATTGGTTTGTTTTGGGAGATAGATATTTCTAAAAAGATCATCATTGAAATTATCCGAGCTGGCAAGAATATATACATAATCCGTATTAGACATCGATTGTTGAAGGTCGCTGTAAATGGACTTAATAGTATCAGTATCATTTCTGACGGTTGGTTTGAACATTTTTGTGCCACCAATGATATAGCATAAGTCATCGCAATTAGTCCTGGTGCCAGTAAATGAATATAGGGATAATGCAAAGATAATTAGAACTGGCAACATAGATAATATTCGGCCATGGTGGGCTTCTGATAGACGAACAATGAGAACTGCTATTGACATTCCCAAGAAAGGAACTACCATATACATATGTTGGTCTCCTAACGTTTGCACTCTAGTAAATAAGACAAAACTAAGGGTTGAACTGATTATCCCGAGCGACATAACTTCGCTAATTGCTGTGTTACGATATCTTCGGATGCAGACGATACCAGCTAGGGCTAGAATTAATGTGATGGCACCATGATATCTAATAAATAAAAGTATTTGATTGAAGAAGTTGCCAAGAAGATAACCTGAATATGCATCGCCATAATTGCCAGTTAGATAACGGACGAGAAGGCCCCTGGCTACTATCAACATGAGTAATAATAAGAATAATCCAGAAATAAATAGTTTAATCGATATTTTAATGCTTTTAATAAGGGCGGTTTTATTGAGGCCATATTTTTTCAGATTGAGAATAGTTTTGACGATTAAGATAGAGGCATACATTGATACCCCCCAGAAACTAAAATATCGTCTGAATAGAATTAGCAGAAATGTTAGAAAACCTAGTACGAAATAATTAGAGATACATTCAAGGCGAGTTTTGGCTAATAGGTAAAATATTGCTGCAATAATTATGAGACATATAGCATCTGGTCGGCCGTTTAACACAGGGATTAATATAGCTGGAAGTAGTAAAAATATTGCAAAGATAAATGGCTTGACCCAAGTACGAATCTTGAAGCGAGTATTTACAAACATTTTTTTGACAGTTAGGTACATTATAAGTGCAAAAGGGACAATATATAAATTGAGTGTGGTAAGGATAAATACCAATCTGCTATTGCCAAAGATTGCTAAAAATGGCAGCATTGGCACAAGCGGTAAATAGTTGTAGTCTGTGTTAAGCGAAGCTAAGATGGTCTTTATACCGCTGCCCCAGCTGTTGTTGAATGTATCAATAAGGTCGATGCTATTTTTCCAGTAGCCAGATAAATCCCAATAATAGAATGTTTGTTCAGATTGCACATAATTTATAACTATTGCGTTTGCTATAATTATTGCAGCAATAAATCCTAGCATGATTAAAAGTTTTGATTTGTTAAGATGACAACGTGAAACGAGCTGGCTTTTAAGCCGTGCGGATTTATCGATAGCTGGGTTCAATGCGACTAACACGCCTTTGGTTTTACGATAAAAACGAATTAGTGTGCCAGCAATACCAGCATCATTATAAAACTCTGGGTAGTGATGCAAAATTGCGTCAAAGGATAGAAAATGTTTTTTAGATTTGCATAAATCCACTGCAATATAATATTGCATGTGGCACATCGGGATAATCATTCTTTGACGAATATAATCTTGTTTATTTTTTGAAATACCTGGACAATGTTTATGATATTCTCGTAAAAGACGCGCGCAAACTTTTTCATGGGAAGATACATTACGAATGAGAGAGCTTTTTTCCATTGATTGGCCGTCGCGTTCAAGACGATATTGGTATATCATCAATGGATAATAAGTGGCTGTTTTTGCGCTCAGATAACAAGCTAAGTTGTATTCCTGATCTACATAAAAGCAGTGTTCGTCTAGCTTTAATCCGAAGTTCTGTAAAAGTTTTGTTTTAATTGTAGTGGTGGGGAGCATTGGACCCCATTCAGGGAAACTTACCTCATCGAGATGCACCGTTTTATACGCTGGTAAGTGCGTGTAGTATGTAACTGGTCGTTTCAAGTCTGATTTAATGAAGCATTCCATAAGGTCGGTAAATATTATATCGGAATCTTCTTTTTTGAGTAGCTCAATGTATTTATCGAATTCTTTAGTATCAAACCAGTCATCGCCATCAAGCAAGCGAAAATATTTGCCAGTGGCGTTTTTAATGCCAGTATTAATGGTGGAGCCGTGACCGCCATTGGACTTGTTGATAATTTTAACACAATGATATTGCGTCGCTAGCTTTTCGGCTACGTTTTTAGTCCCATCAGTAGAACCATCATTGACAATAAGTATTTCGGTTTCGCTAGAATACTTACTGCTAGCTATTGATAATACGGTTTCTTCTAAAAATAATTCGACATTGTAGGCTGGGATAACAATTGATAATAATGGCTTAGGCATAGTTATTCCTTTCTAGCATTTCTTGGACTTGTTTAATAAAATGCGTTTTGCTATGCTTTTTGCGTAGTTGCTCCTGTAAGGCTTGAGCCTGTGCTATTGTGTGCTCGTGGTCGGCAAGGGCTTGTCTAATTGCATGGAGAAATCCTTCAACCGAATTGGAATCTTGGACAAGGGTGGCATAATTTCCGATGGCGTCTGGTATTCCACCGATTGAACTAGAAACTATTGGAATGCCAGATAGCCCAGCTTCTAGTATTACATTAGGAGTCCCATCTGCGTGAGAAGTGTAAAGGAATAAATCATATTTGGATAAATCTATATCCGTAAAGAAATTATTATAAGGTCCACAATAATGAAGGTTAGTTAAGTTAGTGATTAATGGGTTATTACCTTGTTCCCAATCATCTGAATTGAAAGTCCCATAGCAGTCTATTTGGATGTTATCGTTTTTTAGGGCTTCGGCAATTGGAAGAAGAATCTCTGGGTTTTTTTCGGGACGTACGTGCGCTGCCCAAAGAATGTTTAGCCCGTCTTTGCTGGTCGGATATACTGATGGTATGTTGTCTGCAGTAAAAAGTTGGTCATGTACCAAGATGTCATCTGGCAGAAAGCCGTATTTTTCTATCCATAATTGTTTGGATTTAGTGTTGTCTGTGGTTACGATATCATGCGGTCGATATGCCATTGGCAGTTCCTGAACTGTATAACCGAAGTATTCGCCGCGTTCATTTATGAGATAGTTGTACGAAGAGAAAATAATGCGAAGGCCAGATTGACGAATTGAATCATTGTATTTGATGAGACAATCATAGCCTACTTTGCTGGCCATAATATGGAGTGTGCGTGGTGAAAGATTGGAAATAAGTGAATGCACTGCTGGGAGAATATTTTGTTGATAGGTTTCTTTGTCTGTGATGATTGACGGTATATTCAGGATTTCTATGTTATTTTTCAATGTTAAGTCGTCTTTTTTGATTGACGTTCTAGTGTTATTGGTGATAATGATGAGAATATTTTGCTTTGGATTAAGCTCGGCAATAGTATTAATGTAATTAATTGCAAAAAGGTCAACACCGCCAGCGATAATCCACGGTAAGACCATAATATAATCATATTGGTCGTGTGATAGGTGATGGCATAGGTTGTTGTAGACCTTAAATAATGCAGTATTCTTCATGTCGAGAATATTTTTAACGTCTATAAATTTCATTGACATAAAGCCTTTGTAATCATAATTGATTTCGGATAGCTGATTAAGTTCTGAGCGCATGGCGGGGCTTATATATGCATAATTGGCGCGTTGGCCGTGGCGCTGAGAGACGATACCACGAACGATTTTACTTTTGCCTAAGATTGTTTTAGCATCGTTAAGAAAATTAGTTTTGAGAGCGCTAAGGCTTTTTGATTTTGCGCTTGTGTTGTTAATATTAACAAGATGCGATGGTCGATATGGCATGCCTGCGAGGAATGCCTCCTGTCTTTTTACTGTTTTAATATAACTATAAAAGTTATCTTGGCATATTTTGGTGAGTGTACAAGTATTTTGGATGGTGGTTGTGTATGGTTTAGAATTGTTTTGTAAAATTTTCTCTTTGTCAATCACCATGGAGGCGACCTGTCCAAAAAGTCGGTTATTGTTGATGGTGGTAACAATTGTTGACGTATTGGTAATTCTTTGAAATGAGTACTCTGGACAAACGAACGCAGCGAGATTGTTCTTAAGAAAATGGATTGCTTTATAGATATAAGCGTCAGAGATGACATTGCCGCTTTGGAGAGAGATAAAATATTTATAGTTATGTGCCGATGTGGAATATTTCATTCCTTGATTTGTGAGACGCTGCAATTCGTTTTGACAATCGAGCGGTGATGAAATATTTAGGAGATAAATATTGTGCGGGAAGTTGGCAAGCCCAGTCTGGCGGAGTAGACTAGTAATTGTTTTGTGAAGATCAGAAATAGTAGAGTCCTTAAGATTTATTTCTATGTCTATTCCTTCCTTCATGCTATCTTTTAGTATAACAAAAAAATATTTTTTTTGCAATAATGTGTATAGGGTGGTATAATTTTTATTAAGATGAAAAGACCAAAAATATATTTTGTGTTGCCGTGCTATAACGAGGACAAGTGTCTAAAACAGACATATTGTGAGCTCGACCGTAAATGTCGCAATCTACTGAAAGCCAACAAGATATCTCCTGAAAGTAAAATAGTTTTTGTCGACGATGGCTCTAAGGATCGCACATGGGAAGTCATTGAGGCATTAGAGAGGAACAACGATAATGTTGTTGGCATAAAATTGGCACACAATGTTGGACATCAAAATGCATTGTTTGCCGGGTTGATGTTTGCTGGTGAAGAGGCTGACGCTTCAATTAGCATGGACGCTGATTTGCAAGATAATTTGAGTGTGGTCGATGGTTTTATTGACAGATATGGTGATGGCTATGAAATTATATATGGCGTGAGAGGAAGCAGGAAGTCTGACAGTAGATTTAAACGATGGTCGGCACAGATGTTCTATGGCTTTATGCATGTGCTTGGTGTTGACTTGGTGTATAACGCTGCCGATTGCAGGTTAATGTCGAAAAGAGCAATGCAACAGCTCGGTGAATATAGCGAAATAAATATGTTTTTGAGAGGGATTGTGCCTTTGATTGGTTTGAAGTCGACAACTGTAGAGTATGTGCGAGACAAACGTTTAGCTGGCGAGTCAAAATATCCATTAAAGAAAATGTTGAGTTTTGCTTGGGACGGTATTACTTCATTTAGCGTAAAGCCAATTAGGTTAGTTTTGGCGGTTGGGGTATTGGTATTCTTTTTGAGTTTGGCGATAATGGTATATGCGTTGATACGCTGGGGCACCGGTCAGACGGTGGATGGTTGGACTTTCACGATTTGTTCAATATGGTTAGTGGCTGGCATACAGACAATGTCCATTGGATTGATCGGCGAATATATAGGAAAGATTTATTCTGAAACTAAGCGAAGGCCGAGATTCTTTGTGGAAAAAATTATAGGAGAAAAAGGTAGTGCAAAAAAATAAAGTAGAGAATTTGATACTAGGTGGCGGTTTGTCTGGGCTCTCCGTTGCATATTATTTAGGCGGCGATTATTTAATTTTGGAAAAAGAAAATGAACCTGGTGGTTATTGTAGAACTATTCACGATAATGATTATGTATGGGATTATGCGGGCCATTTTTATCATTTTCAGACAGAAAAATATAAAAAGTTGTTTTTATCGTTAGTGGACGAATCGGAAATTATTAGACAGAGGAAGAACACTAAGATTTATTATCGTGGTAGAATGGTGGATTATCCTTTTCAGACTAATATTCATGAGCTTGAAAAGGAAGAGTTCATTGAATGTTTGTATGATTTATACTTTAGGGATAAGGAAGCTTCGTATAGTGATTTTCTAACGATGTTGTATGCGAAATTTGGCAAAGCAATTACCGAAAAGTTTCTGAAGCCATACAACGAAAAACTATATGCGACGGATCTACACAACCTGGATAAAGATGCAATGGGCAGATTTTTCCCGTATGCAGATTTCGAACAGGTGATGAAGAGTATGGGGAAGGAAGTTAAAAAAACGTACAATGATGATTTTATGTATTTGAAATGCGGAACGGGATATTTTATTGATAGATTATACGAAAAGTTGGATACTAGCAGGGTCAAGCTAGGATGTGAAGTTATATACATTAATGAAAATGAAAAATGGGTAAAAACAAACGATGGGATGACCTTCTATTATGAGAACTTAATTAATACAATTCCATTTAATAATTTTCTTGAATTAGTTGGCGATAAAGAATCGACGGAGTTGTCTAAGAAGTTGTCTTATAACAAAGTTTTGGTTTTCAACATGGGTTTTGATAAGCCTTCGCTGAAGTACAAAAATGAGCATTGGGTTTATTATCCAAGTAAGGAACAGAACTTTTATCGTGTAGGTTTTTATAATAACATACTTAATCAGGATAAGCTGAGCATATATGTTGAAATTGGTTTTCCTAAACAGAAGGATAATGTTGATATTGCCAATGAATTAGAGAAAACTAAGCGCGGATTAAAAGAGGTTGGGGTTATTGATAATAATATGCGGCTAATGAAGAAAAACGCTATACTGATGGACCCTGCCTATGTTCATATTTCGACCGAGGAATTAAAGCTAGTGGGAAAAGCGTTTGGCAAATTCGAAGAAAAACAGATTTACATGTTAGGTCGTTACGGTAGGTGGACATACAATTGTATGGAAGATTGTATACAATTAGCAGATGATTTGGCAAGAAAATTGAAGGAAAAATAATTGTGAAAAAAAAGGTTTTGTTGATTAGGAATGTGCGACCAGATATGTATGGTGGTGGCGAGACTTATCAGTTGACCTTGGCTGAAGAGTTAGAACAACACGGTTTTACGCCAGTGATAGTGTCTTCTTCTATCGGCTTATTAGAAGAGGCGCGAAGGAGAAAAATAAAGGCCGTAAAAGCTCCATTTCACAAGAGGCAAAATTGGAGCGGAGCAAAAAATCTGCTTTTACCACAATACATAATTTGGCAAAAGAAATTAAAAAAATGGTATGAAAAAATATTTGCGGAGTATAAACCTGCAGTGATAAATGTGCAATCGCGAGATGATTGGATTGCGGCAACAATGGCTGCTAAAAAGATGGGCGTGAGGGTGCTCTGGACGGACCATATGGATTTTCGAAGTTGGGTTCTTACTAACGTAGATATAAAATATAAAAATTTTATTGGTAAATGGATTTTGAAGTGCGCGCATGATGTATATAGAATAATTATGATTAGCGATTCTGAGAAAAAATATTTTCAAAGAATTGCTATGGCGAAAGTTTTAAACAACATAGTAGTTATTAGAAATGGTGTGCGCGATAAATATAAAGAGTATATGACTAGTCCGCAAAGTGGTAGCTTTTGCTATGTAGGGAGAATTGTGGATTATAAAGGTGTTGGAGAGCTGATTGCCGCCTTTAGTGAGGTCAAGAAGACTTATAGCGAGGCGACGCTAAGTATTTATGGTACTGGCGAAGCGGAGTTCGTAGATAAGTATATGAAAATGGCGGAGTGCTGCGATGGAATACGATTCTACGGTCATACGAATGGGCCGCTGAAAGCGATTGCTGAAAATGAGATTTTTGTGTTGCCTTCATATATTGAGGGGCTATCATTATCGCTTTTAGATGCAATAATGATGGGTAAAAAGATTATTGCTTCTGATGTGGGGGGTAATCCTGAGGTGGTTATAGATGGGGAAACTGGTTTGCTTGTACCGTCGCGTGACGTCAAAAAACTTAAAGAAGCCATGTTATGGATGTTAGAAAATAAAAAAGAGGCCAATACAATGGCTAGGAACGCGCGAAATAGATATATAAAGGATTTTAATTTTGATGATATTTTTGCAAAACAAATGTTGCCATTATATAATATAGAAAAGGAGGAAGAATGAAAGTACTATTGACTGGTGGGACAGGATATATCGGGTCGCACGCGGCGATTGAACTAATTGAGCAAGGTTACGAGATTGAAATATTGGATAACCTTTTTAATAGTAAGATTACGGTACTTGATGATATTGCGAAAATTACAGGAGTACGACCAGTTTTTCATCAAGTGGATTTGCTAGATAAAAAAGCATTAGATGGAGTATTTGAAAGAGGGGAGTTTGATTTAGTAATCCACTTTGCTGGGCTGAAAGCGGTGGGCGAATCAGTAGAAAAACCTTTGAAATACTACGAAAATAATGTTGGGGGGACAATCAATTTGCTTGAAAGCATGAAAAAATATGGCGTGAAGAAGATTATCTTTTCGTCTTCGGCAACTGTATACGGTGACCAAGGCGTGGCGGAATTAACCGAAGATATGACAACTGGTGTCGGGATTACGAACCCGTACGGCGAAACAAAACACGTAATTGAAGAGATGCTGAAAGATGTGGCCGAGGCGGAGCCAGATTTAGAAGTAACAATACTTAGGTATTTTAACCCAATTGGGGCGCATAAATCTGGGCTGATTGGCGAAGATCCAAATGATATTCCAAATAACTTGATGCCAATTATTATGAAAGTGTCAACTGGGGAGATTAAAGAACTAATGGTGTATGGTGATGATTATGATACGCCAGACGGGACGGGGATGCGTGATTATATTCACGTCGTAGATCTTGTCAAAGGACATATTGCCGCAATAGAAAAAATGAAGCCGGGAGTTTCAATTTATAACTTGGGCACAGGAAAAGCGACATCGGTGCTAGAAATGATTGTGGCGTTTGAGAAGGCAAGCGGTAAGAAACTGCCATATAGGATTGTCGAGAGACGTGCTGGGGATTTGGCGGAGATTTATGCTAATCCAGAAAGAGCGACAAAAGAGTTGGGCTGGAAAGCGGAACTGACGATTGACGATGCAATGAATGACACGATAAATTATTTGAAGAATGTGAG
>JAFQXD010000011.1 GCA_017407115.1 Methanobrevibacter sp. | reverse complement strand
TTGAAATGCAGTTCTTTATTTTTGAGGCAATCTGATCTTCGGAAGATTTGTTAAGTGTTTTACTAATATTTGAGTGAACTACTCCATACAGTAGGCCTTTAACATATGGGTTTTCGAAAACAGTATCTGCCAAAATGGATTCGCTTCAATGCTTGTCAGTAAATAAACAAAAACTTTTGGGTAAAGATAGGAAAACAAAGGCAATAATAGCTGGTTACATTTATTTAAAAAACAAGCTGGTTACATTTATTTAAAAAAGACTTGACAAGAATGGTTTACAATAGTAAACTTATCTCAAAGACTTACGTTTACGCATGTAGACAATAAGGAGGGAAAGAGAATGAGTACAATAGTAGTTAACCCTCATATCACAGATGCTGAATGGGAAGTTATGCGTGTAGTCTGGGTGAATGGTCGAGTGACTAGTAAAGAAGTCATCTCCATATTGAAAGAAAAAATGGACTGGAAACAAGCCACTATCAAAACGCTCTTAGGTCGACTGGTTGAAAAAGGCGTACTAAATACAGAGCAAGAAGGTAGAAAATTTATTTATACTACCAATATTGAAGAGAAAGAAGCCGTAGGAAATTATACAGACGATATTTTCAACCGTATTTGTCGAAAGAATGTCGGGAATGTAGTAGGGAGTATCATTGAAGATCATGTCTTAAGCTTCGATGATATCCAGCGACTAGAAGAAATATTAGAGATGAAAAAAGCTTTCGCAGTAGCAGAAGTGGATTGTCAGTGTACAGAAGGGCAATGCGATTGCCATTTACATCATCATGGAGAATAAGGAGCGAAAAAATTGGAGAATAAATCGTTTGCCATAGAAGGTATGACCTGTGCGTCTTGTGCGCAGACAGTAGAAAAAGCGGCAAAAAAAGTACGTGGGGTCACACAGCCTTGTAGGTATTCCAGTTGCGATGGGTCTCTTGTATATTTTTGGCGGACCATTGATGAGTCCAATGTTTGCGGCAGTCGCCATGAGTTTCAGCTCCGTATCGGTCTTGCTCAATGCTTTACGGTTAAGACGATTCAAACCAGCAGTTGTTTAGAAAACACGTAGCTTATCTGGGATTTAAACTTCTTCCTATTCTATATAATAGGAGAAGATAAAAAAAAGGAGAATAAAATAATGAAAAAAGAAGTCTTATTAGATGGCGTAAAATGTGCAGGTTGTGCGAACACGGTACAAGAAAGATTTTCAGCTATTGAAGGGGTTGAATCTGTAGAGGTTGATTTAGCGACTAAAAAAGCAGTACTTGAAAGTCAAACAGAGATTGATACCGAAACGCTCAATGCTGCTTTAGCAGAAACTAACTATTCAGTATTAAGTGCATAAAGTACGAATACCATTTATTCATAGATAGTAGATAGAGATAAAGTATAGAACCCTTTTCATGAGAATTATATGCAGTGTTAGATGAAAAAACTCTAAAACTTTAAAATCAATCTCTAATATAATAAGGAGGAATTAAAAATGAGAAATAACAAAAAACATTCGTCACATAGTCATCATAATCACGGCGACATGGATCACTCAAAACACGACCATAATGAAATGGAACATAGTCAGATGGATCACAGCAAGATGAATCATAGTGCGATGGATCACAGTGAAATGGATCATGGCGCAATTGGAGGGCATGCCCACCACCATCACGGTAGCTTTAAGGATATTTTCTTGAAGTCACTCCCATTAGGAATTGCAATCTTACTCATTACTCCTTTGATGGATATTCAGTTGCCTTTCCAAATTATCTTTCCTTATGCAGACGTTGTAGCAGCTGTATTGGCAACAATTCTATACATTTTTGGCGGAAAACCATTCTTCATGGGTGCGAAAGATGAGTTTAATTCAAAAGCTCCAGGCATGATGTCCTTGATTACTTTGGGAATAACGGTTTCTTATGCCTATAGTGTTTACGCAGTGGCCGCTCGATATGTGACCGGAGAACATGTCATGGACTTCTTCTTTGAGTTTGCAACGTTAATTTTAATCATGTTATTAGGACACTGGATTGAAATGAAGGCATTGGGTGAAGCAGGGGACGCGCAAAAAGCATTGGCTGAGTTGGTGCCGAAAGATGCTCATGTTGTTTTAGAAGACGATTCGATTGAGACTCGTCCAGTTGCTGACTTGCAAGTAGGTGATTTGATTCGTGTTCAAGCCGGAGAAAATGTTCCAGCAGATGGAACGATCCAGCGTGGCGAATCACGTGTAAACGAAGCGCTTGTGACTGGGGAATCGAAACCAATTGAAAAAAATCCTGGAGATGAGGTCATCGGTGGATCAACCAATGGTGGCGGAGTCCTCTATGTGGAAATAAAGCAGACGGGCGATAAGTCCTTCATTTCTCAGGTTCAGACATTAATCAGTCAAGCTCAAAGCCAACCTTCTCGAGCAGAAAATCTTGCACAAAAAGTTGCAGGATGGCTCTTTTATATTGCGGTTATTGTAGCTCTTATTGCCCTTGTCGTATGGATGGTTATAGCTGATGTACCAACGGCAGTTATTTTTACAGTCACCACATTAGTTATTGCTTGTCCGCATGCCCTGGGTCTGGCTATTCCATTGGTGACTGCTCGTAGTACCAGCTTAGGGGCCAGTCGGGGATTATTAGTGAAGGACCGGTACGCTTTGGAGTTGACTACAAACGCAGATGTTATGGTTTTAGATAAAACTGGAACTTTAACAACTGGTGAGTTTAAAGTATTAGATGTTGAACTCTTTAATGATAAATATACGAAAGATGAAATCGTTGCCTTATTGTCAGGTATCGAAGGTGGATCTAGTCACCCTATCGCTCAGTCAATTATTAGTTACGCAGAACAGCAAGGGATACGTCCAGTAAGTTTTGATTCGATTGATGTTATTTCTGGCGCTGGTGTAGAAGGTCAAGCTAACGGACATCGTTATCAATTAATCAGTCAAAAAGCATATGGACGTAATCTGGATATGGATATTCCAAAAGGAGCAACCCTCAGTGTCTTAGTAGAAAACGACGAAGCAATCGGTGCTGTAGCTTTAGGGGATGAATTAAAACCGACAAGTAAAGACTTAATACAAGCCCTTAAAAAGAACAAGATTCGGCCGATTATGGCAACGGGTGACAATGAAAAAGCGGCTCAAGGAGCTGCAGAAATTTTAGGTATTGATTATCTAGCTAATCAATCTCCTCAAGACAAATATGAATTAGTTGAAAAACTTAAAGCAGAAGGAAAGAAAGTTATCATGGTCGGTGACGGGGTCAACGATGCACCTTCTCTTGCATTAGCAGACGTTGGTATAGCTGTTGGTGCCGGAACTCAAGTAGCATTGGATTCAGCCGATGTCATCTTGACACAGTCAGACCCTGGCGACATTGAATCCTTTATCGAGTTGGCTCAGAAGACCACACGTAAGATGAAAGAAAATCTTGTTTGGGGAGCAGGGTATAACTTTATCGCGATCCCAATAGCTGCAGGAATACTAGCACCAATTGGCATAACATTAAGTCCAGCAGTCGGTGCCGTCTTGATGTCACTTTCGACTGTAATTGTTGCCATCAATGCTATGACATTGAAATTAGAGCCAAAATAAACAGTTATTTGGCACATGAAATAATTGAATGACCTTATCGTGTAAAAATACAATAGTTTCACAGGAAAGGAAGAGATGAAATAATTTAAAAAATCATCTCTTCCTTTTTGCTCAGAAGTCAATAAATTGGACTATTTTTATTCAGTTACTTAGGCAACATTTGAGATACGATTTCGATTATAAAAATTGATATATCAACCAATGGCTGCTTGGACTTCAGTTAATGTTTGGTATGCCTTCAGATACACCTCTTCACGCTTCAATATTGAATGAAACGCTTCCATACGGCCATTATCGTACGGATGGCCTTTGAGTGAATATGAATGTTTCAAGCCATAATTTTGGCATTTAATATTAAGGGCACCTCTAATAACTACCAATTAATTCACCTCAAAATGAAATTAGAAAAAAACACAGAAAACTAAGCATAGTCTACTGTGTTTTTCTTTATGTTACAGACGCCACTTGACTGTTTATTCTTAATTTAGACAGATTACCTCCATCTAACAAATCTGCATCAAAACCAAATTGCCAAGCATCATAATTGTTACTATCAACATTAATTTCAGACTTAAACCTTTTCCAATATTCTTCAACTTTACTATTTTCCAGCCTATTCTCCTATAATTTAACAGATAGATTAGCTATATAGTCTGAGCCAAACTGACTTAAACGATTTCTACTATCTTTTGATTCGTAAAAGTCAATCATAGCAAATCCATTTCTCAATTGACCTTGAATTTGTTCTTCCAAAGTATGGCTGAATTCATATCCATATTCTGGATCAATTATTAGTTGACCTTTTTCTTCTAAAAGTCTTGAGTTGAAAGGAAGGCTATATTTTAATAATAATTCCTTCTCAGGTTGATCCCAAACTTCATCTCCGTCATACATATAAATCCACGGATTCATATATCCAATCATTAATAATCCACCTTTTCTTAAAACACGGTAGGCTTCTGAATACATATTATCTAAATTTTCAATATAGACATTTGAGACAGGGCAAAAAATAATATCAAAGCTATCATATTCAAATGGGAATGGTTTGGTCATATCAGCCTGTACAGTTTTAATATACAAATTTTCTCGTTTTGCTACTTCTACGTCTTTAGATAGCTGAGATTCTGAAAAATCCATGATGGTAGTTTCATAACCGTGCATTGCAAAAATAGGTCCTTGCTGTCCACCACCACAAGCTAAACCTAATAATCGCTTACCTTTGGCTTTCTCAAACCATGTTAATGGCACTAACTTCCCAACTGTAAGAGCTACTTCAATTGGTTTATCTTTTAATTCTTGTAATTCTTCATGACTGTATGGAATTGTATATGGATTACCTTGTCTACTAGAAACTCTATCCCATCTTTCTTGATTTTGATCAATATAGGCTTTCATTTTTTTCTCCTTAAGAGGTTAAACTAAAAGCAAACCTCCAGTGTTGTTTATTTTCATAATATTACCTCCTTTCGTCAAATTACCATAATTATAGCACAGACTATTCGAATACCAAAAAATCCCTAAGAAATCTTTCTTAAGAATTTTAATAATCTACATTTTTATTG
>JAFQXD010000093.1 GCA_017407115.1 Methanobrevibacter sp. | reverse complement strand
GCTTCCAAAAACAAAAAAAAGAATGGTGGTTCACCTGTAGCTGCACACATGGAAGCGTACCTTCTTTGCTTGATTTCCAAAAGTGCGTTAGGGTCATTTTTTAACCTTTTACGCTCTTTTGCTTCTCGCCTAGTAATGTTTTGATGTTTTTTCATGAAATACCTCCTTATATGGATTATGTATTGATGTACCGTCCAATGCTTTAATAAAGCTAATAACGGTGTCATTTTTAGAATCTGCTAGAGAGGGATTTTTTGATTTGAAGATTTTTTTTTCGACATAAAAGATTTTGTCATTTACGGTTTTTGTTTTGAAAAGTTGATATGTCATTCGCTACACTCCTTTATCGTTTTAGTTTTATATAGCTATTTTAACACCGCTAACGGAACATGTCAACAAAAAAATTAGCAATATAAACCTTGTTCCTCTAACCAATCTTTGTAAAGGTCGAAAACTTCATCAAAGCCTGTGTCTTGCCATATTGGAGCAACCGGATTAAACAGTGAAACTACATTTGTTGGAAACAATTTTTCAACTGCCATTTTGATTTTTTTATCTCCCTCTAAAACGAGCATCCACTTTTGACAAGTTAATAATTTTCGCCAGTCAGTAAGCGTTAAACGCTCGCCTTTTTGGTAAGCTGCAACGGCTTCTTCATTTTTATTTTTCGCAAGTGCTAATGGCAAATGATTTTTTACAAGTTCTTCGCCTATTCTTTCGTGCAAATCTGCGAAAATATCAAAATCTATTTCTTGATTTAACGAAAAATTAAACGATGTAAACAGTTTTTTATCTTCATCAGAAAGAACTTTCCAAAGTAAAGGCTTCAATTTGTCTCGATTATCCTGTTTTTCAAACAATCTGTTTTCATTTCTAACAATATCCCTTAAAAGTGTACCAATCGGGCAACCGCCACACCCTAAAGGTGAGCAACCACAAGAGATTTTTTCTTTTTCTGAGTCTGACATTTCATTAATTTTATGAAAATCACTACCTTTTGCTTTTACAAGGTCGCCATAATTGCCCGAATACAACCATTTCAAGCATGGGAATGTTGAATTATCACTAAGCCATATCAAGTAGGGGGCTATCGCCCCCAAGTATCGTTCACGCTCTGACACCTGGGGGATAGCTTTTTTTTCGGGAAGTTTTTTAACCACAATAACATCTTTTGCCACATAGTCATTAAGTGGCTTATAACGAGTTTTATTACTTTTCAACGCTTCTTCTTTTCGCTTATGGGTTTTGAAAGTTTCAATCTCCCTTTTCCATTGCTCTTGAATTTCTTCAAAATCTTTCCTCATTTCTTTTGTTAAACGGCTACTATTCCAAGAACGATAACCACCCAAAGTTGGCATTACAAAACCCATTATTTCTTTTCTATCAGAAACAGAAAGTTTCTTTTTGTTTTGGAGTTGCCAAAAATCCGTGTCCGTTTTTTTAGAAATGTATTTTACGCAATAATAAATTGCCTGTTCATCAGTAGCAACTTGTAAATCAAAATGCCCCCATTGCCAATTTCTGTTATTGAACTCTCTTAACTTGCCATATTTGATATAGCTACCTTTCTTTGTGCGATATGGAAAGAGATTGCCTGTGTGATAATCCATGTTTGTAAAAAAAACAAGGTGAAAATGGATAGCCCCCCGCCTTTGTTCCTCGTTTACAATGATATATCTTCCTTTGAGCTGCCGTGTTAATTCTTGACAGTAAAGAGAAGCGTATTTAACTGCCTGTTTGTGTTGGTCGATAACACCACCGTGAAACTTGCGTGTATCTACTGTGAGAGTGACTAAATATTTATTCTTATAATGCTTTGAAAAAACCTTAGCCAGTGCAACAATCTTGTGGCGAGTGCGTTTATTGTAAGAGGGTGAGCCTTTTTCGTTGGGTGGCACAATCCGAATGTTTTTCAAGCCGTTTACAACAATAAAGTGCATTTTGCTGATGATTGTTGAGTAAATGTAATTTATTTTTTTGAAAAACTCTTGCGGATTATCCTGTAAAGCGTACATTTCAGCCCATTTTTCTTTTGGGTCTGACTTTGTAGATTTTTTCTCTTTCTTGTCGGTGATGTTGTAACAAATATCTTTTCTGATTGAAAAAGGGCAATTTTCATTATGCCCTACCGTTTTTTCAAGTTGTATATCAATGGCAGTGAGTCTTTCTTCTTCGTTTACACAAAAATCTTCCAAATCCCAATCAAGACAGTTTTTGACAATATCGTACACTATCCATTTTCCGAACGTGTTTAATTCTTCTTTTGTGTAGTTTTTTAGTTGACAAAATGTAGGATATGTATTTATACTCATTCTAGGTTGTAAATCCTTTTTAAGGTCTTTCTGACGGCTATCAGAAAGTCAAATGTAAACGCTCCGTGTTTCAAACCGCCCGACAGGGCGGTTCTTTTTTTCTCAATCGGAGTTCCTGCAACGCTTAACAAGCGTGACTAATACCTTCGCACCAATAAGCAACAAAGATACAAGATTTTTTTTGGTAAAGACGATTTCGCGAACTTCTCCCAAAGGATTTTTCGCTGAATCTCGTGGCTTTCCCTGTGAAATGCCTTTATCTGTTCCTCGCTCCACAATTTTTCTCTCCTCCCGAAAACTCCCTTGCTTGTTCCGCTTTAGCGGATCAAAGCAAGGGAATAAATGGCTAAAAGTGATTTAAGAGTAAATGACAAAAAAAAATCTGTCAACTGTATAAAAAAGTAGACACGCTATACCTAGCGTATCTACCGTGTTAGGAACACTATTTTTGCGTTAATCGTTTGATGTCAAATCAACATCGATTGAAGCAAGCTGCCAAATGTTGTTTCCGTCTGTAATGTACATTGGATAACCCGACAAACTGATTGTTGCGTTTTCGCCCCCTGTTCGTCCGGCACCCTCACAATTTGCTTCAAAAATGATTTCAATATCATCATGTGAAGAACTTGTGCGTACAGTAGCGTTATCGATTGTGACTTCAAAGACATTTCCGCCCTCTTCGCCAATCTCGACATCTGACGGATGATTAAGCGTTAAACCACCTGGGGCAGTACCTGGAGCGACATCTGTAGTGTTATACAATTCAATATAGAAGTCAAAACCTTCCATTCCGACACTGCCCGAATATCCCCAATTAGAAGTATTCAAAGTCTGTACACCGTTTTTAACGGCCGTGAACTGCTGAGGTGCGAGCGTGTAAGTAACACCGTTTGCAACAAAACTTACTGCTTCTGAAAGTGACACCATATCAGAAGCAAGCAAGATTGTAGAATCATCGTAAAGAGGGCTTGTGACTGTAATTTTTCCGCCCGAATAACCAACGG
>JAFQXD010000010.1 GCA_017407115.1 Methanobrevibacter sp. | reverse complement strand
TAAGATATAATTAAATTAAAAATATTTTAAAAAGAAATAAAATAATTAATCGAAGAATTAGAATAAATGGAGCGATAATCACTGAAAAAATAAAAAAATCATGTAAAAAAATTAGAAAAAATCTTAGCTTGACAGCATTGTTATTTTTCAATAAACTTTATATAATTTCATAATTAAAATTAGATATTATAATCAATATGCACTTTTATCATATTGATGAAAATTTTTTATAAAGTCAGATAATTTCATTGATATGTATTAAAATGTACATTAAAGTTTGTTAGATAATTTTATCAAATTTAATTTCTATTGATTATAAGTATGTCGCTGGAGGATTATATGAATAAAAAGTTTATTAATCTTTTATTTATATTTATAGTTAGTTTATTCCTTATTTCAACTGCTTATGCTAGTGATGATTCTCAAGTTGATGATTCTATTTCAACTTCTTGTGTTGGTGTTGATTCTCAAGTTGATGATTCTATTTCTACTGCTTATGTTGGTGTTGATTCTCAAGTTGATGATTCTCTCTTATCTGAGAATAATAGTGTATATGAGGTAACTTCTGATTTATCTAATGAAAATATTCAAACCATGTTTGACAACGCTAAAGAGGGAGATACATTCAAATTTACAAGCACTGAATATAACAATATTTCATTAGTGGTTTATAAGCAGTTAAACATAATATCAAAAAATAATAGTGTTATTAATGTTTATGATAAATTAACTGATAAAGCTAAAAGCTTAGGAATAAGCAAAACCTTCGGATTTTACTTTACATCTAATGGTGCAGGCAGTACCTTATCCGGTTTTGCAATTAAAGCAAAAGATTCTGATAATGCAGTAATTGTTGATGGAACAAATAATGTAACTATTAAAAATAATGTTATTACTGGTGCCATTAATTCTGTTTTAGTCAGAAACTCAGAAAATATTACTTTGACTAATAATAAAATTTCACAGGCTAGTGAAAATGGTATCCAACTCCAAAACGTTAAAAATAGTGAGATTTCAAAAAATACCATTTGGAAAAATAAAAGGTCAGGTATTGAAACCACTGATCTTTATGATTCCAGTATTTTAAGAAATGTAATCCATCATAATGGATTTAATGGGATTTCAATGTATGGGATTTCCTCCGGAAATTCAATTAAACATAATACAATTCACAACAACACAAATGGTATATTTGTAAATGCAAAATCCACTAATGATGTTATAATTGCAAATACATTATCCCATAATCGCCGTGATCCCGAATGTGAATTGGGTCCTGATGAGTCAGGTAATGGATTGCTGTTTGGAAACCAATTTAGATCTAGCGGTAAAACAAAATTGCTTGTAAAAGATAATGCTTTAATTCACAACGAACAGTTTCAGGCTAAAAACAATCCTGAAAATGAGGTATTTAAATTAGACCAAAACTGGTTTGATTCAACAGACCCTGAAAATTCTTTCATTTGTCCAATGCTGCTTGCAAAAATCCTGAAACTTGATGCGATTACAATACAAGATGGTATTGGAATCCAATTACAGGATGAAAATGGAAATCCTATTACGGATGCTCCCGCTTTTGATTTGGGCGAAGTTGAAGTAAATGGAAATAAGTATACCGCAAGAATGGAAGAAGACGGTATTGCTAAAATCCAATCAGAAGATATTGAGCCTAACACCCAACAAAACGTTAAAATAACCGTTGGAGATAGGATTAAAACCGTTGTAGAAAAGACCACAACATCAGGTTCTCAAAAATATGTAAAAGAGGAAACTTCTTCTGAATCCAACAATCAAAATAATAATGAAGGTTCATCCGAGCAACAATCTTCTGAACAAAATACGGATGGAAATAATGCTGGAGGATCAGGTAATGGGCATGGTAACTATGCTAATGGAACTTCATCAAGCTCACACATTTCCAACAGCAAAAATCAAGGGAAATACGGAACTAACAGTTCCGGAATAATTTCTTCAGATTCCTCTGATAATGGTGAAAATGCAATGTCACAGGGTGACGAAAATGCAGGTTCATCAAGTGAAGGTTCTGGTGAAGGAGTTAATGCTTATGAGATAGTTCCTGAAACTCCAATATCTAAAAAAGTCGATAATACGTCAGGTATTGTTATTTTAAGTATTGTTGCATTATTAGGATGTCTTGTTTATGGATATAGGCGTAATAGTAAATTCGATGAGTAAAATTTTTATTTCTTTTTTTCTTTTATTTATTTATATCAATTAAATCAAATTAGTATTAATGACAGTTAAAACCAATTCTATTAAAATCAACACTTCAAAAAACTTTGAAATCATTGATATTACATCTAAAATCAATGAATTAATCAGCATTAACGAAGGGATTGTCTCTATTTTTTCAAAACACTCTACATCTGCTATCGTTGTCAATGAAAACGAGTCAGGGCTTTTAAAAGACATTGAATTTAGTCTTGATAATATCATCACGGAGGGATATTCCTATTCTCATGATAGAATTGACAACAATGCAAGGTCACATTTGAAGTCATTTTTGCTATCTTCAAGCGAATGTTTGCCTGTCAAAAATGGAAAATTGGATTTAGGTACATGGCAATCAGTATTTTTCATTGAATTAGATGGACCAAGACACTCAAGAACAATAACTTTGACAATGGTTGGTGAATAATTGAAAAAATGGACAATAATATTAATAGTTATTATAATTGTCTTGCTGATTTTGATAGTGATTTTTAATAATTATGATGTCTCACCAGCTACCAGCAATTACTCTCAAATGGAAGTCCAAATGAGAAAATTATGGTATTGAAAAAATAAGTTAAGGAGTTCATTTGTTGATGAACTCGATTTCAAATCCGATTACCGGATAGTCTAGGGTAAAGTTTGTAATTACTTCAGGTGACACTTCACCGAAGAATCCTTTGATTGTACCTTTTTGAGCCTCACCAGTAACGTCAGCCGCTCTGCCTTTAATGAATGTTTTGTTTTCACTGTCGGATATTTCCATGGAATATCCTAAGTTAGTTAAAACGCTTGTAACTATTGATTTGATTTCAGTAAAGTTAGAGGTTGAGTGGCACACCAAAGCAGCTAATTTTTTAGAGGAAACTGTTTTGTTTTCTTTAGTTTCATCTAAGTATAACACATCACCTATTTCAAAAATCTTTTGAGGCAGGTCTTCGTGCTTGTTGTCTTCCAAAAATTCCATAAGGCTATTTATTAAGCTGGTTCTAATCATGGTTCTGTCAATTGTGATTGGCCTTGCAACCTGCACATGAGGCTTTTCTTTTTGATTCATTTTTTCGTAATGTGCTTCTTCATTGGTAAGCATCAAGCTCATTACTTCCTGGAAACCTAAAGCGACCATCACTTCACGTATGGTGCTTTCCGCTTTAAACCAGTCATTTTCATAAGCTACGGTGTTGATGTCTGGAAGTTCTGCCACAACATCGTTGATGTGGTATTGCACTGCAATGTTTTCAACAATGTCCACTTCATGTAATATGTCAACCCTATAGGCAGGAATGATGGCTTTTATTTCATTGCCGTCAATGATTTCAGCACCGAAACGTGCCTTTAAGAGTAATTCTTTAATGTCATCAGCATTTAAGTTGGTTCCACCAATAAGTTCATTGGCAGTATCAACATGAACGTTCATTTCCTGTGGAGTTAAGTCAGGAGTTTTAATGGTTTTATCAGTGTATTTTACTTCCATGGATTTGATTTGACCTCCAACTTCAGCAAATGAGGAACAGATGATGTTCAATGCCTGGTTGACTGCTCTTTCATCAGTACCTGTCACATCAACAATAATGTTGTGAGTGTCCTCTTTGAGTTTGGTCAACTCTCCGTTGATGATTGGAGGCATGGACAGGACATTGTCGTCTTTGTCTAAAATTAATGGATATTTATCAAAATTCTCAATCAAATGAGCATAGGCTTTTCCTTTGTCATGGTCAGTTAAGATTTCTCCAGGGGTCATTTCAGCATCTTTTTCTAAAGGAACGAATGAATTCGCGTCTTTTGGTGTTGCAATGTATTTGAATGGACCTTCCACAACATCAGCATTGTGAATACCGATAGCTACCTTTTTCCTGTCCCTTCCAATAACCCAATGAAGGTTTTCCTGGAAATCCATCACATATTTGAGCTTATCGCCAGTAAAATCAACATTATCGATTTTAGCAAATCCTATGTACGGTCTGATGGCTGCAACATCACTGTCTACTGTAACGTATTCACCAGATTCTTCCACACTATAGTCTGGAAAGCCAATTTCTTGGCCAATAAAACCTTTAAAAGATCGGGCCACTCCTTCAACAGACAAGTTGTCAGGTCTGTTTGGGAAGAATTCCACTTTGATTTCCTCATCATCGAAGTCCTCAATATCGCTGGACATCATTGGCAAGGTGTCTATCAATTCATCTTTTTCCATATCGATTCCTAAATCTTTCAAATCCTGATATTTAAATGTAATAACTGGCATTTAATAACTCCATTAATTATTTTTAAAATCCATAAAGTAACATGAAAAATAGAGACTCCACGGTAAAGTGCAGTGCTCTATGTTCTAATTCACCCAAATCACGTATGAAAACGGTATGGGTCACATCTATAACAAAATGAATAAGGGCTGCTTCAATTCCTATTATTGGGTTTAGGAAAACTACTGAAACTACTATGAAATGAAATCCGGCTTCCATTATTTCATGCACTAGCCATGTCTGCCATGTGGAATGGGTGGATTGCTGGATTATACCACCTAACACAATGTAGAAGTTATTTAAAACTTTCCACATCAGTGTGGTATGCAATACATCGCTTATAGCCAATACAATAGCAACATAAAACCATAATAATTCCATTTTTTCACAGTCCTTTTATTAATTTATAATATTATTATTTTAATTTTTTTATATAATATAGTTAACTATTTTTTAATTTTATTATTGATTTTACTTTGTAAAATTGATATAGGTTCGTAATATTGCTTTAATTTAGAACTGGATGGTTTATATAATTTAAAATTCATAATATTATGCGGTGTATTTATAATGGTGAATTTAAAAGATTTTTCAGTTATCAGAAATGCTTTTAGCCGATTAAATCCATTAAATTCATTTGATTTTGATGAAATTAATGAAGAAATTGAAAAGCCTCCAACTTCTGATGAATTACTTAAAAAAACTATTATTAACTATCCTTATTTTGAAAAAGTTATATTAGTATCCATTTATCACCTGATTAATACTCAAAATGTAAAAAATGAATATTTATCAGTATTTACAAAAGATTTGAGATTAATTTGCGATTTAGTTGAAGGGAATGGTGATACTGTTGACATTCCTAAAATTCTTAAAAATGAGCCTGATGAGAATATATTATTAACTTGTCATAATCATTTTCAAAAAGCCATAATTCCTTCAACTAAAGATTTTAAGAACGTTGTAAAGCCTCAAATTAAGTTCACTATTATAGTATCAGAAAATCATATAGGAATTGTTGTTAATGAGTTAGGCGATAAATTCCTTAAATTTCGTGATGATGAAAAAATTTCGTTTAAAAATACTTGGAAAAGGTATATGGATTATATTATATTTTGTTTAGGAAATGATAAACCTGATGATGTATTAAATTACTATTCTAAAGATTTTTCAAATATGGAGGATAAAGAGGAATTCCAACAAATTTTTGAAGAATATGTTGGAGAAAATATTCCAAAATTTGCAGATGAATTTAATGTTAGATTCAAAAAATATAATGTCTATTGTATTCATATTAAATTATATGAGTTAATTATCATGTCAAATGCTTTGGAAACTTTTGATGGAGGGTTAGGAATGTCTAACTTAGGAATTCTTTTAAAAATTTATGGAAAAGAAAAATACTCCAAAGAAAGTAGAAAAAATTATGAAGAATTTCTTAAAAATAATTATCCTGATGAGTATGAGGATTTTTTAGATTATAAACTGAAAGTTAAGAAAAAAACTCCAAATATTAAGGATTTGATTTTTGATTGGATGGATGGAAAAAGTGAAATTCCGAATTTTGAGTTATTTGATGTATATGATGAATAATACATCTTTATAATTTTTTTTTACTTATTTTTTGCATTTACATAATTACTTTTTTAAATAATAAACTACATAATTAATAATATTATTTTTACTTAATTATTTTAGGAGAAAATATATGTCAAACGAAGAGATTCCTAAAGACTATGATTTTAAAAAAGAAAAAGAATGGGAGAAGAAATGGGAAGATGAAAACATCTACAAATACATTGGAGATGGATCTCGTCCTAGATATATCATTGACACTCCCCCACCATACCCAACAGGTGCAATTCACTTAGGGCACGTTTTAAATTGGGTTTACATTGATATGAATGCTAGATACAGAAGACAGAAAGGTTTTGATGTTTTGTTCCCACAGGGATGGGACTGCCATGGCCTTCCAACTGAAGTGAAAGTTGAGGAAACTCATGGAATCAAGAAAAATGATGTTTCAAGAGCACAGTTCAGGGAGTATTGTATTGATTTGACCACAAAAAACATTGCAAGCATGAAAGCGGACATGAAGGCAATGGGTTATTCACAGGATTGGACACGCGAATTTGTTACAATGAATCCTGAGTATATGAAAAGAACCCAATATTCCTTTTTGAAAATGTATGAAGATGGACTGATTTATCAGGGAAAACACCCTGTAAACTGGTGTCCTCGCTGTCAGACAGCTATCGCTTTTGCAGAAGTTGAATATTCAGATAACACTACATTTTTAAACTATGTTAACTTCCCTCCTGCAGTTGAAGATTCATATGAGGATATTGTATCTTCACAGGCATCAGGAAAGCAGGCCGACCCTAAAGAGGAAGGTATTTTAATTGCAACAACCCGTCCTGAATTGATGTCTGCCTGTGTGGCTGTTGTAATTCATCCGGAAGATGAAAGATACACTCACCTTTTAGGCAAATATGTTGAAGTTCCACTGTCACACCAAAAAGTAAAAATCATTGCAGATGAAGAGGTGGATCCTGAATTCGGTACAGGTGCAGTAATGATTTGTACATTTGGGGACAAAACTGACGTAAGCTGGGTTCAAAAATATGACCTGGAAGTCATTGATGTTATGGATGATGATGGTACATTAACCGCAGCTGCCGGCAGATATGAAGGAATGGATCTTCAAACTTGTAAAAAACAGACAATTGAAGATTTGGAAAGTGAAGGTTACTTGCTTAAAAAAGAACAGGTTGACCAAAATGTAGGTCAATGTTGGAGATGCAAAACTCCTGTTGAAATTCTTCTTAAGGAACAGTGGTTTGTAGCAGTTCGTGACTTAATTGAAAAGACCAAAACCGCAGCGGATGAAATGAAATGGGTGCCTGAACACATGAAATCCCGTATGGTGAACTGGGCGGATTCCATGGAATGGGACTGGTGTATTTCAAGACAGAGAATATTTGCAACCCCAATTCCTGTTTGGTACTGTAAGGACTGTGGAAAAGTTATTTTGCCTGAAGTGGAAGACTTGCCTATTGATCCAACTGTTGATGAGCCAAAACATGCATGCGAATGCGGCTGTGAAGAGTTCGTACCTGAAGTTGACGTTCTCGACACCTGGATGGATTCATCAATTTCACCGCTATCCATTGCAGGATGGCCGGATGAGGATTACGTAAATCATTTCCCATCAAATATACGTCCTCAAGGACATGACATTATCCGTACATGGGCATTCTACACAACATTAAGATGTATTGCACTGACAGGTCAAAAACCGTTCGATGATATTGTAATCAACGGTATGGTATTCGGTGAAGACGGAAACAAGATGTCCAAATCAAGGCCGGAATTTGTAGTCGGACCTGAAGAGGTAATTGAAAAATATGGTGCAGACCCGTTAAGAACATGGGCCGCTAACAGCGTACCGGGTTCCGATGTAATATTTGACTGGAAAGACATTAAGCACGGATACAGGTTCCTTAGAAAGTTCTGGAATGCATTCAGATTTATCAGCATGCAAATCTTTGATGAGGAAATCAGCTATGAAGATGTTAAAGATAATCTCGGACCAATCGATTTGTGGATTTTGTCCAAACTCAATAATTTGAATATAAAAGTTGACAATGCATTTGCAGAATATAACTTTGCAGATACAATCACATCAATTGAGAGATTCTTCTGGCATGATTTCTGTGATGAATATATCGAAGCTGTAAAATACAGATTATACACTGATGTTTCAGACGAATCAAGAAGAGCTGCAAAATACACATTAAAAACAGTCGTTGAAACTTCATTGAAATTAATGGCTCCAATAGCTCCATTCTTTACTGAAGAAGTTTACCAATACTTCTCTGATGAATCAATTCACACAACATTATGGCCTGAAGTGTATGATGAATTGATTAGCGAAGAAATGGAAACTAAAGGTGAAACTACCGTTGAGCTCATTGATGAAGTAAGGAGATTCAAATCAGCATCCAAAATACCGTTGAATGCAGAACTTGCTGAAGTGAATGTATACACTTCCGATGAGGGATTGGTGGAAATCTTCCATGAATTTGGAGACGATATTGAAGGAACTTTAAAAATCAAGGAATTGGCCATTAGCCAAGGAAAACCAGAAGTTCATGAAAAAATCATTGAAGTTGAACCTGACATGTCTAAAATCGGACCAACATTCAAAGGGGATGCCGGTAAAATCATTGGATATCTAAAATCAACAGACATTGATGAAATCGGTGCTGTTTTAGATGAGAACCATGAATTGACAATTGGTGAAATTGTAGTTCCGGAAGACATGTTGAACATCAAAAAGGAGATTGTCGGTGCATCTGGTAAGAAGGTTGACATCTTGCAATCCGAAAACTTGGATATGATTGTTGAAGTAATTAGATAATTACTTCTCTAATTTCTTTTTTTAAAAATTTAAAGAAACTATCTTAAAGATAGTTTCAAATTAGTTTTTTTTCAAATTAATTAATTGGATGGATATTTACGGCATTCATTTTAACTTCATCTTTAGCCTTGTCGTATCCTTCTTCAAGATAGAAACTGACACTTGTCATTTCATTAAATTCAGAGAAATCTCCTTTAAATTCAATTTTTTGAAATAATATGAATTTCCATCTTCTGCTTGGATGAAACCTGCTTTTCCATGAGGCAAAATATTGCTTATAATTCCATATTGTGGCTGCTGGTTTTTGAATTTCAATTCATTCCAGAATTTCTTAAGTTCTTTTTCTATTTTCCAATATTCTCTATTTTCAGTATCTAAACCTGCTTCTTCAATCTTTTCTTCCAATCTTTCGTCAATTCCCCATTCATTATGTAGTCTTACACTATATTCCAAATAATAATGTTTAATTGATTCTTCAGGATATTCATCTTCCAATAACTCTCCAAGCAATGAATAGAGATTGACTTTACTTTCAACTTGTCCAGGACCCAATGCTGCTTTTAGACAATATTCCAGGGATTTATCGTTTTCACCTTTGAAATAATAGTTTTCGGCAATTTCTGCATAAATGAACCAATCCTGTTTTTTAGATGATAATTCCTCAAGATATTTAATGGATTCGTCATATTCTCCAATCTCTTTAAGGGATTTTGCGATTCTCCATTTAAACCATGTATCGTCAGTCAATGTATCAATCGTCAGGGCCTCTTGGCAGGCTTCCAGTGCTTCATTGACATAATCGGTTTTTAGTAATGCTTTAGTATAGAGGTTGTAGAATTTTTCCTTGTTTGAGGGATAAGTCTTGCCATTGAAATTGGATGGTTTTTCACTTAAAAATTCCGGATTAATCTTGTCGCTAAGCAGAAGCATATCACTGAATTTTCCATTTTTGTTAAGGTAATCTAAGCTTTTTAAAAAGGATAATGTGTAAGGGTCGGGATATTTGTCATTTTTTCTTTGATCTTCCTGTGTGGCAATTTCGCTCAGCAGCTCCAAGTTTTCAAACATTTCCTCACTGTCGGTTGGATTTTGAAGATACAGATAATAAATGTCCCATGCATATGTTTTTTTTATCCCATGCGGTTAGTATTTTTGAATCTTTATTAAAATACTCATCATAAATCTCTTTTGACTCAGCATACTTCTTTTCCTTTTTATATCGTTGGGCTAACTTTAGTTTTTCTTTTGTTTGAACATCCATTTTTTCACCCGGTAGTATTATATGTGTATAAGTTATTATTAGTAATATTTAAATTTTGATATTTTTAAAACAAGATTGTAATCAATTTAAATTTCAATAAAATGAAGGAAATATTGTTATTTTAGTATATAAAGTATTTATATTACTTATTACTAAAATAGCTCATGGAGATGAGATGAAATACTGATTTTGTTCTTTTCGGGATTTTCTTTCAATTTATCTGGTGGTGTCAAATGTCTTATTTTAACACAAATCCCATTTTTTTAGGGTTCTATTTTCTCATCTCCTACTCTACATCATTTTCCAATTTTCGAACAACACTGGCAGGAACCCCTAATGCAAGGGAATTGTCAGGGATGTCTTTGGTAACAACTGCTCCCGCACCAACAACGACATTGTTTCCTATTGTCACACCGGGCAACACTGTCACGTTTCCACCAAGCCAGACATCGTTGCCGATTCGGATTTCATTTCCCTGAGCCATGTGTTCACGACGGCCTTTAGGTGTCAAGGGATGGCCGACAGTGGTTATAAGTGTGTTCGGACCAATCATTACATTGTCTCCGATGTAAACCTCCTTGATGTCAAGTATTGTTAAATTGAAGTTTGCAGTAAAATTGTTTCCTATGAATATGTTTTTGCCGTTATCGAAGCAGAATCGTTTCGCAATCCAGACTTTCTCACCTACAGAGCCCAAAATCTCTTCCAACACTTCATGCTGCTTGTCCAAGTCATCTTCCGGAAGTGAATTGAATATATTTGCATTTTCAATTGCATTCAATTTCATTAAGGAAATTTCCTCATCATCATAGCAGTATTCAAGTCCAGCTTTCATTTTGTCGATTTCTTTCATGAGTATGTATTTATTGAATTTTGTTAAAAAATATATGGGAATGGTTGGTAATGGTGGTGTTAATGTTGAATTAAGTTTCAATTAATTCAGTTTAATGATAAGCATTCCTATATCATCAGGTAATTCTTTATTTATCTCTTAAAGCTGATCAAAGAGAGATTGGGGGATTAGGTTTAACAATAGTTCGAAAAAATGCAGACAATATTGATTATAGGTATGAAAATAATCATAATATTCTAACTATTGAAAAGATATTTTAGTTTGCCCATTATTTTTCGTTTCATTTCTTTGTGCATCTTCCGCAAATTTAATTAACTAATGAAACTAAATTTTATTATAGGAAAGTTATGAAGATAAATTAAGTGCAATATCTTTTTTTGGTTGGATAAAATGATTCTTAAGGTTAAAAATATTTCAGAAATTGGCGGGGTTGTAAAGGCACCTCCCTCCAAAAGCTATTCTCATAGGGCTATTATTTTAGCTTCATTAGCCAAAGGCACTTCTAAATTATATGATATGCTATACTCAGAGGACACATTGGCATCAATTAGGGTTTGTAAAGCATTAGGTGCACAAATCAATAAAACTGATGATTATTTGGAAATTATAGGAACAGGAGGCAAACTCCATAATTCCTCTGAAAATCCAATTGATTTGGCTAATTCTGGCACTACCTTAAGGTTAATGACTTCCGTGGCTGCTTTAAGCGACAATGAAGTTGTTTTAACTGGTGATGAATCCCTGCAGACACGTCCGATGGGTCTGCTGATGAATGCATTATGGCCTTTGGGAATAGAAACCGAATCATTAAATGACAATGAAAAGGCACCAATTTCAATCAAACCTGGATATGTGGGCGGTGAAACCAATATCTATGGAAATGTCAGCTCCCAATTTATTTCATCAATCTTAATATCTTCCCCATTGTCTGAAAAGGGTGTTACATTATATGTGCTGCCGGAATTCAAATCAAAGCCATATGTTAATATGACATTGGATATCATGAGAAAATTCGGAGTTAAAACATTAAGGGGATATTATTTAAAACATGAAACCTGTGATAAAGAGCATCAAAGCTGCAGAATAGATGAGTTTAAAGTCAAAAAACAGGATTATGTTGCCAGCGATTATACTGTTGAAGGTGACTATTCATCAGCTTCTTATTTACTGTCATTAATTGCAATTAATGGTGGAAAGGCAAAAGTCAAAAATTTGTTTAGAGATTCAAAGCAGGGAGATAAGGTAATTCTGGATATCCTCCAGAATATGGGTGTCAAGGTAATTCGTGGTGAAGATTACGTTGAAATAGGGTCCAACGGGCACCTGAAAGCTATAGATGTTGATTTGTCCAATGCACCTGACCTGTTGATAACCGTTGCAGTTCTGGCGGCAATGGCCGAAGGTACAACTAACATTACTGGTGTTGCCCATGCAAGGGTAAAGGAAACAGACAGGATTGATACAACCTGCCGGGAATTGGAGAAATTAGGCTGTAAATTGACTGAAAGGGAAGATGGAATGATTATTACTGGTGGTGTCGGACCTGGTGTTGTTGACTCACATGGAGATCACAGGCTGGCAATGGCATTCAGCTTGATTGGTCTTAAGCATGACATTGAAATTACAAACGGTGAGGTCTTTGACGTGTCATTTCCTAATTTCATTGAATCAATGGCCGAACTTGGTTTTGAACTGGAGTTGGTAGAGTGAATAAAGAGGAACGTGTAATAGAACTTGTAAATCAGCTTGACAATACTTTTGATATTAGAACATTTCTGGACCATGACCCTTACAAGGTACTGGTCAGGACAATACTATCTCAAAGGACAAGGGATGAAAATACTGATCAGGCTACTGAAAACTTGTTTTCGAAATATAAGGACATTTACGAAGTTGTTGATGCTCCAATAGATGACATCAAAGAACTGATTAGGCCTGCTGGGTTTTATAATGTCAAAGCTGGAAGGATAGTTGAGGTTTCACAAATTTTAATTGATGAGTATGGTGGTGAGGTTCCTGACACGGTTGAGGAGCTTGTCAAGCTTCCGGGTGTTGGCCGCAAGACAGCAAACTGTGTCATGGTGTTTGCTTTTGAGCTCCCGGCAATTCCGGTTGACACTCACGTTCACAGAATTTCCAACCGTTTGGGATTGGTTGACACAAAAGACCCTGAAGAGACTGAAGTTGAGCTATGCAAAATCGCTCCTGAAGAATTATGGATTAAACTGAATGATTTGATGGTTCAGTTTGGTCAGAATATCTGCAAACCTATAGGGCCTCAGTGTGAGATTTGTCCATGTACCGATATTTGCGATTATTTTGCTGAAAACATATAATTTTTTCTTCTTTTTTTTATTAGCTTCCAAAAGTTCATATATTATGGTTTTTTCACTACAATTTTACGAAATAGCTTCAACAAGCTTTAAATTGTAGGTTATAGAATATACTACATAGTTAAAAGCCTCAATTTCTAAATATGGAGGTGAATAGATAGGATTTGTATTTTACATATTTGTTCTTCAATCATTACAGTTTCCTTTGGCGATTGTTGTGGTACTCTCATTATTCATCCTTCGGAGGTTAGAATGATAAAATTAATAATACTCCTAATTGGAGCATATAGTTTCAATATTATATCTATGTTGAAGTTATTAATGTTTTCAATAATGAGAGGAGTATAATATATTAGCGTTCTACCTCATGAGGCAATTGAAAAAAATCAATATCGATGATAGTCATTTAAACAAGTTCACAGTTTTTGAGGCTTTTCCCTTGAGATGAACACTATTCAATTGCCTTATTTCTTGAATAATTAAGTTTATATAGGACATTTAATAATAAATATTAGATAAAGAGGTTAACTCTAATGAGAAAACTTCTTAAGGATGAATTGAATTAATGTCTATGTGAATATTGTAGAGTTTTTCTCTACAATGGCATTAATTACAAACTATTTTTTTCTAAAAATGTTATAATTTAATATTTGGCAGAGTCAAGTTGAATTTTTAATTAATGAGTGCTACTTGCTTTTTCTGTATAATTAAGTTTATATATGATTTTTTATATTATAATTTAAATAAGAGAGTTATCTCTTTTAAGAGAACCTCTTAAGGAAATGTATTAATTAATGTCTGTGTGGAATATTGTGGAGTTTTTCTCTACAATAAGGCATTAATTACAAACTATTTTTTTTAGTCCTACCAAAACATTTATTAAGTAAAACAATGTTATATAACAATAGTTATAATAACATATGTTATATAACTTAAAAATAACCCTTTTAATATGTCATAAAAAACAATTAATATTATAGGAGAAAAAATCATGGCAAATATACCAGAATTAAAAAGAGGAGTGCTTGACAGCATCACTGATGCTATCGGAAATACTCCAATCGTAAGATTAAATAATTTAACAGAAGGATTAGAAGCGGAAGTAGATGTAAAAGTCGAATCATTCAACCCAACAGGAAGTGTAAAAGACCGTGTTGCTGTTGCAATGATTGAAGATGCAGAAGAAAAAGGATTGCTCAAGCCAGGTGCTACAATCATCGAACCGACCAGTGGAAACACAGGTATCGGTCTTGCATTTGCAGCAGCTGCAAAAGGTTACAAATTAATCATAACCATGCCTGAAACTATGTCTATTGAAAGAAGGAAATTCGTTAGTGTTTTGGGTGCGGAAATTGTCTTAACTCCTGGTGCTGATGGAATGGGTGGAGCTATTGCAAAAGCAAAAGAACTTAACGAAAACACACCAGATTCCATTATATTAGGTCAATTCGATAACCCTGCAAATGTAAAAATCCACTCCGAAACCACTGCTCAGGAAATCTTAAGGGACACTGAAGGTAAAGTTGACATCGTTATCGGCGGTGTAGGTACTGGCGGAACAATTACAGGAATAGGTAAAGTTCTCAAAAAAGAAGTTCCAGATGTAAAAATTGTTGCAGTTGAACCAAAAGATTCCCAGACTTTAGGTAAAGGAGAAAAAGGTCCACACAAAATCCAAGGTATCGGTGCAGGATTTGTCCCATCAATTTATGATGATAGTGTAATTGATGAGATTATTCCAGTTGCAAATGAAGATGCTGGAAACACTTTACTCGCTCTTGCTAAAAAAGAAGGTATATTTTCAGGAATATCTTCTGGAGCTGCAACTTGGGCAGCTTTGGATTTAGCTAAAAAAGAAGAAAACAAAGGTAAAAGAATAATAGCTATATTACCTGACAACGGTGAAAGATATCTCTCTGTAGATTGGTTATTTGAATAAGAATAACTATTTATACTATATGTTATATAATTTTATGTATAACAATCTTTGAGGTTTGCCGATGTTTAAAAATTTAAGGGATGAAATAAAAGCTATCAAGCAGAAAGATCCAGCCGCAAGGTCTACATTAGAGATTTTCTTGTGTTATCCTGGATTTTATGCTTTATTATTCCATAGGGTAAGTCATTGGCTATGGAATCATTCTTTAAAGCTTTTAGCTCGTATCAATTCAAATATAGCAAGATTTCTTACAGGAATCGAAATTCATCCTGGTGCAACATTCGGTAAAAGAGTTTTCATTGATCATGGAATGGGAGTTGTTGTTGGAGAAACAGCAGTTGTAGGTGATGACGTATTGTTATATCAAGGAGTAATCCTTGGAGGAACCAGTACAGAAAAAACCAAAAGACATCCAACACTTGAACGTGGAGTCATTGTTGGTGCAGGTGCTAAAGTAATGGGAAACATTACAATTGGAGAGTACTCTAAAATTGGTACTGGTGCAGTTGTGCTAAAGGATGTTCCTGCCGAATCAACATGTGTTGGCGTTCCTGGCCGTATCGTTAAATGTAAGGGTGTTTCCTACAAGAAAGTTAATCTTGACCACGATAAACTTCCTGACCCTGTTGCAGATGCAATCAGAACTTTGGAAAAACACCTCAAGGAAAATGATGAACAAATTAAGATTCTGTTTGACAAAAACGAAATCTGTTTAGCAGAAGATATTAGAGATGAACAAGAAGAATTAGAGGATTTGTTTAAAAAATAGAAGGGATTTTTTATGAAACCACCTTGTGAAATCGTTGTTTGGTATGTCATACCAGCTATTAGATCAGAATTAGCTAAAGAACTTTTAAATTTAGGCATGAGGCAAAAGGATGTCTCTGAACTTATGGACATTACACAGCCTGCAGTATCACAGTATATAACTGATAAACGTGGAAGCGGAATCAAACTTGATGATAATGTAAGAAAAATGGTTAGGGACTTTGCTCAGGAATTGGCAGATGGAAGAGCTACAAAAGCTCAGCTGATTGGAAGGACATGTTCAATATGCAAGCATGTCGAAACTGCCGATATTCTAGACCAACTTAATATTGATAAGTCCGAACTTGGTGAAGATTGTCAATCTTGTTTAGGTTCTGAAACTACTAAATGCTAAAAATATTGGATTTTATAGTAAACTATTTAAAGTATTACTAACCAATATTTTATTATACTTTAATGTTTAGTGGCAAGTTTACCGAGTGGCTTAGGTGTGTGGCTGCAGACCATAATACGGGGGTTCAAATCCCTCACTTGCCTTTTATAATTACTATTTTTCGAGGTTATTTTTTATGGACGTCTATTCAACTTTAACTCGCAGTAAAGAGGATTTTGTAACTATTAATAAAAACAGAGTTAACCTGTTTGTTTGCGGACCTACTGTTTATGATGATGCTCACATTGGACACGGAAGAACATACATTTCCTTTGACACAATTAAAAGATATCTGGAATACAAAGGATATGCGGTATTTTATATCCAAAACATTACTGACATTGATGATAAAATCATCAACCGATCAAAGGAAAGCGGAATTCCTGCAGGTGAGTTAGCTAGAAAATTTGAAAAAAGATACATTGAAGATATGAACAAATTAAATGTCAATGGGGTCAATTTATTTGCAAGAGCAACAGATCATGTTGATGAAATATTAGACCAAATTCAAAGATTAATTGATAAGGGTTTTGCTTATGAAACCGAAGATGGAGTTTACTTTGAAATAGATAAGTTCCCTGAATTCGGTAAATTATCCAACAGAAATGTTGAAGAGCTGGAATCTCACAGAGATTTGGCTGACACAACCAAGAAAAACCCGCAGGACTTTGCACTTTGGAAAAAACGAGTTGGAGTGGATGAACCAACTTGGCCGTCCCCATGGGGAGACGGAAGACCTGGCTGGCACATTGAAGATACAGCTATAACTGAATACTACTTCGGACCTCAATATGATGCTCACGGTGGAGGTCTTGACTTGATTTTCCCACACCACGAAGCGGAAATTACACAAATGGAAGCCGTTTCAGGAAAAGCTCCAATGGTAAAATTCTGGTTGCACACTGGATTTTTAAATGTTAATGGAGAAAAGATGTCAAAATCTTTAAATAATTTCATCACTATTCGTGAATTATTAAAAGATTATGCTCCTGAAACTTTCAGATTCTTTGTTTTATCTACACATTACAGAAGTCCGATTGACTTTTCAAAAGATTCACTTCACCAATCTGAAAAAAGTTTGGATAGGATTAGGAAATACTATGAACTTCTAGATGTTGAAGTAACTGAAAATTTTGATTCTGATTATGAAATATTGGATAAATGGGCTGGTGAATTCTTCAGCAGCATGGATGATGACTTCAACACTCCAAAAGCTATTGCAGCTATTTTCGGTTTGATTAACGATTCCAAAAATGAATTGGATTCATTGTCTAGCGAAGATAAAATTGCTATAAAATCATTTCTGGATGATGCGGCCCATATTTTTGGTGTTAGTTTTGAAACTGAAGAGGTCGATGCCGGAAGTGATGATTTACTCGAATTAATTTCTGAAGTTAGATCTGAGTTAAGAGCCAACAAACAATATGATTTATCCGATAAAATAAGAGATAACCTACAATCTTTAGGTTATGAAATAAATGATTAGGAGTTTTACTCCTATTTTTTACTATTTTTACACTGTATTTTTTATCTTTACTATTTTTAGTAATTTCATCTTTTTGACAATAATATGATTCATCAACAATAAGGTAGCTATTTATACTAAAAGGTAAAAAAAGTAAAACTGTAGAATAAATTAGTTTTTATTTTGCAACGTTAAAGAGAAAATAAAAAATTTGGCTATTGATATTAAGTATTTTTTAAGACCTCAACAAATGAATACTTTTTCAAAGTTTTTATTTGATCTTTCAGTCACTCGATGGAAAATGTTTTTTTCCAGGTGAAATTTTAGTTAAAATATAGTAATTGGTTTTTTGACTAGATGTATCTGAGAGATTATAACAATATGATTTGTCTGATAAAATAAGAAGTGACCTGCAGGATTTAGGTTATGAAATTAATAATTGGGGAGATTTTTTCTCTTTTTTTCCAATCAATTATGTAAACTATTTTTAACATTAATTACAAGGATAAAACAATATTGATATGAACTTATTTTTTTGTATACTGGCATAAAAATTGCTTTAATCCAATATAGAAAACTATATATTCTAAATTAATCTAATTAATCTCTATAAGAATTAATTTCCAAAAAATACAAGTTAAAATCAATTTTGTATTTTGGGAAAATTGGAGAAATTAAAAATGTTTGGAATATATTCGAATTGAAGATTATCAGAAAATGAAAGAAAGATATTGGACAGGCATCCCGATGATTATAAATGGTTTGTGGATCCATTAATATTCTGATTAATGAGATTTTTTCTCCTTTTTTAGGTTTAAGGAGTGTTTTGATGGAAGATAAAAATTCTGGAATGATATTGCTTGAGTTGGCGCTTCACAGGTATGATGAGGAAGTACAAAGAAACGAATTAATTGATAGTAAAAATAAATCAATTGTTGCTTTTCTAGGAGTAATGTTAACAATTCAATGTACTATTCTTCCAAGACTGATAGAATTTAAGGAGTTTATTTCAGATTTAGAAATAATTGTTTTATTTAGTATTTTTATTGCTTCGTTGTTGTTCTATTTGGCTTCGTTATTGGTTTTCATGTCAACATTAAACAATATAGACCAAATTCAAACTGTGCCGAGAATAGATTGGTTAATACAGTTTGGAAAGAATAAGAACTCATTGAGTTATATTGTTAAAAATACTCTTATAAGCTTAAATAAATGTGTTGAAGAAAATGATGAAATTTTAGAAGAAAAGAATTATAGGGGAAATTTAGGATTGAAATTAATAAAATGTGGAATAATTTCTACCACAATATTTATTATTTACCTAGTTTTAATAGTAAATTAGAGGTTATTTTATGGTTAATGAAAAAATGGTTGAAAAAAAGAAAGAGGAAGATGGTTGGTATTCTGAACCACATACTAATCATGTTACTCAAACAAAGAAAGAAAGTATAATTTCTGAAGTTCTTGGTGATAAATAACTTTTTTTATATATATTTAGGGTTAAATGAATGATTAGTGAATAACAATGATACATTGAATGTTATGCTGAGGGTATTCAGAGTTAAAATGTTGAATTTGTTATTAAACCAAAAGAGAAAAAGGAATATTTGAGGGTATTGATGATTTTTCAATTTTTTATTTTAATTTTCCCTTTTCTTAATTCTTATTCTGCGATTTTTAATTATTATTTGTGAGCTTCTTTTCAAAAATATAACAACCTTTATATACTAAAAATAACAGATGTTATATTTGTATAACATGAGTTATAATTAATTCTTAAACTTTTTTTAGGTATACCAAAACATTTATATATTAAGAATAACAATTGTTATATAGTGAATATAACACGTGATATATTTTACTGAAATTATTTATAAAGGTGATTATTAATGACAAATAAAAATTATGGATTAGCAACATTAGGTGTACGTGCAGGACAAACTCCAGACCCAGCAACTGGGGCTCAGGCAGTTCCAATTTATCAGACTACTTCATATGTATTTAAAGACTCAGATGAGGCTGCAAGAAGATTCGCCCTTCAAGAATTTGGACAAATTTACTCCAGATTAACTAACCCTACCAGTGATGTATTTGAAGCAAGAATTGCTGCTATCGAAGGCGGTAACTCAGGTATTTCAACATCAAGTGGTCTTGCAGCAATTTCATATGCAATTTTAAATGTAACTGAACCTGGAGACAACATTGTATCTGCAGACAACCTTTACGGTGGAACTTACCAATTATTCAATTATACTTTCAAGGATCTCGCAAGAGAAGTTAAATTTGTTGACTCACAAGACTTAAAAGCTTTTGAAGATGCAATTGATGAAAAGACCAAGGCAATCTATGTTGAATCAATCGGAAACCCAAAATTGGATGTTCCTGACTTTGAAGTATTGGCTGAAATTGCACACTCACATGACATTCCATTGATTGTGGACAACACTGTTGGGGTAGGACTTGTAAGACCATTAGAACATGGTGCAGACGTTATTGCAGCATCAGCAACCAAATATGTTGGAGGTCACGGAACTGCAGTTGGAGGATACATTGTAGATTCAGGTAAATTCAACTGGGGAAACGGCAAATTTGCAAACTTCACTAAACCGGATCCAAGTTACCATGGATTAGTATTCTGGGATGCATTCGGTGATGTTCCAGAATTAGGTAACATTGCATTTACTGTAAGAGCAAGAGCAAGACTCTTAAGAGACTTAGGTGCAACCCAAGCTCCTGTTCACAGTTTCATATTCTTACAAGGCCTTGAAAGTTTGGATGTACGTGTAAAAAGACACTCTGAAAATGCTCTAAAAGTGGCTAAATTTTTAGAAGCACATCCAAAAGTTAAATGGGTAAACTATCCTGGTTTGGAATCACATCCAACTTATAAAATCAATAAAAAATACTTGAAAGATAACTTTGCAGGTATTTTAGGATTTGGTGTTGAAGGTGGAGAAGAAGCAGGAAGAAAAGTAATTGAAAAATTAGAATTATTCTCAATTCTTGCAAATATCGGGGACGCAAAAAGCCTTGCAATCCACCCCGCAAGTACAACTCACCAACAATTAACTCCTGAAGAACAGGAAGCTACTGGTGTAACTCCTGACTTCATTAGACTTTCTATTGGTCTTGAGGATGCAGATGATTTAATCGATGATTTGACTCAAGCTTTAGACAGTATCTGAGTAAAGTAACCCTTTACTCACTTTAAATATTTATATTATAAAATTTTACTTATAAAAAAAAGACAATGGGGAGATAGAGAATGTATTTAGATAACTCAGCAACTACTCAAGTTAGTGAAGAAGTTTTCAATGAAATGAAACCGTATTTCACACAAGAGTTTGGAAATCCTTCCACTCTTTATAAATATGGTCGTGAATCTAAAAAGGCATTAGATTTGGCTCGTCAAAGGGTGGCCGATGCAATCAATGCTAAACCTGAAGAAATTATTTTTACAAGTGGAGGATCAGAATCTGATAACCTTGCTATTAAAGGTATTGCCTTTAAATTGGCTAAAAAAGGTAAACATATCATTACAACAAATATTGAACACCCTGCTGTAAAAAATACTTTGGGATTTTTGGAATCTCTTGACTTTAAGGTTACTTACCTTCCAGTCAATGAAAATGGTATAATCAATATTGAAGACTTAAAAGAGGCAATAACTCCCGAAACCATTTTAATAACTGTAATGCATGCCAATAATGAACTTGGTACAATTCAGCCTATTGAAGAAATAGGTAAAATTGCTCGTGAAAAAGGAATTAAGTTCCACACTGATGCGGTACAAAGTTTCGGTAAAATTGAAGTGGATGTTGAAAAACTAAATGTGGATTTGTTATCTTTATCCTCTCACAAAATTAATGGTCCGAAAGGTGTTGGAGCAATTTACATTAAAAAAGGAACTCGTGTCGTTCCACTTATCCATGGTGGAGGTCAGGAAAAAGGTATCAGATCAGGTACTGAAAATGTTCCTGGTATTGTTGGATTTGGAAAAGCTTGCGAACTTGCAGCATCTCAATTAGATGAGCATTATGAAAAATTGTCATCAATCAGAGACGAACTCATCGATAAGGTATTGAGCACCATTCCGGAATCCTACTTGAATGGGGACCGTGAAAATCGGTTGCCAAACTTGGTTAACTTCAGATTTAAGGCGATTGAAGGTGAATCTTTAATACTTTTATTGGATGCTAAAGGCTATCAGGCTTCAACCGGTTCAGCATGCTCCTCTAATACGTTGGAAGCTTCACCTGTTCTAACTGCTTTAGGTTTGGACCCTGTCGATGTTCATGGATCTTTAAGAATATCCTTGGCTCCTGAAAGTGATGCTTTTGATGTAGATGAATTTGTAAATGTTATTGCAGAATCTGTTGCTAGACTAAGAGAAATGTCACCTCTCTGGAATCAGGAATTGGATTATGATGGTGTAATGTGTGCAAAACACGGTGATGATTGTAGGATGTGTTAATTATGGATTATTCAGAAAAAGTAATGGATCACTTTGCAAACCCTAGAAACTGTAGAAAAATGGAAGATGCAAATGGTGTGGGAACTGTTGGAAACCCAACCTGTGGAGATTTAATGACTATTTACATTAAGGTCAATGATGATGAAGTAATTGAAGATATTAGCTTTCAAACCTTTGGTTGCGGAGCAGCTATTGCAACAAGCAGTATGATTACTGAGATTGCAGTTGGAAAAACCATTGAAGAAGCATTGAAAATTTCCAGAAATGATGTTGCTGATGAATTGGACGGTCTTCCACCAATCAAGATGCACTGTTCAAACCTTGCAGCAGATGGGCTTCAGGCAGCTATTGAAAACTATAAAGAAAATAATCAATAATAATAAATACTTTGTAAAATAAAATATCTTTAACTTAATTTAAGGAGATGTTTTATTATGGCAAAAATTTTAAAATGTGACGACTGTGGAAGTATTATCCAAGTTTTAGCTGAAGGTGATGAAAAAGTATGTACCGATCACATGCTTGAATTCCCTGTACAAACCGAAGGAGAAAAATCTCCTAAACACAAACCTGTTGTTGAAATCGATGGTGACAAAGTAACCGCTAAAGTCGGTGAAGCAGCTCACCCAATGGATGATGACCACTACATTCAGTTCTTGATTATTGAAGCTGGTGGAGAACAATACGCAAAATGTTTCAAACCTGGAGATGTTGCAGAAGCTACATTTACAGTTAACTCTACTGATGATGTAAAAGCATTAGCGTTCTGTAATTTACATGGACTCTGGTCCTCAGAATAAGTTTAAAATCTATTTTTAAACTTCTTTTTTTATTTTATTTTTTTTCATGAAAAATTTTAATTACTTGTTTTAATATACAATATATCGTGTCTAGTTATAGTAAATTAATAATTTTTATTGTTGGTTTGTTGATGATTTCAGCGGCAATCCTCTTTATTGACAGTTCTACTGATAGTATGAATGAAGCAATGCCTGAAATTAATGATGGCATTGTTACAGGTGATAGTGAATACAATGAAGCTGTTGATTTGGTGAATAATAAAAATTTTTATGAAGGAATGGCTAAAGCGGAATCCGCTGGAAATAATTATAATAACAGTCTGAATAAGCTACTTGAAATTCAAGGCAATTTTTCATCTGATATAAATGGTGTTCAACAGGAGTATATTACTGTCCTCATAAAGGAATTGGAGTATAAACTTAAAGCTGTTGATTTATTGAAAAATGCAATTGAGTGTTTTGAAGTTTATGAAAATTATACTGGTAGTAATTATGGTTTTGAAGCAAATGATGCTATGGATCAGGCTGTGGAATTTCAAAATCAAAGGGATTCAATTGTTAAGGAGAATCCAAAGTTGTTTAAGTGATTTTGTATTAATGTGAGGTTTTAACTTGAAGACTAAATGTCCAAAATGTAAAGGTATTGGCTCTGTTGTTGTAGATTATAAGGAATGTGATGCCTGCGGTGGAACCGGTTATGAAGATGATTTATTTGATGTGGGCAGTCACTTTAAAGGAGTAAACAGTAAAGCAAGAGCCAAATTTGATTTAGGTTCTGACCAGGATATCCCATGTGAAGTTTGTAATGGAAAAGGACAGGTTGAAGTGTTTGAAGAATGTCCGCATTGCCATGGTACAGGTCAGGTCAATGTATGCAGGGATTGCGGTAAATTGATGCCTGATGAAATTGATGTTTGTGATGAATGTAGTGAAAAAAGAAAGGTAGAAAAAATGAAGCATGATGAATTTGAAGCCCGCCAAAGGGCGGCTCGTGACGTGTATGTTTTAGACTCTTTATGTCAGATGAGTGACATTGATAAAAATAAATTGTATAAAGGTAAGATTACTAGAATTGAAAGATATGGTGCTTTTGTTTCATTGAATAATAATGTTTGGGGACTTATGAGAGGGGATGTCTCTAAATATAATGTCGGTGAGGAAATTATAGTATTTATCACTGCAATAAAATCCAGAGATGGTAAGATTGATTTTGCACCTGCTTTCGTTGAGGAATACAGGCTCAAAAGATTGACAAAATCCATTCCAAGAACTCTGATTGACAAACTGGAAGAGAAAAAAGGAAGGATTGTCAGAATCGATGGTGAAGTCCAGCAGATTCAGCAGACTTCAGGACCTACAATTTTCATCATAAACGATGAAAGCGGAACTACCGAAATTGCCGCTTTTGATAAGGCGGGCGAAAGGTCTTATCCTGAAATCGAACTTGGTGATGCGGTTCAGGTAATCGGTGAAGTCAACGAACACAGTGGAAAAACACAAATTGAGTCATCTTCAATGACAAAACTTTCCAAAGAAAACACACTCAAGCTACATAAATTAATTGACGATGCATTAAACAAGAAAGCCGAACCTCAACATGTCGATTTCTTGGTCAAAAGTGATGTTTTAAACAGACTTCAACCGAAGATGCGCCAAGCTGCCCAAAAGATTAGAAGGGCAATACTTGATGGAAGGACAATTTTGCTCAGACACCACAACGATGCTGACGGAATTTGCTCAGGTGTGGCAATGGAAAAGGCAATTGTTCCTTTAATCGAAAAGGTAAATCCAAGCAATGATGCTCAATATTACTATTTCAAACGTTCTCCAAGTAAAGCTCCATTTTATGAACTGGAAGATGTCGTCAAAGATTTGTCATTTGCTCTTGAAGACCAGGAAAGGCATGGTCAGAAACTGCCTCTTATAGTCCTTTTGGACAACGGATCCACTGAAGAGGATATCGTGGCATTGATGCAGGCCAAGATTTATGACATTGAAGTTGTTGTAATAGACCACCACTCTCCAGGAGAACTTCTAAGCAAAGAGGAAAGGGACGGTGAAATCTATGATGCAATCGTTGCGGTAGATGAATATGTGGATTGTCACGTGAATCCATATCTGGTCGGTGGAGACTCACAGCTTACTGCAGGGGCATTGGCAAGTGAAGTTGCACATCTCATCAACCCTAACGTAAAGGAGCTGATTAAGCACTTGCCTGCTGTTGCGGCATTGGGAGACCGTGCAGAAAGTGGTGAGGTTTATCAGTATCTTGAATTGGCTGCTCAAAAAGGATTTACAAAAGAACATTTGGCAAAAATCGCCGAATGTGTTGATTTTGAAGCTTATTTCTTAAGATTCATGAATGGTAGAGGAATAATGGACACCATTCTAGCGGTAGACAATCTAGACAAGCATGAAAAAATGATCGATGCATTATATAAGGAATATCAAAAAAGAATTGACACCCAACTCAGGGCAGCTCTTCCAAACATTAAAAGAACACAGCTTGAAAACGGCATTTACTTCAATCTTATCGATGTTGAAAAATATGCGCACAAATTCACATTCCCTGCTCCAGGTAAAACCTGCGGTTTTGTCCATGATCATGTAATAAAAGAATTGGGAGAGGATAAGCCTATTGTAACATTAGGACACGGCCCAGATTTTGGAGTATTCAGGGCAACAGATGCGGTTAATGAGCAGTATGGATTTAATGTAAATGAAATTGTATCCACTATGATTGAAAGGGTCCCTTCAGCAGGTATCGATGGAGGAGGCCACGAATGCGCAGGTTCAATTAAGTATATTGAAGGGCTTGGAGAAGAGGTATTGTATAAGGTAGTAGAAGAGATTCAATCACTATCAAAAAAATAATTTTCAGGAAAAATGATTGTAGGCAATTATTGTAGAAGATGCGGTCAGAGAATACTTCCTAATGAGCCGTACTGTAAAATGTGTGGCTCTAAAACAGGTTATCATGTATATGGGGGCAACTATGTTTTCGAAGTCCCAGTACATAACATAGGCTTTTTTGATTTTGACATTGATTTTTCTCCATATATAGAAAGCTCCCGTGATGATTTCAAATACGAAATCTGTTCCTGCGGTTATTTGAATCATGTGGATAATGAATATTGTTATATGTGCGGAGCCAAAAGGTCTCAAAGCAAATTGGAAAAAATTTTCAATAGGGATTCGAAGCCAAAATTTTCAATAGACAATATATTGTGTGAGTGCGGTGCAGTAAATTCCAGAGAAAACACATTTTGTGAAATGTGTGGCAAACAGCTAAAAGAGGATTATCACTACACCGACAATTACAGCAATTTCAATCTTGAATTCGAGGATTCCAGATTCTGCTTTTGTGGTGAGGAAAATGACAAGTTCTCTTTTTTCTGTAAAAACTGCGGTTTTCCATTGGTGAATTATGGAAAAACAAATGATGTCTATATTTTATGCACCTGTTCTACAATCAATGAAGTGACTTCTGATTTTTGCATTGAATGCGGATCTAACCTGAACCGTGAAAATTCTGTAATTTTATGCGTTTGCGGTGAGAAAAATCCTGAAGGGTCAAAATTTTGTCAAAGTTGTGACAGGCCTTTAAATCCTCAAAAAACCATAAAGACAAGATTAATCTGTTCCTGCGGTGAAATTTTAGACTGGAATTCAGACTATTGTCATAACTGTGGCAAGAATATTAAAATGACCTTGCGTCGTAAAAATTCCATTAATTCTACAGTAAAATCTCTCAAGAACATGTTTAGATAGGTGATGTTATGAAAAGTTGTGATGTTTGCGGTACGTTAAATTTAAAGGAAGACAATTTTTGCTCTCATTGCGGCAATAAGTTTATCACAGAACATGTTTGTCCGTTTTGCGGAGAAGTGAATCCGAATCATGTTACTCATTGTGTCAAATGCGGTAATCAAATCAATCCAATAACTATTGATGATTTTGACACGTTATTCAGTCAGTTCAATAAAAATCTATTGGCAAATGCTGAAATCAGTGACATGCAGTATCAAAAAATCCTATCTAACATATTTGTCAGGGCAGATTTTTATGAAATCTACGGAGACACAATTAAAAATAAAATTTTGAATTTTGCAAGTATATTCACAGAATGTAAAACCAAGGCCAGAGGCTATGAGAGAGGATTCATTTTCTTTGGTAAATATATTTATTATGATGACCGTTTGGATGATTCCGTACAGATTGCAACCATCATTCACGAATTGGGCCATTATTTCTTATTTAACATTGTTGAAAATTTGCTGTGCGAAATCTTTAAGGTAAATACGTCCACCACTTTGCAGAGCTTTGTGTGGTACTTTTTGACTCTTCCAGAATTCAAGGTCATGAATGAATACTGCGCCCACACTGTTGAGGGGAGGTTTATCCCGTATGGCTATCAGAATTACGGTTCATTCAATTTGCTGGTTGAGCATATGCAAATTGACAAGGATTCTTTAGATGGAATGGTCGTTTTTGGAAATACGTTTGCAAATGAAATAATAATGCATCTTGAAAAGTATATTGACAACGATTTGAGACAGGAAATTAAAATGCAATACAGAAAGGATTCAAACGAACCGACATACAAATCAATATTAACTGAAACTGATGATTGTTTATCTCTTAATTTAAAAAATAGAACTTTAATACAAGTATTGTCGGATATTTTTGAAGAGGCCTCGGAAGATAATATTAAAAAAGAATTAGAAATAATCAAAGAAGGTTTTGAATTAAACTAACCTTTCTTTTCTTTTTGTTCAATGTTTTCTAGAACATCTTTACCAGTATCTGTCAATCTGTATAATCTTCCTTTACGAGCTTCCTCATTTATACATTCAACAATATCTTTACTTTTCAATTCGCTTAAAACTTTTGAAATATGGTTTGTTCTAATGCCGCTGTCTTTTGCAATGTGAGTTGGAATTTTAACTTCATCCCCGAGGGATTTCAATGTTTTTTCTCTGTATTTGGAAATTTGAACATAGGAAGTCAATTTCAAAATCTCATCGTATTCTTTTGACATAATAGAATATTATATTTGTTATACTATAAAATATTTTATACCAGTTTATAATTTTGATGTAATTATTTTACACACCTCTTTGATATCTTTTTGCCGATAGTCGCTGATTAATGAAAAATTTATAATACAAGTTGTGTTAAAAATAATAGTATATACTTAAAATGCTGATGAAAATGAAATGTGAAAATTGTGGTTTTGAAAATAAAAAAACAGCTAAGTTTTGCACAAAATGTGGAGCTACATTGACCAGTCCTCCTGCTGAGTCCTCTAAGAGCAGCACCAAGTACATAATTATTGCTTTGGTTATAATTATCCTGATTCTTGTTGGATTCATAGGATATTTTGCGGGAGTGATGAATAATGTGGAAAGTGATAGTTCATCTTCACAGAATAGCTCTGCCCAATCAGTTTCGTCAAGTGATGACTCTTCAGAAAGTCCTCAAACTGAAAGCATTTCATCTTCTCAATCAAGTTCGTCTTCCGAATCCAAGTCATGGGAATTGATAGGCACGTATTCAGGATCAGGTTCAGGTTCACAGTCAATCAGTGTTCCGGCAGGACAGATAATGGTAAAGCTTTCCGCATATCCGATTAAAAATTATGCTACTAATCATTTATACGTAACAGGTTCCAATGGTCATTCCGGAGGTGTTGATTGGGGTTCACATAGTGATGTTGAAACAAGATCTGACTCATTTTCATTCACGTCATCTTCATCTACAACATTCACTATAGACTATTATGAAACTGTTAGCTGGAAAGTTGAATTTTACAGATATCAATAAGTGATTTTCCAATCACTTCTTTTATTTTTTTGAAAAATTATTAATATTTTAAATAATAAATTAACAACTATGTTTTTTGATTTAAACGTTAAGGGAAATAGCTTGGAAAACAATATTGATTTGGCTATTGAGGCTTCTAAATATGGATGGAAGCACATTAATTTTTCATATAATCAAAATGAGTTTAAGGACGCTTTGGAAATAAAAGGCGATTTGTCTCAACGTTTAAATGATATTATTGATTTTGATTATACCTTAGAGATTAAATCAAATAACGTAAATGAAATCAGAAAGGCTGTCCGCAAGTTCAGAAACAAATCATCATGCATTTCCGTTATGGGTGGGGATTTGAAGGTCAACAGGGCAGTCGTTGAAAATGTCCAGATAGATGTTTTGTCAAGGCCATATTTTAGAAGGTATGACAGTGGCCTTAATCATATTTTGGCAAAAGTGGCGCTTAGAAATAACGTTGCTGTCGAATTGTGCTTCAAGGATGTTTTGAAAAGCTATTTGGCTCCAAGGTCTAAAATCATTTCTAACTTTAAGGATGTTTATACATTATATAGGAAATTTGGATTTCCGCTGATCTTGTCAAGTCGTGCGGAATCTGTTTTTGACATCAGAACAACTCATGATTTCGTTTCGTTTTTTACACAGACTGGTTTGAATCCTGTTGAAGTTGAAAGCTCCTTTTTAACTGCAGCAAATATTTTGAAGTTCAATGAAGATAGGGATAAGATGATTTTGAATGGCGTTAGGAGGGTCGATGATGAAGCTTAAGGTGCTGCCTCCTACACTCAGGAAAAACAACAGATATCTCACAGTTGATGTCAAGGCCACTTCCCCTATAGTCAAGGATGAGTTGGTTACAATCGTTTGGGATGCGTGTGTGCGTTTTCAAGGGGAGCTCAACACAGGCAATTTCAACTTATGGGTTATGAAATTCTATGATATGGATGAAACTGAGAAGTATTATTCTTATAAAGCCATCATCAGATGTCAAAGAGGTTATGTTGATGAAGTAAGGTCATCTCTGGCTTTGGCAACCAAGTACAACAATTCCAGGATTTCCATCACTACAGTTGGTCTTTCAGGCACAATAAAGGCATCACAAAAATACATTTAATTACTTTTTGTAAGTTTAAAATAGAAAACTTTATAAATAATTTAAATATATAAATATCAATTGGATTTATGGAAAAAAAGAATAATAAATATTTTAATAAACTACAGTGTAGTGATTAAAATTAAAATTTGCCTTTTCATGGAAGATTTGGTTTTGATTTTGAAATTATATTTTTTTACGTAGTTGAATTAAAATTTTTAATATTTATAAAAATATTTTAATATGTGAGGTATATATTATGCAACCTTTACAAAACGCTGGATATGACAGAGCAATTACTGTATTTAGCCCAGATGGAAGACTTTTCCAAGTAGAATATGCAAGAGAAGCTGTAAAAAGAGGAACTACCTCTATAGGTATCAAATGTTCTGAAGGAATTATTTTAGCTGTTGACAAAAGAACTACTTCTAGTTTAGTTGAAGCATCATCTATCGAAAAAATATTCAAGATTGATGAACATATCGGAGCAGCTACCTCAGGTCTTGTAGCAGACGCAAGAGCTTTGGTTGAAAGAGCTAGAGTTGAGGCTCAAATCAATAAGATTACCTACAGTGAACCTATTAGAGTAGATAGTTTGTCTAAAAAATTATGTGACATGTTACAGTTATACACCCAAAATGGTGGAGTAAGACCATTCGGATCCGCTTTAATCATTGGTGGAGTATACGACGGAAAATGCAAACTTTTCGAAACTGACCCAAGTGGTGCACTAATTGAATACAAGGCAACCGCTATAGGTTCAGGTAGAGCTGCAGCAATGGAAATTTTTGAAGAAGAATATAGTGATGATTTAACCTTGGACGGCGCTATCGCTTTAGCTTTAAAAGTTATCAACGACGCTACCGATCATGAAACCACTTCAAAAAATGTTGAAATTGCAGTCATCAAAACCGAAGATGAAAAATATGTAAAACTCTCTCAAGACGAAGTGCAAAAATACATTGATGAAGTGCTAGTCGAAGAAGAGGAAGAAATTGAAGAAGAAGAGTCTGAAGAAGCTGAAGACGATTCTCAAGAAGATGAAGAATAATTTTTATAATAGTTAGGGAGATGTTTCAATGGTCAATGTTGATGAAGCTATTATCGCTAAATATGAATATTGTGGTGAACACTTTGAAATATTGGTTGACCCTGATTTAGCAGCTGATTATAGGAATCCTGATGGTCCAGACGTTGCCATTGAAGATCTTTTAGCTGTTGAAGAAATTTTTAAAGACTCCAAAAAAGGAGACAAAGCTTCTAAAGAAGCTATGAATAAAATATTTGAAACTACTGATTCTATTGAAGTTTCTAAGATTATCCTTGAAAAGGGAACTGTTCAATTAACTGCTGATCAAAAAAGAAAAATGCAAGAGGATAAGAGAAAATTGGTCATCAATAAAATTGCCAAAGAATCAGTCAATCCTCAAAATGGACTCCCTCATCCGGTTCAAAGAATTGAAAATGCATGTGATGAGGCAAAAGTTAAATTTGATCCATTCACATCTGTTGATCAACAAGTCCAAACAGCTTTAAAAGCCATTAAACCACTTATTCCTATCAGGTTTGAAAAAGCTAAAGTTGCTGTTAGGCTTCCAGGATCTGCAGCAGGCAGTGCCTATTCTGTAATTCACGCTTTCGGTGAAGTTATAAATGAAGAATGGCAACAAGACGGCTCTTGGATTGGTATTATTGAAATGCCTGGAGGTCTTCAAAACTCTTTCGTTGCAAAAATGGCAGAGATTTCAGGTGGACAAGCAGAAACTAAAACTATTAAATAATAATTAAAATTAAGCTTATGGGATTATTATGATATATGTGGAAAATAAAGATTTAGTTATTCCTGGTCAGATATTAGCTGACGATGAATACTATTCAGGAAGAGGTACCTTTAAAGACAATGGTAAAGTTTGCTCTTCTTTGATAGGACTTGTTTCTTTAAGGAATAAAAAAATAAGAGTTATTCCTCTTAAAAGCAAATATGTTCCTAAAAAAGGAGATGTTGTAATAGGTAAAATCAATGATGTTCGATTCTCAATGTGGGATGTAGACATTAATTCACCTTATTCTGGAATTTTACCTGCTTTTGAAGTGTTTGGTCGTGAGAAAAAAGAACTCAACAAAGTTTATGATGTTGGGGACGTTCTATTTTTAAGAGTTGTCGATGTTGATGAAATCAAAAAGGCAAAACTCGGTTTAAAAGGAAGAGGAATGGGTAAATTTAAAGGAGGAATAATCGTTGATATTGCTCCAACTAAAGTTCCTAGATTAATCGGTAAAAAAGGTTCTATGATCAACATGATTAAAGACAAGACAAAATGTAAAATCGTCGTTGGTCAAAACGGTCTCGTCTGGGTAAAAGGTGACGAAGACATGGAACAGCTTACCAAAAACATTATTCATTTAATTGAGGCTGAAGCTCATACTTCTGGTTTAACCAATAAAATCAAAAACAAGTTATACTTGGCTATCGATGGTGAATTACCACCTGAAGAAGCACCTGAAGAGCAAGAAGAAGAATTTGTTTTGGAAAAACCTAAACTTCAAAATTTTAAAGAAGAATTAGAACAGGAAGAAAGAGAAGCTGAAGAAAAAGAAGCCGAAGAAGAAGAGGAAGAAGAAAAAGGAGATAAGCCAAATATTGCTAAAGTTATCCAAGAATTAAAGAGGAAAAACAAAAGCAAAGATAACACTTTATCTTATGGCGATAACTCAAACAATTCTTTTATTTTGAATAAAAAATAATGATTATTGATTCTTCGTATTATAAATGAGGTAGATATGATGTCTGAAATGATAAGAGAAGACGGTAGGAAATTTAACGAATTACGCCCTATCAAAATTGAAGCAGGAGTTCTTGAACGTGCAGATGGTTCTGCTTATTTGGAAGTTGGAGGAAATAAAATTTTAGTAGCTGTATATGGTCCTAGAGAATCATACATCAGAAGATTACTTGAACCAAATTCTGGTGTTATCAGATGCAGATACAATATGGCACCATTTTCAGTAGATGACAGAAAAAGACCAGGTCCTGATAGAAGATCATCTGAAATTTCTAAAATCACCGCTGATGCATTAAGGCCAGCTTTAATGTTGGAAAATTATCCTCGTTCAATGATTGATATTTATATAGAAGTAATTGAAGCTGAAGGAGGAACCCGTTGTGCAGGTATTACCGCAGCAGCTGTTGCTTTAGTGGATGCAGGAGTGCCTATGAAAGACATTGTTGTAGGCTGTGCTGCAGGTAAGGTAAATGATGAAATTGTACTTGACTTATCTGAAGTTGAAGATAAAGAAGGTCAGGCTGATGTTCCAATAGCTATGATGCCAAGAACCGGTGAAATCACATTATTACAAAGTGATGGTGACTTGACCGAAGAGGAATTTGCAAAAGCAATCGATTTAGCTATGGAAGGATGTCGTCAAGTAAGCGAACTTCAAAAAGAAGCTTTAATGAAAAAATATTCTACAGAATAGTGGGTGGATAATATGGATATAGTACCAGAAATTACAAGACAAAGTATTACTAACCTTGTCAAAAACGATAAAAGAGAAGATGGCAGGGAATTAACTGAATATAGGGATATTTCTATTGAAACTAATGTTATTTCTAAAGCTGAAGGTTCTGCTCGTGTAAAACTTGGTGGAACTCAAGTTATTGTAGGTATTAAACCACAACTTGGAAGCCCATTTCCAGACACTCCTGATTTAGGAGTTCTAATGACCAATTGTGAAATGTTGCCAATGGCTGATCCTACTTTTGAACCAGGACCACCTAGCGATGATTCAATAGAACTTGCACGTGTAGTTGACAGAGGAATTCGTGAAAGCGAATTGGTGGAATTGGACAAATTATGCGTTGAAGAAGGAAAACACGTATGGATGCTATTTATTGATTTACATATTATCGACAACTGCGGTAACCTTTTCGATGCATGTGAATTGGCAGTAATGGCTGCACTCAAATCCACAAAATTGCCTGTTGCAACTATTGAAGATGAAGAAGTAGTCCTTAGTGAAGATGAAACCTTTGATTTACCAATCAATAACGAATTGGCATTATGTACCTTCGTTAAAATTGGCGATAAGATGATTATTGACCCAACATTGGAAGAAGAAAGAGTTGCTAGTGCTCGTTTAAATGTTGGTGTTACAAAAGATGGTCACATCTGTTCCATGCAAAAAGGTGGAAGACAACCATTAACTAAAGATGAAATTCTTTATTGCGTAAATACTGCAATAACAAAAGTAAAAGAGTTAATAGAACATCTTTAAATGTCTGAAGGACGATTAAGATTTCTAAATTCTTTTTTTTCTATTTTTTTATTATCTATTAAAACAAATTTTGTATCTATTTTTTCTATCAGTCCCTTGATGTGCAAAACATCGTTTTTGACTAAATCTTCTATTATTGGAATAATATTTTTATTGTAGATTGAATGAAGAGGCTCTGATGTCTTTAATTTATTGTCGTTATCGTGATATGGAACAATGGCCTGATAATTCTCATCAATTTCAGAAAAAATAGTTGTTATATAATTTTTTGAAACATATGGGCTGTCACATGGCAATATTAATGCATAATCTCCTTTGATGCATGCAAGTCCTGTCATGATTCCGGGCATCGGCCCCATGTCTTTGATTTTGTCTTCAGCAAATGTTATGGTGTAGGTGTAGTCATGTGGATTGATGAATTCACGATATTTGTCAATCCTATCTTGGTTGTTTAAAACGATTATGGCTTCATTTATCTGGTGGTTTAGGGTAGAAAGGATATGTTTTATCATAGGTTTATCCTGAATAATCATGGAACCTTTGTCACGACCCATTCTACTGCTCTTACCTCCACATAAAATAATGCAAGATTTAATATTTTCATTATTTTCAATTTCACTACTCATATTAAATCCTCAAAAATTCTATTCTTTCACATAGACATCTGCATCTTCATCAAATGGGTTGGTACGGATAATCAATGCAATCATGTATGGATAATGCTTGTACAAATATTTCAGGTAGTAAACCCATTCATAGACAAGTTTATCATATACTCTTTGCATATCTCCGTTCAGATGTCCGAAATCGGCATCATTGACCAATGCAAAGTCTGCCCTGTGTTCCAATTCTTCATCAAGGTGAAGGATTGCATTCACCAAAGAGGTGAATTCCTCTTTTTCAAGAATATTAGGGTTATTTATTAAATTGATGATAAACTCTCTTTTATCTGCAAGCAAGGTTCTTAAGTTTTCTAAAAATTCCTCTCTCTGTTCTGGGGAAATGTCTGCTGTAAAATCAACAGATATGCTTTTAAGTTCAGCCAGCTTATTGTCAAAGTCCTTTTCGTCCCAGTTTTTGATTGATTTCAAATTTTCGGTATTGGCCTTATATTTGTTAACGCCGCTTAGCTGGGAAATCAGTTCGTTTCCAACTTCTGAAAAGAAAGTGCTCATGAGCATATCCAATTTTTCAAGCATTGCTTCCTTTTCTTTTCTTTCAATGATTTCATCAAGTACAAATGCAACAATAAGTATATCAACCGGAATGAAACCTAAATGTGTCCAGATATATGATATGATATGTTCGCCATCTCCCAATACAAGATAATTTGATCCATAAATAATTATTATTAAAATAACCATTAATATGGAGAATTTTATCTTCCAACGTTTATGTTCATCCATTTTTAATCTCCAATCTATCTTTTTTTGGCAGTGATTATAGCTATAGGATTTTCGCTAATCATCAGAATTCCACGGTCAAGGACCCTTCCGTTGGAAACGTTAACTTCCATGATTTTCGGATTGTATCCCAAATCCTTAAGTTTGTTTATCGCTTCCACCTTGGTGTCAACAAGTATTGCGGTAATTATGATTCTGCCTTTTGAATTTAATTTTTCATGAATGATGTCTAAGATATTTTCAAGTTCTCTGCCGCTGCCCCCAACAATGGCAATATCAATATCTTCAACATCTTTTAGGGCATTTACCCCATTATCATTAATTAATGTGACGTTGTCTCCCAAACCGAACTTTTCAAGATTTTTTGAGGTCATTTCTATAGCTTCAGGGTTTGTGTCAATGGAAATTACTTCACGTGCCCTTTGGGAAAATTCGCATGTGATTCCCCCTGTTCCGCATCCGCAGTCAACGACCTTGTCATCGCAGGTCACTGCTGATTTGTATAGTATGATTGCTCTTATGGCTTCTTTTGTCGGTCCTGGTACGTCACAGGATTTAATAAAATCCTTATCTTCTAACATCTATTCCCACCTTTTGTATAAGTTGTTTTCAATTTTAAGAGAGTCCAGAATCTTTCCTACAATGAAGTTGATTTGGTCATCGACGCTGTCATGTGATGAATAAAATCCCGGCATTGCAGGCAAAATTACTGCCCCTTCCTGTGATAATGTTAGCATATTCTGCAGGTGAATGCTTCTAAGCGGAGTTTCACGAGGAACAATTACTGTTGTTCTTCTTTCTTTAAGGCTGACGTCGGCCACTCTTGTTATTGTATTTGCCCCATATCCGTTGGCAATTGATGATAATGTTTTCATTGAACATGGTACAATGGCCAGTGCCTCGGCCTTGAATGATCCGCTGTTGATTGAAGCGGTCAGATCGTTGAAATCATAGTAGGTGTCCGCAAGGGCGATTACCTCCTCAACGCTGTATTCGGTTTCTGATTCGATTACGATTTTTCCGGCATCACTTATTACCAAACTGTTTTCTATATTCAATTCGTTCAGCGCTTCAAGCAATCTTATTCCATATATTGCTCCGCTTGCTCCGGTAATTGCAACTATTATCATGTTATCTCCTAAAACAGTTTTATCTGGTCATAATGAATGCCGTGGAATTTTTCCCTATCGATTTCAGGCAAATCAAGATAATTTTCCAGTTTGAATTTGGTGAACTTTGATTTTTCGCTTTCATCAACATAAACGCTGATGTCAGGAATATTGAATCTGGCTTTGCTCAATGCTCCAATGATATTTGATATTTCAGTCAAAGGATATAGCTTTCCGTCAACATTTACCTGGGTTTTCATTTCATCAAAGCGAGGATATTCTGCAATATTGATGAATACGTAATTTTTATCGATATCATAGTCTTCAGCTATTTCCTCTTCGGCTTTTCTCAGTGCTTTTTGTTCGATTTTATACATTTTTTCAGGATATTTGAAATTGTCAAGCCTTATGGTTTTCACCCTTTTCATGATGCGCCTGTTGTCCAGTCGGGTCATCATGTCGTTTACGAATTCATCCTCGCAGTGCCTGAAGACTCCGATGATTTCGGCATCGTCGTATTTGTAGATGTCATTTTCATTGATGATGCCGTCATCGATTACCTTTTTCAATGCCCTTCTAAACATTGAATTGACGATTCTGGTAGTGTGGTGCTGATATACGCTCGGATACATGAAATATCTTGATACCAATGCTCCTTCAGCTGCCTGTACGCCTTTGATGTCCAGTATCAATCCGTCTTCAAGTTTTAAGTTTGAAATTATTCTTTCATAATCAATGATTCCGTAGGCCACTCCGGTATTATGGGAATCCCTTAAAAGGTAATCCATCCTGTCGACATCAAGCTCCCCTGAAACGATAGGGCCCAAATAGCCTTTTCCGGTTACGATATCCACAATTTCGTTAACGTCAAATTTCTCTTCAAGCAGGTCTCTCATGGAAGTCTTTGTAACAACATATTTTGTCAACTCCTCATGGGGAACTGACAGCACCCCTTCAGATACGTGTGAAAACGGTCCGTGTCCGATGTCATGCAGAAGAGCAGAGGCTCTTATCAGTTCAATATCGTCATCTGATAATCCTAGTTCTGTTGATAGCTTATATCCCAGATTCATTGTTCCAACAGAATGTTCAAATCTGGTGTGGGTGGCTCCTGGATATATTAAACTTATCAATCCCAACTGTTTGATTCTTCTTAAACGTTGAAATTGAGGCATGTCCATAATTCTTTCTTCAAACTTGTTTAAGCTGATATCTCCATAGACGCTGTCCCTGATAAATTTTTTCTTTTCGGTCATTTTATCAATTTCCTAAAAATTCAGTGATAGTATCATTCCATGAATCGTCATCTGTCGTAGTTGTAACGTTTGTGCTGTTGTCTGTCGTATTTTCAACTTTTGGAATGATAGTTGGAACTTCTTCAATATAATTAGGTTCAAAAGAGTCATTTTCAATTGAACTTAATTTATATGAGTCATTGTCTTCGGTTATTGTCAGACTGGCAAATGTGCTGCTAATAGTGAATGCAATCAATGCAATAATTAAAAATACTATTAAATTTGCTTTTATTGAGTCTTTCATAATAACACTTTTTCTATTTTTATTAAAAAATTTGAACTATACTATTATTATTTTTTTTAAAAGCTAATATTTAATGGTTTCCTTAAAAAATAGATTTCGATAAATATTTTCATTTTTCATCCGATGAATTGGGAGTATTTTTTTCAATATTGAATTACAACACCGCCTATATCGGAAATGTCAACCCAGGTGCTTATGCCTCGGATTTGATACAGGACGCCATTGATGTATTCATATGAAACTTCCTTATTGTCACTGACCAGGTGTATTCTGTTGCCGTCAACCGCATCAACCCTTTTTATTATTCCTCCATACTCATCGGAGTCGGCCACAACTATGTCTCCAACATGTACGTTGTGGCTTTTGTTTACAAGTACGGTTTGACCGTCCTGCAGGGTAGGAAGCATTGATGTGCCGTCCACTGTAACGATGACGGGGATCTGATTTTCACCTATGCTTGAATCGACGTTTATTTCAACATTGTCAAGATTGTAATCGCTGCAGATTTCGCTGATTTTGCTTTTGTACGTTGTGATGTTTGTTGTAGTGTCGTTCATCACGTCAATGGTGTAGTCGCAGATTTCGCTGTTGAGGGCCTGGGTGTCAGCGCCCGAAAGTGTGAATGTGTTGACGGTAACGTTTTCACCGTCGATATATATGTCAACGGAGCTGTTAGCTAAAAAAGTAAAACCAATAAAAATTAGCAGTAAAATCATTATAAAAGCTAAAACAATCTTTTTAGCCATAAAAATCACTCATCCAAGATATTCAAATCCATATTAAGCAGGGCTTTCATTGTTTCAATATCAATCTGGCCCGGTGCTGTGGCATCTCTTCCCGCTGCAAAAGTAATCGGTGAGTCAAATTTGGATGCCATTACTCGAGTATAGCTTCCCAAATCTCCCATTGAGATTGCTATTGTGTCCCTGCAATGTGAAAGGACAGCCAGGATTGTCAATGTGTCTTCCAAATCCTGAGGCATAAATGCGACTTTTGCAATGTCTCCCAATTCATGTTCCTTTTCAACGATATAGAGAATCTCGTTCAAATTAGGAGTTTTTTCAAAATCATGATAGGAAACGATTGTCTTTACACCGGTATCATGGATCTTATTTATGTATTCGTCATCGCACTGAAGTTCAATGTCAACATAGTCAACCAAATCTGAGCACTCATAGAGAATATCAATCCTTTCATCCTCTGTGCCTTTAAATGACCCTCCTTCAGTGTTTATCCTGTTTGTGGCTATAATCGGAAAATCGATTTCCTTAATGGTGGTTCTGATTTCTCCAATGTCTGGGTTTTTAAGGGCATCTATCCTAAATTCCAAAACATCTGCGCCCTTGTCAATACAGTCTCTTGCCACTTCAATAACATCTTTGCAATCTTTTTGAAAAATGGGGATTGCAATTTTTGTCTGGGAATACATTGTTTATTATATTTATTTTAAAGTTATTTATTAAATTTTCTTAAGATACTATTAATCTTTATATAAATTAAAAAACAAAATATATACCAATAAAATATGTTATATTTTATTTGTTTAAAAATTCAATAATGCAAGGTGTTAATTTGAAGATTACTGCTATAGGTGCAGACATATCAAAAAATGATGTGTCCTGCAGTTCTATGCTAGTAGAAACTATTGAAAAAAACCTTTATAAACTTAAAGAATTAGGTGCAAGGGATGCGGCCTTAACCAATGTCACAGGTGATGACGTTGTTGTTAGCGCATTTGTAGAAGACGATTTGCTTGAACCTATTAACGAAGGTATTGTTAATATATTGAAAGAAAGTGCAGAAAATCTGGGAGATTTGTCTGGAATTTCACAGACTCCGGAAAATGCTGGAGAGGGAGTTTCTTATGCAGAAGCTAAAATCAGACCGGACAGATATCCTGACGCTATCGTTTTGGGTTTTGATACATATGGGGGAGAGCCGTTTGTCGGTGATGTTGCAAACTCAGCAATTGAAGCTGCAAAAGGTATGAGGAATTTAACTGACGTATCAGACTATATAGAACCGAAAGCAAAAAAAATTCCTGGTGTTGGATATGTTTCACCGGAGACTGACGATCCGGTTGTAGTGGCTACCGTTGAAAACATAGAATCCGTTGGAGTAATAGCCGGTGCGATGATTGGCGCTGCACTTGGAAACAAAAATACTTATTTGGTTAAAAGGGGAACAACTTGCAATGTATTGCCGGGCAGTGTAATATTTTCAGCCACTGCCTTTATGAACGGCAATGTAATTGATCTGGCTGTTCCGTTTGAAAATAAAACTAGAATTTTAAGATAGGAGTTATATATTATGATTTTGTTAAATGAAGATACAAAATGTTTAGTTCAAGGAATAACCGGTAAACAAGGTTCATTCCACACAGAACAAATGTTGAACTATAATACAAATATTGTTGCAGGTATCACTCCTGGAAAAGGAGGACAAAAATTCTTAAATCAAGTTCCAATTTTCAATTCAATTGAGGAAGCAAAAGAAGAAGTTGACATCAACGCTTCAATAATTTTTGTGCCTGCTAAATTTGCAAAGGATGCTGCCTTTGAAGCAATCAGACATTTGGATTTGGTCGTTATCATTTCCGAACACATTCCAGTCCATGACAGTATGAAAATCATGGCATATGCAAAAGAAATGGGAACAACCATTATCGGACCTAACACTCCGGGAATCATCTCTCCGGGAGTAGGAAAGTTAGGTATCATGCCTACTCACATCTTCAAGGAAGGAAATGTTGGTGTAATTTCAAGAAGCGGTACATTAACATATGAAATTGCAAGCGAACTCACCAATGCAGGTATCGGTCAAAGTACTGCAGTAGGTATTGGTGGAGACCCTGTTACCGGAGACAACTATGTTGATATCTTAAGAAGATTTGACGAAGATGACCAGACTGATGCTGTTGTTTTAATCGGTGAGATTGGAGGAACCGCAGAAGAAAGGGCAGGAAAATACATTGCAGAAGAATTTTCAAAACCTGTCGTATCATACATCGCAGGAAGAACCGCACCTCCTGGCAAAAGAATGGGTCATGCAGGAGCTATTATTCAAGGAACTTCCGGTACTGTTGAAAGTAAAACCAAAGCTTTGAATGAAGCAGGTGTTGAAGTGGCAATAAAACCATCCGAAATTGTAGATTTACTTAAAAAGGTTATGTAATGACAAATCAGGAAATTATTGATAAATTATTGAAAGGCGAAATGAAGCTTTATCAGGTTGACAGTGAAGTTTCAGCCAAAGAGGCAACAGATATTAGAAGGGAGTTTCTAGAGCAAAAATATGAAATCGATTTGTCTAATATCTCAAATTATACTTTAGATATGGAAAGGGCATCAGCCCGTAACATCGAAAACTCAATTGGTGTATTGCAGCTTCCGATGGGAATAGCAGGGCCATTAAAAGTCAATGGGGAATACTGTAAAAGAGAGGTATTCGTTCCTCTTGCAACTTCCGAAGGAGCATTGGTCGCATCAATCAACAGAGGTGCATCAACCATTACCTCATCAGGAGGAGCCAATGTGAGAGTGGTCTCAGACATTATGACTCGTGCACCAGCAATTAAATGTGATGGTGTCAGTGACGCTTTAAAGATTAAACAATGGTTTATCGATAATTTTGATGAGTTAAAAGCGATTGCAGAAAGCACAACCTCACACGGAAAACTAATAAAAATTGATCCTATCTTAATTGTGGGAAGCTATGTTTATCCAAGATTCGTTTTCTCAACCGGAGACAGTATGGGAATGAACATGGTGACAATAGCTTCTGAAAAAATCCTAGAAAAACTTGCACAGGATACCGATGCAACACATCTTGCATTAAGCGGTAATGTCTGTGTTGATAAAAAGCCTGCTGCTATAAATATTGTAGAAGGAAGAGGAAAAAGCGTTATAGCAGACATATTAATACCAAAAGAGATTGTAGCTAAAAAACTCAAAACAGAAGTCGATACAATCGTTGAAGTGAATACGGCTAAAAATCTGATAGGTTCTGCAGCTTCCGGAAGCATGGCATTCAATGCGCATTATGCGAATATGGTTGCAGCTATATTTTTGGCAACCGGTCAGGATGCAGCACATGTTGTTGAAGGATCACTTGGTATCACAACTGCAGAAAACAGAAATGGTGATTTATATTTCTCAGTTAACCTGCCCGATTTGCCGGTAGCTACTGTTGGCGGAGGAACCAGTCTTGAAGTTGCTCATGAAGGATTGGAAATATTGGGCGTTGCCGGTTCAGGTAAAGCTCGAGAATTTGCAGAAATTGTAGCATGCACTGTTTTGGCTGGAGAATTATCTTTAGTTGGAGCAATTGCTGCAGGACATCTTGCAAGAGCGCACCAGCAACATGGCAGAGGATAGTATGGATGATTTCATAGATTCCCTATATCCTGAAATAACCCTTGAAACTGATGATATAATAATGTCTATAGCCGTTAAAAAAGACTATTCTAAAATTGAAAATCTGGAAAAAAGAAAAGAGGAATTCATCAATGATTTGAATGAGTTCATTAAAGAGTTTAGTGAAACTTCCGAATCTGATGAGTTCATGCTATATTTTGATGATTAATATTAAAATGATGAAATTCTGATGATATTAAAATAATATTTGATACTATTTTTACTTAATATAAACTGTAGTGTGGTCATTAGGACATAACACTCAATTATATTAGAATTTCATTGCCGTTATTTTTTTTGTTTTGTTCTTTCATTAACTTGTATTTTTGCAACTATTTTCATTGTTCTTTGATAAGATAGTGTTTTTATGGGATGAAATAATTAATGGTTGTTTTAGTATTTTGGACCGTTATGAGTCGTAAATATTATAACATTTGTAATAAATAAATAAATATCATAATAAAACTTATTTTAAGGAGGAAAACATTTTGCTAAACAAAAAGACAATGATGCTAACAATCATTCTTGTTTCGTTATTGGCAGTTTCGGCCGTAAGTGCTGCAGAAAATGTTACAAGTGATGTTGTTGGTGTAGATGACAGTGATGATGTCATAGAAAACGTTAACGATAATGTAAATACTGCAAGTGATAGTTTTATAAATAAAACAACATTTGGAGGATTAGTTTTTAAAATTGATAATTCTTCTGATGGCAATATCTCTTTAGATAGGGATTATACATTTATTGGTGCTGAATATTATACTGATCCAGTAAGTGGTACTCAAATTCTTGTTGTTGATAGTAATGGAATAACTGTCAACCGTTCATTGACAATTAATGGTAATGGCCATACCATAGATGCGGCTAATGGGGCAAGTTTCTTTATTGTAAATGCTCGGAATCTTGTATTAAAAGATATAAATTTTGTAAATGGAAAACATAACGGTTACAATTCACCTATTGTCTGGAACGGAGATAATGGTGTAATCGACAACTGTACTTTTTCAAATGTCACATCTGATTACGATGGGGGAGCCATAAATTGGGTTGGTGATAAAGGTTGCATAACCAATTGTAATTTCACTGACTGCTATGCAAGTAATGCAGGAGCTATTCTCTGGAATGGTGATGAGGGAACTGTTTCCAATTCAAATTTTGATAACTGCAATCCCCGTGACAATGCGGGTTCCATTAAATGGGTAGGTATTAAGGGTACTGTATCAGGTTCCAGTTTCGCTAATTGTCATGTTGTTAAAGGTCAAGGCGGAGCCATTATATGGGAAGGTGCCAATGGTATTATAGATAATTCCAATTTCGTAAATCTCACTGCATACAGTGTCGGTCACACTTCAGGAGGTGGAGCTATTTACTGGAGTGGAATAAATGGTATAATTTCCAATTCAAAATTTGCCAACGCTTCTGTCAACTGGGACGGTGGTGCTATTAATTGGCACAATGTTAATGGTACCATAACAGATTGTAATTTCTTCAACTGTACTGCCGGAGATGAGGGTAGTGCTGTATTTATCAATTCTGAAAACTGCACTGTTTCCGATTCAAATTTTACTGAATGTAACAATGGTGCGGTTACTTTGAATAATGTCAACGGCACTGTTAAAAATTCCAATTTCTTCAACTGTACTACTGAAGGTCGTGGTGGAGCTATTAGGGTTAATTCAAAAAACTGTACTGTTTCCAATTCCAATTTCGCCAACTGTAATTCATCCAGTTATGGAAGTGCAATCTATTGGTTTGGTGAGTATGGTATCTTGACTGACAGTACTTTTGATAACTGCCATGCTAATAATCATGGTGCTGTTGGTTGGTCTGGAAATAATGGTATTATCTTAAATTCCAATTTCACCAATTGTTATTCCACCAGTGGTAGCGGTGGTGCTATTGGTAAAACTGGTGCATTTCATGCATTTTCCATATTGAATTCCAATTTCATAAACTGTTCATCAAATGGTCATGGAGGTGCCATTCTTTGGGGAGATGGTAATGGTAATGACTATACCATGAATAATTCATATTTCTTCAATTGTTCCACTCGTTATCAAGGTGGAGCTATTTATGGTGGTGTAAAGGCTTATAACTCCAATTTCGAAAAATGTTCTGCTGAAAGCGGTGGAGCAATGTATAAGGGCACTGCAACAAACTGTACATTTACCAACAACAAGGCCAAATGGGGTGGTGCTAAGCACAGTACTAATGATCCTACTATAAACTGTACATTCATAGGCAACACTGCCAGTGATTATGCTGGTGCGGTGTATGGTAATTCAATCACTAACTGTACTTTCATCGATAATGTCGCTAATAATACTGGAGGATCTATTCAAGGTGCTCAAAATGTTTTAAATTGTAATTTCACCAATAGTTATGCCAATGGTTCAGGTGGTGCTATTAATAGTGCAAATTCTGTAGTTAACTGTAATTTCAATAATTGTCATGCGAAAGGTGGCGAAGGCGGAGCAGTTTTCATTGGATCCGGAGATATAGACAAGTGTAACTTCACCAACTGTTCAAGTAATGCTTCCGGAGGTGCTGTTAAAGAAGTTAGTTTCGGAACTATGTACAATTCTAATTTCATAAACTGTTCTGCAAATGCAGATGGAGGAGCTATATGTTCCAATCCTCGTTTTATTGTAGCTAATTGTACTTTCACAAACAACCGTGCAGCTCATTATGGTGGAGCTGTTATGGGCAGTGATGCAGTAAACTGCAGTTTCAATGGTAATTCTGCCATTGAACGTGGTGGAGCATTTTATTCAGGTAAAGCTAAAAACTGTACTTTCTGGGACAACACAGCTAGCGAAGGAAATAACTGGTATGATACAAATGTTCCTATACTTAAGTTAAATGTAGCTAACTTCAATTCCATTTATGGATCAGGTGAAACAATATTACTCAATGCAACTGAAAACAATGTTGCTGTAAATGATGTGATTATTACAATCAGGGTATCTAAAAATGGAGTTTCCGTTGCCAATTATTCATATCTTACTAACGAAGAGTGGATTGTTGATTTGGATGCAGGTTCATATAATGCGGTAATGACTGTTGAACATCACGCCTACAGATTCGATAATGTGAATAATAATAATGCGAATAATAATAAGAAGGTAATTACATTAACAATAGGCCAAAGACCTACCAACATTACAACTGCAGATGTATCAACCGTATATGGTGCAGAAGATTATTTAATAATTACTTTAAGTGACTTTGAAGGTTATAATTTAACTGGAAAAACAATATCTGTTGACTTGAATGGTGTTAAAAACTACACAACCGATGATAACGCTCAAATTAAAGTACCTACTAAAGATGTGCCTGCAGGCAATTACACTGCTGTGATTACTTTTGACGGCACAAACGATAACTATGACACTTCAAGCGCCAGTGCAAATGTCACTGTTGCGAAAACTACTACTTCAATTACTACTAAATCAGTTAGCGTTGTCTATGATAACGGCAAAAAATATTTAGTTGCAACATTGACTGATGGTAACAACAAACCGGTTGAAGGCGTTTCAGTGTCAACAAACATCAATGCACTTAAAGCAGCAAAAACAGATAAGAACGGCCAAGTTAAATGGCTTGTCACTAGTTTGACTCCAAAAACTTACAGTGTGGTATTGAAATTTGCCGGAAACGATAATTATCTCAATTCCACCAAAAAGGTTACTGTTAAAGTTACAAAGGCAACTCCAAAGATAACTGCTAAAGCGAAAACCTTTAAACGCACTGACAAAACCAAAAAGTACACTGTAACTTTGAATGTCAAACAAAAGGTTAAGGTTACAATTAAAGTTAACAAGAAAACCTACACTGCATATACCACAACTAAAGGTGTTGCTACCTTTAAGCTTAACAAGTTAACCAAAAACGGCAAATACACAGCAACAGTTAACTTTGGAGGTAATGCATACTACAACAAGGCAAAATCTGTAAACGTAAAAATTACTGTTAAGTAGGTAGTCTCTACCTACAAACTTTCTTTTTTTTAAATCAACTCATCGATGTAGTAATTTTAAGTATTAATGTTTTTGTAGGCTTTTTTTTTTAAAAAATAGAAAAATAAAGCTAGAAGGATAAATCAACTTTATCCAAAGCTTTAATATATTTGTCTGCATAATCCTGTTTTACAGCTTTTGAGTAAGAAATCTCTGTTTCATAGATATAAGAAACTAAACCCTTATTGGCAATAGGCACTGTAATATAGGCAGGACTAGAACCTAACTGCGGATCAAATCTTTTAATATGCGGTGTCAATTTCAGCAATCTATTTAAATAAACAGATGATTTTTTATGCATATTGTTACTTATGTGGACACTTTTAATATTCTTATTGGAAATCATATGGATGAATCGAGGATATTTGTATCCGCTAAGTTTATAGTTTGTTTCATGAACATCTGTTGTTATTTGAGGGTTTTCCTTAACTATATCATTTATTATGTATTTGTTTCCTAATGTTTGGCCGTTCATTCTGCTTTTTGAATAACTGTTCTGGTCTTTAGTCACATGAATGTAATACAGCACATATTTTCTTTTTAAGTTAGTGTTTAGCTTAGCCAGGCTTTTTTGTATTGCCTTGTGCATTCCGTACTCCCCAACATGAACTCCAACAATTAATGCAATGGTTTCTGTTGAAGATAGATTGCCGTAGTAGAGCTTTTCAACATATCCTTTTGAAGTTTTACCCAAAATTCTTTTATATGTAACAACTTTTGATTTACTCCCATCTTTTGAAACAGCAAAAAATTTTAAAACCTCATTTGATTTTAATTTTAAAGAGTTTTTATATATTTTGCTGTGAACAGTTGGGGTTTTACCGTCTGTTGTATAATAGATTGTTCCTTTCATATCTGATTTAAGGGTTATAATAAGTTCCTTGTCAGATTTAACAATCATCTTCTTCATCCATACTTTAGGGGTTTTTTTAATGACTGCGCTTGAATTTTTGGATTTAACAGAAGTATTCTGATTAGTGGATGAAGCATTACCAGTTATATCTGAAGTAGTATTAACATTTTGATTAATTCCTTCATCATCACAAAGAGAAAGTTGTAAACTGGACTCATCTGTAATGCTGTTATTAGAATTGTCAGTTAAATCACTATTTGCAGCACTGACTGAAGAAATTAAACAAAATAAAGACAAAATTATAAAAAATAATATGAAAATATTTTTATTAGCCAAATTAACTCCTCCTAATTATTATAATAATTAGTTTTATTGAATCAGGTATAATTATTTTTCTTAAAGTTTTCACAGTTTTTTTTACGGGGGTTTGATGATTATTTGTGTTCCCTTAAAATGTAGAAGTTAGTATTTGCAGTTAATAATTCGGGAAATGTAGTACAATATCAAAAATTCGCATACTACTTATAATGATTTGTTTAAATATAATCGTGAAATTTAATTTAATGTTTAATTTTTTCATTGCAATTATATGTAATTCTTATAATATTTTTATTATATTATTTAATTAGTATTTGAATGAAAATAGTTGATATTATTTAGAAATTTTTAGTTTATTTTCTAAATGTTTTTGTTTTATCTAAACTTTTATAACTTATGATATTAATATATTATAGTATATTCAATTCGAATATAATAATAATCATGTGGTTTTTATGAAGGTAAATAAGATTCTTTTAGTCGGTATTTTGTTGCTGGCTATTATAACACTTGGTGCTGTCAGCGCATCGGATGATATGGATGTTCCGGATGCTCTGGCAGCAAGCGATGAGGGAGATATAGTTGAATCTCCTATCGATGAAAGCGAGGGTATTGCTATTGATGGCGGAAATGAAGCTGTCGGTGATGGTCCTGAAGAAAAATATAATGTAACACTGGTTGTTAACTGGCCTGAAGAGGTATATTATAATGGTGAGGTTGAATTTTCAGTTTCAGTCAATCCGGAAGATGGCGAATGCATAGATGATCCTACAGGGGATGTCATACTTTACTTGAATGATGAGGAAATTGCAAGAGAGGATGTTGATTGGGTTTGGTTTGACTATACCTTTGATGAATTTGGGGAATATAATTTTAAAGTGAAATACACAGGTGATGAAAATTTCAATCCTGCCGAGACCAGCTTTACATATAATTTAACAAATTCAATGTATAGAATTTCTGTAAATGATGAGGTAATCCGTTACGACCGTCCGGTATTCACTGTTTTTTCTCCTGTATTAAATCCTGCCAATATTGAAATTACATATAACGGCAAAAAACTCAATCGTTATTATGATGATGAGTACGTGGATTATTTATATAATGTTTCAGCCCTGAATTATGGTTTGAACACTATAAACATTTACTATCCTGGTGATGAAGACTTTGCAGAGTACTCCGCTAATGTGAATGTATCTGTTTTATCTACTATTCAATGGGATGAGGATGTTATTGTATGGGGCGAATCACTTGAAATCTATACTGCATTGCCTAAAGATGCAACAGGTACATTAAAAGTATATTCTGTTACATATGATGATGACTATAATGAGGTATTTACAGAAATAGGCAGTGCAGATGCAAAGGATGGTGCTGCTAAAGTTTCAATAAATGATTTGCCTGTAGGTAATACTGAAATTTATGCAAATTTCACAGGTTCAGTTGATGTTGAGGATAAATGGGGAAGCGTATTTGTTAAACCGTTTGTATCTGTTCCAAGAGCCATGATTGTTGGTGAAGATGCATATGTTGATGTAAAAACTTCCAATGATGTAAATGTTACGGTTAGTGTTTATTACCAATTTACGGATGATGATAATTACGAATATATATTGTTAGCTTCCAAGGATGTTGTAGATGGTCAGGCAAAAATTCCTTTATCCAGCTTGGAAAAAGGGAATTATGAGCTTTTGATTACCTGTGAATCTGATTCTGATCTTTTGAGTGATGATGTGTACTTCATGTATGTTGTAGACAAATATGATATAAATTTAACTATTACTTATTGTCCTGAAAATGTTTTAGTGGATGGAGGATATGGTGATGTTGATTTTGAAATACCTGTATATGCGGACGGTAATATTTCATTATACATTGATGGAAAACTGGTCTATACTGATGCGGACACTCCAAGTTCTGTCTATTTCAATTCAACAGGCTTAAGTCTGGGTGAACACACACTTTCAGTTAACTTTACAAGTGAAACTCAGGGAATTTCATCCGATGAGGCCAAATTTAATGTAGTTCCTGCAACCTTTTTCATTCCGGATGAAATTAATATCAATGACAGGCATCATGCATCAGCAAATTCCATTGAAGTCATAGTCAATCATAACGCTAAGGGCAGAATAACAATTCTAATTGATAACAAGGAATTTTTAATACAAAACATTGATGCTATTGCAGATGAGCAACATTATTACTACTTCTATGATTTTGCAGATGTTTCCCGCGGAAGACATAATGTGTCTGTAACATACTCAGATAATAAATATGGTGATGTAAGCAGCAGTAAAACTGTCGATTTCGGTTATGAAATTTCAATAGCTGCGGAATATTTATATGGTGTCGATAATTTAATAACTGTGATATTGCCTAATGATTTAGGAAATGGAGATTTAACAATAACTCTTGACGGAAATAAAATGGACTATGTGAGAAATTCCTCAGAAATCATTATCAATCCGTCCAAATTATCCATGGGAAATCACACTGTCGTTGTAAAATATTCTGGTGATGATTATTATCCTGCAAAAGAATTCAATGAGACATTTGAAGTTTATGCTGCTATCCAATATGATTATAGGGATATATTAAAGGGTTCTGAAAGAAACGTTTATTTAATACTTCCAGGTGATGCAAAAGGAAAATTAAATGTAACAGTTTATACTGAAATGGATGATGGAGAAAATTTGTTCTGGGGAGTATATGACTCTAAACTTGTTTCATTTACAAACGGAAAAGCTTCTTACTCATTCGCTGACTTGCCTTTCGGCAGCTATGAGGCCAGACTTTCATACACTGAAAAAGATTATGATGTGAATTCTGAATACTGGTACTTTGAGGTTGTGTCAGTTGATTGGGGAGACGATTATATTATCGTAGGTCAAAACAAAACAATCTCATTCATTTCACAGGATGATGAACCTGGTCAATTACGTGTTGTTCTTTCAAGATATGTTGACGACAGCAAAGACTGGGATGATCCTGTAAATATAGTTGAATCATTTTATGTTCCTATTGTTAATTCAAAGGCTAACTACACTTTCACTAATTTAAAAATCGGTGCCCATCATATATTTATAGCAGAAGAATATATTGATGGACCTCTTAAAGGTTATCAGGGAGGTATGGACTTTTACGTTGAACCTCCATACGTTGAGGTTGACAATGGCAAGTTCCCAATTGGCAATTTGACTCCAATGGTTATTGACCTTCCAAGTGATGCAACTGGAAAAATCACTTTAAATGTATATGCAAACTATTCTCTAGGAGAACCTAAGTTATATAATACTGCTGAATTCAATGTCAATGGCCGTACAGTCATTGATTTAAATGATGTTATCAAAGATGCAGGTGAATTTAGAATATATGTCAATTATACAGGAAATTATGGTGAATTTGAAAGTTACTATCATAGAATCAGTGCAGCTAGCGTTTCCAAAGAAGATGCAAACCTTGAAGTGACCGCACCTCAAAAAGCCAATTATGGTGATGTTGTTGCAATAGACATTACAATTAATAAAAATGTCACAGGCACTGTCACTGTAAACGGTAAAGAGGTAAGAGTTACTGATGGTGTTGCAAAATATGAAATTAATGATTTAAATGTTGGAATTTACAATTTCACTGTTAAATTCGCTGGAGACAATAAATTTAAAGCAGATGAAAAAACAGTTAATGTTACTGTAAATAAGGCTGATTCATCTGTAAGCGTTTCTGATATTGTATTTGATTACGGATCTTCAGGCAGTTCTGATGTAGTTGTTTCTGGCGCTACAGGTTTTGCTGCTGAGGTTGTTGGTCACAGTGAGGCTGTTGTAACTGTTGGTGATGGTGTTGTAAGTGTTTCTAATTTGACTGCTGGAAGTTACACTTTGTCTGTTACTACTGTTGTTGATGCTAATCACAATGCT
>JAFQXD010000092.1 GCA_017407115.1 Methanobrevibacter sp. | reverse complement strand
ATAAGACGAATTTTAACGTTGGCTAATGAAAAGTACATTTAAGTTAGCTATAGTACTGGGAAAAAACAAATTACGGTTGCTGTTTTTGAACAAATAAAAAAGCACAGGGAACCTAAAGTGCTCCATAACTGTTAGATTTCTTGTCTAACAATTATGGAGCACTTTAAAAGTTATGCTTATTTTGGTTCTGTTGCGAAGTTTGAAAATCAAACGCGCCCTCTATTAAAATTTGTCCAAGATATTGACCCAAATACATATTATCTGCAATATTTACTTAATAACTGTAATTGAGATTGGAGAATTTTTAACCATATAAGTAGCATGCGAACCAAAATATCCTTTAATTCCATGCATTGATCGCGATCCAATGATTAAGATATCTGCAGATGTTGCTGGCAAAATCGTCTTAGTAATTTCCTCGGCCGGATCACCTTCTCCACTGTACAGCTGAATGTTTTTTACACCGCTATTTTCTGCATATTGTTTGTACTTTTTCAAATTAAGTAACAATTGACTTTGTTTCTGGCTCAAGTACTCAGGGTCTAACGCTTCATAAACATTCAACTCTTCAATTTCTAAAATTGAGGCAATCAGTAATGCGGCTCCAGTTTTACTCGCTTGCTTTACAGCATATTGAAAGGCTTTTTGAGCTCCTTCTGATTCATCTACCCCAACTAAAATATTTTTAAATTCATCAAATCCTTCCATAGTGCATCTTACCTTTCATTAATTAATTGATTATATTTTTTATTTCCTTTATACAGTTCAATAATTGTCCACGCTAACAGTAGTAATACTGCGACGATAATGACATAAGCAATAGATTCAGCTAGTACAAGTTGGCTTGATGTCACCTTTTCACCAAAAAAACCTTCAATTTGGCCGGGCAATCCAATCAAATTTAAATATGTCAATCCAATTACTGAACCCCATCCTAGTATCCGAATAACTATCGAATTTTTAAACCGGCTTCCCATTTCCACCTCACTATTGGTCATCATTAATAATGGTACCATCGAAAATGGTAACGCAAAAGCTAAGAAGACTTGTGAATTATTCATTAGTGTATTTAACGCTGTGTGCTCCCGAATCGTTCCTTGCCTGCTTGTAATAATTACACAGATTAACACTGGGATAACTGAAATCAAACGCGTAATTAAACGTCTTAGCCAAATTGGCATTCTCATATGAATGAATCCCTCCATAATTACTTGTCCAGTTAAAGTTCCGGTAATCGTTGAATTTTGTCCAGAAGCTAGTAACGCGACTGCGAATAATGTAGAAAGAAGACCTGATTTTGCAACGGTGATTAAAATTCCGTTACTCAATGTATCCGAATTTGATAAAGCCTCATACAACCCAAAGAATGATGGATCTTTCACTGCCCCTGTTTTAAAAACAGCAACTCCCATTATGAGCAATAAGGAGTTAACAAAAAAAGCGAGAGTCAATTGAATGTTAGAATCCCATGTTGAAAATCGTACAGCATTGGCGATTTCATCTTCATCCGTACGATTTATATTTCGAGTCTGAGACACAGCCGAATGTAGATATAAATTATGAGGCATAACGGTTGCACCAATAATTCCTAATGCACCAGTTAAAGGCGTTTGACCACCAATTGAATGTGTAGAGGAGAACGTTTCACCAGTCGGAACCAATCCTTTAAGTACATCCCCCCAATTAGGATCAGACAACGCTACTTGATAAACAAACACAAAAAGAATTACAAAAATCAAACAGACAACTATTGCTTCAATTTTTCTAAAACCAACTTTCGTTAACAACAATAATAATAAAACATCAAATACCGTAATAAAGACTGCGACGACAAGCGGAATATTAAAAAGTAAATAAAGAGCAATTGATGCGCCAATTACTTCCGCAATATCTGTTGCCATAATCGCTAATTCCGTTAAAATCCATAAAACGATTCCTAGTTTTTTACTCGTTCTCGCTCGAATTGCTTGAGCTAAATCCATTTGACTAACAATTCCCAATTTAGCAGCCATATATTGTAATAGCATTGCAATTAAACTAGACATTAAAATGACCGACATTAATAAATACTGGAAGTTTTGCCCACCCGTAATCGAAGTAGACCAGTTGCCTGGATCCATATATCCCACAGCAACTAATGCTCCCGGTCCAGAATAGGCGAACAGGGTTTTCCAAAAGCCTTTGCCT
>JAFQXD010000091.1 GCA_017407115.1 Methanobrevibacter sp. | reverse complement strand
CTAGTTACATTTTTGGTTTCTCTTTTTTTATTATTCTTCATTTCAAAACAAATAATGTATTATTATTTATTTTTCGTTTCAGCAATACCAATTATATCTCCATCTCTTTTTATGGTTGTCTACTGCCCAGATACACTTGTTTGCTTTTACATTAAGCCTCAAATAGAAGAAATGAAACTATATGATGGAATTTATACTTCAAACGAAGATAGTAAATATAAATTATCATTTAACTATAATAGAAATGTAATGGATAGTAATTATGATATATTATTTGAAACTAGAAACTATTTTTTTATTTACAGAAATTATATGAAATCCTTAGTACCTGAACCTAGTATTATTCTAGTGATTAATAAAATTGAGAATCAAGAATATCTTGGAAGGGATAGCCAAGAGTTTTTAAATATACTAATACCAAGATGTAAAAAATACATAAAAGCCCCCTGATTATATGAATGATCTCCCCTAGAATATAGACTTTCCATAGGGAGTTTTTACTCTAAGACTGGAATTAATTTAGATAAAAGCATAGTGAGAAAACCAGCGATACCAGCGATAATATCAACTGGTGCTGTAGATACAAGAAAAAGCACTGCACCCACCAATAAAATGGCAGCACCAATTATTTTGCCAGCATTTGGCATTTTTTCAACAACACTTGAAGTAAATCCATTTACTTTTTCTGTCACAAAAGTGAAGGGATCAACCTCAATATCTAGCGTCATAGAGCACTCCCCACTTAGTATCTTATCTTCAACTTTTTGAACATTGTAGGTCACAGACATTTTAAACAGCTTATCTGAACTATTGCTTATTTTAAAACTCATATTTCCAGCTGTAATCTTAGATGAGATTGTGGTTTTTCCAAGGTAATCAATGACCACATCCGCACCAATAGCTGGCATATGAAAGGCAGTTGTCAAGACTTCATTTAAACCAACAGAATCTTTAGGGTCAAACTTGCCATTTTTAATATTGAATGCTAGACCATCTCCTTTATTTTCAAACTCAGTTGAAGCAGTGACTGAAACTTTTAAATAAGATTCATTAATCACTGTCACTTTTTTATCAAAACTCACTTTTCCTTTTAAAAGTGAATTTGAAGCAATAGCTTGTAAGGCATCCGATGGACTAATTTTTGAAATATTTCGAACCTTAAACACACTGTGCCCCATGTCCCTACCAGATGAAGCACCTTGGTCAATTGGCGTCCCACCAATAGGGTATTCTACGAATTGGTCAAATGCCCAGTTTTCAGGCATTTTAAAACCAAGGTTACCACTCCAGCCGTATGACATATCTGCCACAAAGCTATATGTCATACCTAGTTCTTCCCCATGTAAGCAGACATTACGTGTCCCATAAACACCTGATTTAAACTCAGTAGATGCTAGTCCATTGATGACTCCTGACATATATTGCCCTACAGTCCCGTCAATATCACCATCTTGAACATCAACGTCTACCGCAAAGTATATTGTGGCGCCTTCTGGGAAGCCTAAATTACGTGCTGCAGTAGACGCAATAAAAGCATCTTTATAACCTTGTACAGAAGTAAAGTAACTTTCCTCATATCCTCCGTCTTCATATATGGGAAAAATGCTTAATCCACCAGCTGTTATGCGGTTAATTTCTGATGTTGTTAAATTTTTATCTCTTTTCTCTGATCCTACTCCTACTGAACCAGTTAAATACCGCCCTACAATTTGAAAGTCATTCCTCTTAAGATTATTAACATCAATTTCTGTTAACTGGGTTGCCACATCCAACATATTAGACTCTCTATTTGTATTCCCATTACTGGTTAATAGTCCTTTAATCAACGTCAAATCTGCTGTATCTGTAAATGGTGGAAGATTCATAAATTTACGAAACGCAACAACCCCTTTTGTTACTGATGAGTTATAAGTCCCATCAAAACTACCAGAATAATGTCCATTAACATATAATCCATATTGAATGATTCGAATAAGAGCTGCACTTGAACTTGATGTAACAATTGGAGTTGCACTAATAGTTCCAGGCCCATAGTTACCATTTGCTCCAGCAACCCCAATCGCCTTTTGTAGAGCGAAGATTAGAGAAGTATTAGTATCCCGTTGATAAATACCATCACAAGGCAGAATACCTAATTCATCGCTAAATTTTCCATTTAGGTACTGTTGCATTTCACGAACGCTCTTATCTCCACGTCCAGGAATTAGTAT
>JAFQXD010000090.1 GCA_017407115.1 Methanobrevibacter sp. | reverse complement strand
TTCTTGTATGATACAAACGTACCTTGTCTGTACATAAGTATCACTTTTCCTTTCTAGCCTTTATTAGAATATAGATGAAACCTTATTGTCTTATAATGTTTGTGGTTTATCTACTTAAAGGAGAGTGAGTCTATGGTCCTTATCTATATGGTTATAGCTGGATAGGTTAAGATATCTTTATGTCTCGCAAGTTTACGATGATAAGATCACCATAGAAATAGACAAGGTTTCTAGAAAGGTGGTCTTTTCTTATGACCTATACAGTTGGCATAGATGTTGCCAAGTATGAACATGTCGCTTCTATCATTAATTCTTCAACTGGAGAAATGATAGTTGACTCACTTCATTTCGATAATAATCTTAAAGGCTTTAAATTATTATTATCGAATTTATCTAAGTTAAATAATGATGATATGAAAGTTGGCTTTGAATCAACAGCTCATTATCATCAGTCATTATTTAACTATCTAACCAAGAAGGGATATAAGTGTTATCTCATCAACCCTTATATGACTTCTAGGTTTAGATCAATCTCTTTGCGCAATACCAAGAATGATAATATCGATTCTAGAGCTATTGCGACTTTCCTATCGTTTAATTATTCAGATTTATTAGAGGATGAATTCATCATCAATGATTTAAAGGAATTATCTAATCAAAGACAATCATTAATCGAATTATCTACTGCATCAAAGATTAAGCTTGTCTCTTATCTAGATAGGACATTCCCAGAACTTGAATCAATAGTTGATAAACAGGGCATACATTCCAAAGCTATAAGAGCTATTTTAAAGGCTTATCCTTCAGCTTATAGAATATCTAAGGTAAGAATAGATAAACTGATTAATTTGTCTAGTGAAGCTTCTGGTAATAAATATTCTGAAGATAAGATTATCAAGATTAAGGAAGCAGCTAAGAATTCTATAGGTATTGATATAGATGGAATAGCTCTAAGAATTAAACAGACTATTGAACTACTAGAATCAATAGAAAGGCAGATAGATGAAATCAATATCTCAATTACTAACCACCCCATGGTTATTGAATCACCTTTACACAAGTTAAAGGGAATCAATTCAATTGAAATAGGATACATCATGTCTGCCATTATTAGTATAAAGCGTTTCCCCTCTCCAGATAAACTAGTAGCTTATGCAGGACTAGATCCAATAGTTAGACAATCTGGAACTTGGTCCGCTTCTAGAACTAGAATGTCCAAAAGAGGAAATAAGTTATTTAGATTCGCTTTAGTATGGACGGCCAACAATATGAGAAAGTATCCATCTAAAATGAAAGACTATTTTGATAAGAAGATATCTGAAGGCAAATCACACTATAATGCCTTAGGACATTGCGCAGCTAAACTGTGCAGATATATCTTCTATATTCTTAATAATCCTAATAAAGAATTCATTAACTAAACGATAGGTTTTCAAAGAACTAATACTTCTTTTATAAACAACATTACACAATCTAGATGAGAGTATAACGTTATTTACTTTTTTTACTACAATAACATAGAGTTTTGATAATGGATTAAGCTATTTATCTAAATTACTTGACAGATTCATAGCTGGTCTCCTTT
>JAFQXD010000009.1 GCA_017407115.1 Methanobrevibacter sp. | reverse complement strand
TTTGGACTATTGGTAATATGACTAAAGGTCAGACTTTGGTTTTAATTATTGAGACTAAGGTTAATGTTACTAATAAGACTATTGTTAATAATGTGAATGTTACTAGTAAGACTGATGATCCTAATCCGGACAATAATAATGCTTCTAATAGCACTGTTGTTCCTCCTGAAGCTGATTTAGAAATAATTAAACTTGTTTCCAATAAGACTGCTCATAAAGGAGATGTAATAACTTGGACTATTGTCGTTACCAATTTGGGTCCTGATACAGCAGTAAATGTAGTTGTTAATGAAGTTATTAGTAAAGATTTAATTAATATTAAATTTATCAATGATTACAATGGAACTTATGACTCTAGAAAAAATATTTGGACTATTGGTAATCTTGCTAAAGGCGAATCTTCTACATTAATTTTCGAATCTGAAATCAATACAACCAATAAAACAATTCCTAATGTTGTTAATGTAACTTCTGATACTTATGATCCTAATATGACTAATAATAACGCTACCAATGAAACTGTTGTTCCTGCTGAGGCTGATTTGGAGATTGTTAAGTTGGTTTCTAATGCTAGTGCTCATGTTGGTGATAGTGTTGTTTGGACTGTTATTGTTACTAATCTTGGTCCGGATGTTGCTGTTAATGTGACTGTTAGGGAGGTTCTTCCTAATGGTTTGTCTGTCTTTGAAGTTTTACCTGGTTCTGATGGTAAGTTTGAGGGTAATGTTTGGACTATTGGCGATTTAAGTGTTGATGGTAAGGCGACTTTATTATTAAATTCTACTGTTAGTAAGTCTAATTTGACTGTTGTGAATGTTGTTAATGTGACTTCTGATACTTATGATCCAAATGAAACTAATAATAATGCAACCAATAATACTGTTGTTCCTCCTGAAGCTGATTTAGAAATAATTAAACTTGTTTCTAATGTGACTGCTCATGTTGGTGATAGTGTTGTTTGGACTGTTATTGTTACTAATCTTGGTCCGGATGTTGCTGTTAATGTGACTGTTAGGGAGGTTCTTCCTGATGGTTTGTCTGTCTTTGAAGTTTTACCTGGTTCTGATGGTAAGTTTGAGGGTAATGTTTGGACTATTGGTAATTTAAGTAGTAATGGAAATGCTACATTAAAATTGAATTCAACAATTTGCATTACTAATGCTACTATTGTGAATGTTGTTAATGTGACTTCTGATACTTATGATCCGAATATGACCAATAATAATGCAACTAATGAAACTGTTGTTCCTGCTGAGGCTGATTTAGAAATAATTAAACTTGTTTCTAATGTGACTGCTCATAAAGGGGATGTTGTTAATTGGACTATTATTGTTACTAATCTTGGTCCGGATGTTGCTGTTAATGTTGTTGTCAATGATGTGATTCCAAAAGAGTTAACTAATGTAAAGGTAGTAAATGTTACTTTAGGTGAATTTAAGGATAATGTGTGGAATGTTGGTAATTTAACTAGCGCTCAATCTGTTAAATTAGTTCTTCGGACAGTTATTGATGCTACTAATACTACAATTGTTAATAATGTTAATGTGACTTCTGATACTTATGATCCGAATATGACTAACAATAATGCAACCAATAATACTGTTGTTCCTGCTGAGGCTGATTTAGAAATAATTAAACTTGTTTCTAATGTGACTGCTCATAAAGGGGATGTTGTTAATTGGACTATTATTGTTACTAATAAAGGACCAGACGTTGCCATAAATGTAAAAGTAACTGACATTTTACCTAAAGAATTAGCAAATGTTATTGTATTATTGAATACTTCAGGCGAATTTAAGGATAATGTGTGGAATGTTGGTAATTTAACTAGTGCTCAATCTGTTAAATTAGTTCTTCGGACAGTTATTGATGCTACTAATACTACAATTGTTAATAATGTTAATGTGACTTCTGATACTTATGATCCAGATATGACTAACAATAATGCAACCAATGAAACTGTTGTTCCGCCAGAAGCGGACTTAGAAGTTATTAAGTTGGTTTCTAATGTGACTGCTCATGTTGGTGATAGTGTTGTTTGGACTGTTATTGTTACTAATAATGGACCGGATGGTGCTGTTAATGTTGTTGTCAGTGATGTTCTTCCTGATGGTTTATCTGAGTTTAGGGTAATATCTGTTGATGGTAAGTTTGAGGGTAATGTTTGGACTATTGGTGATTTAAGTGCAGACGGTAAGGCGACTTTAGTATTGAATTCTACTGTTAGTAAGTCTAATTTGACTGTTGTGAATGTTGTTAATGTGACTTCTGATACTTATGACCCTGACATGACTAATAATAATGCTACTAACAGCACTGTTATTCCACCAGAAGCGGACTTAGAAGTTATTATTACTAACGATTATGAGGATATTTCTTGTCATAATGGCGATAATGTAACTTGGACAATCATTGTTACTAATCATGGTCCTGATGATGCTATTAACACTAAATTGTCTGAATTGATGCCTGAAGGTGTTATCTTTGTTTCAGATGATTCTCATGGATCATTTGACCCTGAAACTGGTATCTGGAGTATAGGTAATCTCACTAATGGCGATTCAATAACTCTTACTATTGTAACCACTGTTAATACTACAAACGGTACTATCGTTAACCCAGTTAATGTTTCATCTGATACTTATGACCCGGTTTTAAGCAATAATCATGATGATAGTTCAGTTCAAATCCCACCTGAAGCTGATTTAGAAGTTATTAAATTAGTTTCTAATGATGCTCCTCATAAAGGTGATTTAGTCACTTGGACAATTACTGTTACTAATCTTGGTCCTGACATGGCAGTAAATGCTGTAGTCACTGATATATTGCCTTCTGGTTTAATTTATGTTGCGGATGATTCTAGCGGTTCATTTGACAGTGAAACTGGTATTTGGAACATTGGTGATCTTGCTTGTGAAGAATCTATTACATTAAATATAATAACTAAAGTAAGTACTACTAACAAAACTATTGTTAACATAGCTGATGGTGATTCTGATACATTTGATCCAAACAAAGCAAATAATATTGGTAAAAATTCAATTACTGTTCCTCCTGAGGCGGATTTACTGATTTCAGTCGTGCCAGATGTTACAGAAGTGTTCGTTGGAGATAAAGTTGTATACACTATAACTGTTGTAAATCAAGGACCAGATACTGCAGTTAACTCTCGTGCAACAATTAACATTCCTGATGAATTGAAACTTTTAGGTTTCAAACCTTCTAAAGGCACATATGATCCTGAAACTGGAATTTGGACCATTGGAGATTTAGCTCCAGGTGAAGAGGTAACTCTTTTATTAGATACTGAAGCTTTAAAATCTGGAACTATTGTTGTTGAAGCAAGTGTCGAATGCGATACTTATGAAAGCGATTTAACCAATAACTATGATAGTGCTGAAATTGTTGTTAATGAAGTGCCTCCTGTACCGGGTGATAAGGTTCCAGTTCATGAAAAAATGTACGCAACAGGTAATCCTATTGTAATGGCGCTTTTATCATTACTAGTCATGGTTGGAATTACAATCAGAAGAAAATATTAAACACGAATGGGAAATTTATTTTCCCATACTTTTTTATTTTTTGTACAAAAATGACCTTGTTTTAAAAAGATTTTATAATCAATAATTTCATGTTTAATTAAATAATTATATAATTTAACAACATCTTTCTTTAAAAATATTAATTTCTAATTTTTAAACAACTATTTTTTACAATAACATATAGGATTAGAGAAACCAAAACTAATTTTTTATCAATGACATATTTTAAAAGTTATTAATAAGATATATATGTATTGATTAAATTTATTGTGTGATTAAATGAAAAGTGATAGTATAAAAAAAGGAATTCAAAGAGCTCCACATAGATCACTTTTGAGAGCTTGTGGGCTTGACGATGATGATTTTGAAAAGCCATTCATTGGTATAGCAAACAGTTATACTGATATTGTACCGGGTCATATTCATTTAAAGGACCTTGTTGAATTTGTAAAAGAGGGAATTATTGCTGCTGGAGGTATTCCATTTGAATTTGATACAATGGCTGTATGTGATGGAATCAGTATGAACCATGAAGGAATGAAATACTCTCTTCCTTCAAGAGAAATCATTGCCGCCACTGTTGAAAGCATGACTAAAGGACATGCTTTTGATGGATTAGTATTAATTCCAAGTTGTGATAAGGTGGTTCCAGGAATGATTATGGGTGCGGCCCGTGTAAACGTACCATCAATTGTTGTTACTGGAGGCCCAATGGCTGCCGGTTCTTATAAAGGCAAACCTGCTGATTTAATCACAGTTTTTGAAGCTGTTGGTGCAAATTCTGCTGGTAAAATGTCTGAAGAAGAAGTTTATGAACTTGAAAAATGTGCATGCCCTGGAGCCGGAAGCTGTTCTGGATTATTTACAGCAAATACAATGGCATGTATTACAGAAACATTAGGATTGTCTCTTCCAACTTGTGCAACTACCCATGCCTTAACCGAGGAAAACAATCAGATTGCTTTTGAGTCAGGTAAACAAATCATTAAACTGGTTGAAGATGACATAAAACCTTCCGATATCATGACTCAAGAAGCATTTAACAATGCTATTGCAGTTGACATGGCATTGGGAGGATCTTCAAATACTGCTTTACACATCCCAGCACTTGCAAGTGAAGTTGAAGGCCTCAGTGTTGATTTGGAATTGTTTGATGAAATATCAAGGAATGTTCCTCACATAGCTTTGATATCTCCTGCAGGTGAAGATTCAATGATGGATTTACATTTGGCTGGTGGAATTCAGGCCGTACTTAAAACATTAGGCGATAAGATTGATACAAATCAATTGACTGTCACAGGAAAAACTATTGCTGAAAACTTAGAGGGTGTAGAAAACAAAAATACAGATGTCATACACACCTTGGATAATCCGGTGCATGAAGATGGTGGAATTGCAATATTGAAAGGTAATCTTGCACCAAACGGAAGTGTAGTTAAAAAAGGTGCAGTGGCCGAACATTTAATGCATCTTAAAGGACCGGCAAAAGTTTATGACTCAGAAGAGGATGTTACAAAAGCAATATTTGACCATGAAATTCAGGAAGGAGACATTGTTGTTATCAGATATGAAGGTCCGAAAGGTGGTCCTGGAATGCGTGAAATGTTAAATCCAACCTCTGCTCTTGCAGGAATGAATATTAAGGATGTAGGTTTAATAACTGATGGAAGATTCTCTGGGGGAACAAGAGGACCATGTATAGGTCATGTCTCTCCTGAAGCAAGAGAAAATGGTCCAATTGCAGCAATCCAAAATGGTGACATAATTGAAATTGACATACAAAACAGATTGATTAATGTAGAGTTGTCAGATGAAGAAATCGAGAAAAGATTAAAAGATGTTAAACATCCCGAAAGTGATGTTACAGGATGGTTAGCAATATATCAGAAATTAGTTCATTCTGCTGATACTGGGGCTATAATGAGGTAGTTATAATGGAAATACTTAAATATTCTGACATTGATTTAGTTGAAACTATTAAAAGATCAGAAGAAGATGTTAACAATGTTTTAGACATAGTGTCTGATATTTTGAATAATGTTAAAATTAATAAAGATAATGCTATTAGAGAATATACAGAGAAATTTGATGGAGTTACAATAGAAAATTTGAAAGTATCAAAAGATGAAATTGAAGAGGCTTATGATACCTTAAATGATGAATTGCTTGTTGCATTAAAACAGGCTGCAGATAATATTGAAAGATTCCATAAAAAGCAAATTCCGTCTGAGTGGGAAATGGAAGTTAATCCAGGTATAGTTGCAGGTCAAATCGTAAGGCCAATCAACTCTGCTGGATGTTATATCCCAGGAGGTCGGGCAGCTTACCCTTCATCAATATTGATGACTGTAATACCGGCAAAGATTGCAGGCGTTAAGAAAGTCGTTTGCGTTACTCCTCCTCAAAAGGATGGTAAAATTTTAGATGCTATTTTGGTTGCAGCCGATATTGCAGGTGCAGATGAAATTTATAAAGTTGGGGGAGCACAAGCAATTGCAGGCCTTGCATTCGGTACAGAGTCAATTCCACGTGTTGAAAAAATTGTTGGTCCAGGAAATATATTCGTTACAGCGGCAAAGAAATTAGTCTATGGTCAAGTAGATATTGAGTTTCCAGCAGGTCCTTCTGAAGTTTTAATATTGGCTGATGAAAGTGCAAATCCAGAATTTTTAGCAACTGATATATTAGCACAAGCAGAACATGATCCAAATGCATCTTGTTTTTTAGTAACTGATAGTGAAGACTTAGCAATTAAAACTGATGAATTTGTCAAACAATTAACCGAAATTGCACCAAGGCGTGAAATTATTGAGGAATCTCTAGCAAAAAGTGGAAAAATTATTATCACTAACACATTTGATGAAGCAATTTACGTTACAAATGAATATGCTCCAGAACATTTAATCATATCCACTAAAGATGATGATGAAACACTCTCACACATCAATAATGCAGGTTCAATATTTTTAGGTGCATACTCACCGGTTGCAGCGGGGGATTATGGATCTGGAACAAACCATGTTTTACCTACTGGTGGTGGAGCTAAGATGTATTCAGGTCTTTCAACAGAAGCTTTTATTAAAAAACCTACTGTTCAAAGACTTACAAAGGAAGGCCTTAAGGAATTATCTAAAACTTCCGTTCCAATTGCTGAATATGAAGGTTTCTTTGCTCATGCGAATTCATTTAAGAAACGTTTAGAATAATAGCTTATTATAGGCTATTATGCTTTTTTTATTTTTTTTCAAATTTTTTTTCACGATGTATTTTTTTCAAAATTTACATATATTTATTAAACATTAAATCTAAATTAAATCTATAATGAAAATTTATCATTATTATTTATTTTTACAAAACCGAGGTGAATAATTTGCAAGGTTTATTACATGATTGGAGAAGAACTAACTACGCTAACCAATGTAATCCTGAATTAGCAGGCAGTGATATTACTATCATGGGTTGGGTACATGAAATCCGTGATTTCGGTGGAATCATGTTTGTAATTATCCGTGATGTAACTGGTAGAGTTCAAGTAACCGCTCCAAGTAAAAAAGTAGAAGCAGAAGTATTAGAACAATTAAGAGAATTAAGAAAAGAATCTGTTGTTGCAATTAAAGGTATGGCTCAAGAAGCTCCAAAAGCTCCAAATGGTGTAGAAATTTTACCAAAAGAAGTAAAAGTTTTAAATTTAGCTAACCAACCTTTACCAATGGATCCTACAGAAAAAGTTAAAGCTGGAATTGATACCAGATTAGATTCAAGATTTTTAGATATCAGAAAAGATAATGTTTCAGCAATTTTCAAAATTAAAGGTCAAATGTTCCATACAATCAGAGATTTCTTCTATGATAATGGATTTTATGAAATTAATACTCCTAAACTTGTAGCTTCCGCTACTGAAGGAGGTACAGAATTATTTCCAATAGCTTACTTTGATAAAGAAGCATTCCTTGGCCAATCTCCACAATTATACAAACAAATGATGATGGCCGCTGGAATGGATAAAGTGTTTGAAATTGGCCAAATCTTCAGAGCAGAAGAGCATGATACATTAAGACACTTGAATGAAGCTGTTTCCATAGATGCAGAAGTTTCATTTGCAGATGATGAAGATGTAATGAAAATCTTAAATGACATGCTTGTCAATGTAATCAACGACATCAATGATAAATGTGCTGGTGAATTAGAAATTTTAGGCCATGAATTAGAAATCCCTGATGAAAAATTCCCTCATGTGACCTATGATGAAGCAGTTGACATTGTAAATGCACATGGCGTTGAAATGCCATGGGGTGAAGACTTATCTCGTGAAGCTGAAAAAGCTTTAGGCGATGAAATGGGCGGATTCTACTTCTTAACCGAATGGCCATCTGAAATTAAACCATTCTACGTAATGCCTAAAGAAGGAGATGAAAAATACTCCCATGCATTCGATTTAATGTATAACAATTTAGAGTTATCTTCAGGTGCTACCCGTGTACATCAATATGATTTACTCGTAAAACAAATTGAAGAAAGAGGTCTTAACCCTGAAGGATTTGGAACATACCTCAAAGCGTTTGAATATGGTATGCCTCCTCATGCGGGATGGGGTGTAGGTGCAGAAAGATTAACTATGGTCATGACTGGATCTGAAAACATCCGTGAATGTGCTCTTTTCCCAAGAGACAGACACAGACTAACCCCTTAATTTCTTTCTTTTTTAGATTTTTATGGAAGAATATGACATAGCTGTTATTGGTGGTGGTCCTGCTGGAATTATGGCCGCAATTGTTGCAAGTCGAAATTCCAAAAGTGTAATATTGCTTGAGAAAAATCCAGATTTAGGGCGAAAACTCCTTATGACTGGTGGTGGAAGATGCAATATTACAAACCTTAAGCCAATTAAAAAGCTATTGAACTTCTATCCTCAAAAAAACTTTTTAAAACACTCTTTTTTTACATTTACAAATGAAATGCTACTCTCATTTTTTGAAGATAAAGGAATGAATTTCATCGAAGAGGATGATAATAGAATCTTTCCTCAAAGTGAAAAATCTGGGGATGTCTTAAAAGTTTTAATCGATTATCTTGATGATGTTGTTATAAGTTATAACTTTGAAGTTAAAAACATAACAGAAGACTTCATCATAAACGATAAAATAAAGGCCAATAAGATTATCATCGCAACTGGAGGAGTAACTTATCCACACACCGGTTGCAACATCAAAAACTATTACTTAACTTCACAGCCGGTAACTGACATTAAGTATGGCCTTTCACCATTAATCACTAAAAAAGATTTGTCAGATATTGCCGGAATCACGTTATATGATGTTGTTATAAGTTATAACAAAAACAAAGTTAAGGGAAATGTTTTGTTTTCACATGTCGGTCTAACAGGACCTGGAATTATTAACTTAAGCAATGTAATTTCTGAAAGTATAACTTATAACTTATTGGATGGTGAAGCACTTGACGTTAATTTTGAAATTTCAATTGACTTATGCCCGGATTTTACACGTGAAGAGTTAAATGAAAAATTTACTTCTGACTTTCAGGTCAAAGGAAAAACAATGCTTAAAAATTATTTAAAACGGTTTTTGACAAATGGTTTCATTGATTTCTTTTTAAATGAAATAAATTTGGACGGCGAAACCCAATTATCCAGGGTTAACAAAAAAAGCAAAAACAGATTAATCGAGAATTTAAAAAGGTTTGCTTTTGAAATAACAGGTTTTAACAAGGATCTTTCAAAAGTAACTGTTGGTGGTGTTGATTTAGCTAATGTTAATCCTAAAACAATGGAATCTACTATAACTCCAAATTTGTATTTTGCAGGTGAAGTTTTGGATTTACATGGTCCGACAGGCGGATATAATCTGCAAATTGCATTTTCAACAGGGTACTTGGCAGGTTTGTCAGCCGGTGAAAAATAGTTTTTTTATTAATTTTTTAAAATCTTTATGGAATAAGACAAAATATTTAACTTTATATTTACTAATAGTTATAATATGTCAGACAAAATGTTCATGGGTGCATCAACTAAGCAAGGTTTGGATATTGCAAATAAAAGTAGAGAAATTATCCGTGGCCTTATTGGAGATGATGTCAAAGATTTAAATCCTGCTGAAAGAGACATTGTTGAAAGGATTGTTCACTCCACAGCTGATCCGGAATATGCAAAATTAGTAAAAATCAGTCCTGATTTTGTAGATGTAGCTATGGATTCCCTTAGAAATAAAGAAACCATTTTAACTGATATTAACATGGTTAAATACGGTATTACAAGATATGAAGGGGAAGTTGAGTGTTACATTAGAAATGAAGAAGTTATTAAGATAGCTAAAGAAAATCAAATTACAAGAGCGGCCGCAGCTATGAGATATGCGGCACAAAATGACTTTGAAGGAATTGTAGTTTCTGGTAATGCTCCAACTGCTGTTTTTGAAGCAATGGATTTATACCAAAAAGGCGAGATGAATCTTAAAGCTATTGTAGGAGTCCCTGTTGGATTTGTCGGAGCTGCCGATTCGAAAGAAGAGCTTCACAATTCAAATATACCAAATATCATTGTTGAAGGTCCGAAAGGCGGAACACCTATTGCTGTGGCTTGTGTAAACTCATTAATACAACATTTATAGAGTGATAAAATGTATTCTGAAGAATTGTTCAATGAATCTAAAAATTACTTTCCTGGTGGAGTAAACTCTCCGGTACGTGCTTTTAAACCTTATCCGTTTTTTGTTAAAAGTGCTGGAGGTTCTAAACTTACCGATGTGGATGGAAAAACTTATATTGACCATTGTCTAGCTTATGGTCCTTTAATATTGGGACATGCTAACCCTAAAGTTGTAAGGGAAGTTTCAAATCAATTAACTATCGGTACTGCTTACGGTACTCCAACTGAAAATGAAATCAAACTTGCAAAAGAAGTTGTTGATAGAATTCCTAGTGCTGAAATGGTAAGATTTTGTAACAGTGGAACTGAAGCTACTATGAGTGCAATCAGACTTGCAAGAGGCTTCACAGGCCGAGATAAAATCGTCAAATTTGAAGGTGCATACCATGGGGCACATGATTATGTACTGGTTAAAGGAGGTTCTGGTGCTGCAACCTTGCCGGATTCTCCAGGAATCCCATCAGATACCACTAAAAATACTTTGTCTGTTCCATTCAATGATGAAGAAGCCCTAACAGAGTTAATTGAAAAAGAAGGTGAAAATATTGCCTGTATTATTATGGAAATAGTCATGGGCAATGTTGGTTGTATCGAACCTAAACCGGGATTTTTAGAATTTATTAGAAAAATTACTGAGGAAAATGGCATAGTATTAATATTTGATGAAGTTATCACAGGGTTTAGAGCATCCCGTGGTGGAGCTCAAGAATATTATGGTGTTACTCCAGATTTAACCACTTTAGGAAAAATTGTTGGTGGAGGACTTCCAATGGGTGCATTCTGCGGTAAAAGAGAAATCATGGAATTGATTGCTCCTAACGGTCCGGTTTATCAGGCAGGTACTTTTTCAGGAAATCCTGTATCTGTCCAAGCAGGTATTTCAACATTAACACAACTCGATGATGCATTTTACAAGGAGCTCGAAAGAAAAGGAAACTATCTTAGAGGAAATATCAAATCCATAATCGAAGATGAAGAATACAACATCCAGCCGGTTGGACTTGCATCAATGTTTCAAATTTATTTCAATCCGGAACCTGTTTACAATTATGCAGATGCTCAAAAATCTGACAGAAAACAATTCTTGAGATACTTTAAAACATTATTGAAAGAAGGGGTGTTTATACCTCCGTCCCAATTTGAATGTAATTTTATATCAAATGCTCATAGTATGGAAGATATACAAAAAACTTCCGATGCAATTGAGTTAGGACTCGAAGCAGCATTTAAGAAAAGAAGAAGGTAATATAATGGAAATTGACTTTAAAGAAGTTGCATCATACATAATAATTCTTGTAATTGTTTTAATTGCAGCTCAACATTTGAACGTAGTTGTTTCAGGAAGTATGGAGCCAGCATTTTACAGAGGAGACATAGTTCTTGTTGAAAAAGCGGATTTTCTTGGAATTCATGAGTTCAACCCCGAAGATGTTAAGGTTGGCGATGTAGTTGTTTATGATGCGGCATGGTATGAACAGCCGGTAATTCATAGGATAATTGATATTGTAGAGATAAATGGAACTACAATGTATCTAATAAAAGGGGACAATAACGATTCTCCAGATCCTTATTATGTTAAAGCTAGCCAAATTAAAGAAAAAGTCGTAACATTTGGCGATAGTTTAGTTATTATTCCAAAAATCGGTTATCTATCCCTCTGGTTAAGAGGTTTATAATTATTATAAGGTGAGTTAATGTATTTTGAAATAGAAAAGCAAGCGATTGAAGCCATCAACAAGGCATTAGATCAATATGATGTAGAAATTGATAGGGATTTCAAATTAGAATTCCCTCCAAACCCTAATCTGGGAGATTTAGCAAGCACTATTGCTTTTGCACTTACTAAAAAATTAAGAACTTCCCCTCCGGAAGTTGCAAAGGACTTGGTTGAAAAGATTGAAGTTCCAGAAATTTTTACTAAAGTTCAAAACTTTGGTCCTTATGTTAATTTCTTCATTGATTACGATAAGTTTTCCAAAATGCTTTTGGAAAAAGTTGATGAAAATTACGGTCAACTTCCGCAATATGGTGAAAAAATTGTATTGGAACACACTTCAGCTAATCCAAATGGTCCTCTTCACATTGGACATATTAGAAACTCTATTTTTGGAGATTCATTGTCAAGATTATTAAAATTAGCCGGAAGAGATGTTATAACCCAGTATTACGTAAATGATATGGGAAGACAAATAGCTATTATTGTATGCGGCATAACCGAATGCGGCCTTAATATTGAAGATTATGAAGGCGATAAAATTGACCATAAAATTGGAAAATTATACTTTGATGCAAACAAAGCCGTAGAAGAGGATGAAGCTTTAAATGCTAAAGTAGATGAATTAATCCAAAAATACGAAGAAGGCGAAGACGAAGAGTTAAACAAGGTCTTTGAAGATGTGGTTTCTAAATGCATCAGTGGAATGAAAGAGTCTCTTTTAAGAATGAACATTGTCCATGATGATTTTGTATGGGAAGGCCAATTTGTCAGAAATGGAGAAGTTGATGATTTAGTCAATTATATTCAAAAAGAAGGATTCACAAGAGAAGATGAAGTGTTATACATCGATTTGACTGATTTCAACATTGAAAAAGAGTTTGTTTTAAGAAGATCCAATGGAACTTCACTTTACTCTACAAGAGATTTGGCATATCACAAGTATAAGGCTACTTTGGGCGACACTGTACTTGATATTTTAGGTTCAGACCATAAATTGGCCGCTAAACAGATTAAAGTTATTTTTGAGGAAATATTTAGGCAAGAAGCTCCTGAAGTAATCTTTTATGAATTCATTACACTTCCTGAAGGATCAATGTCAACAAGAAAGGGCAAATTCGTTTCTGTCGATGAATTGATTGATGAAGCGGTAATGAGGGCACATGATGAAATTAAATCAAGAAATCCTGATTTAACAGAAGATGAAATCGCACCAATGGCTGAAGAAATTGGTGTAGGAGCTATCAGGTTCTTCATTGCTAAATTATCTCCGGAAAAACACTTGACATTTAAATGGGATGAGGCTTTAAGCTTTGAAAGAGGTTGTGCTTCTATTCAATATGCACATGCAAGAGCATGCAAGTTGATTAAAAAATCAGGCAAGGACATAAGTACTTTGGAAGTTGCTGATGATTGGACTCCTGATGAAGCAGAACAAGATTTAATAAGACAAATCGCTAAATTCCCACAAGTAGTTGAAGACTGTGCTAATAAAAAGAGAGTTCACAATGTCACTCAATACTGTCAAGATTTAGCCGGTTCATTCAATAAATTCTACAAATCAGAACAGGTAATTGGTTCTGAAGTGGAAGATACCAGATTGATTTTAGTAGATAGAGCAAAGACAACTATCAAAAACGCTTTAGATATTTTAGGTGTTTCAGCACCTGAAAAAATGTAGATGAGTAATTTAACTCATCTTTAATTTCTTTTTTTAGTCCACAAAGTGGATATAATCTTCTTTTCTAGGTAATGGTTCAGGAGCTTCCATATCAGGATATCCTAAAACCACATGGCCAATCCCTTCTTGAACTACCTCAACTTATAGAAGTTGAGGATTCTTACTTCACGGGCTGTACTCTCTTTTGAGTGTAGAATTACCGTGCTATCCCCCTCGTCCCGAAGGTTAAGACTTTTATAGTTTAATTTATTTTTTTTAACTTGGTTTTCGTTGAAAAATTTTGAATTAAACTTTTCATTGTCATTTATTATTATAATTAGTTAGTTATTTAAAGATTTTCAGAGAGCATTTGAAAAGTAATAATGCTCTTTTGTGCAATTCATCCACGACTTAAAGAAGTCATGGTATTCTTGCATATTAAGATAAAGAATCAATGTCTTCAGATACTTCAACAGGGAAAAAGTTTCTGTTTCAAGCTAAAAATTCTTTGATTGTTTCTGGATTTTGAATTACAATAATTTTAGGGGATTGTGCACCTCTTCCTGTTGGGGCATAGGTTCCGGTTTCTAAAATTATTTTTAAATCTTCATCCCTTATTTGTTCGTCTTTGAATTTGCGAATGCTTCTTCTTGTTTTCAAATCTTTGATTGTTTGGTTCATATCAAGTCCTCACAAATTTTTTTCAGTAATTTTTTAAAATCTTGAAATTCTTTTTGTGTCAAGTTTTTTTGGATTATTTCATCCCATTTTTCATCATAATCCAGTACCTTTTGAGCTATTTCGCCGCCCTTTGGGGTTACATTTATGATTTTTTTCCTTTTTTGAGGAGTTTTAGTTATCAATCCTTTCTTTTCTAATTTATTTAAGTTTCTTGTTACTGTACTTTCATTTACATGTATTTTACTTGCCAATTCCTCCTGACTTATGCCTTCATGCTTATACACGTTTATTAAAAGAGGATATAATCCTGAACTTAGATTATCATCTTTTAGTTTATCGTTGATGTAGGTGGTCTGTTTCCTGTAGAGAAGGGAAACAAGAGGCGATGTTGGAATGTCTTTATCAAACGCCATTTTCTCTACCTCTAATCAATTTGTTAATGTAGAGCTCAATGCATGCATAACATATTAGGGATCCTATTCCACCACCTAAAAGCATTCCGCAGTATATTCCGAATTCCCCCATATTGAATGTGAATCCTAGGAGGTATGCAAAGATTAATACAAGTATGAATTCCCTGAATGTTGTCAATATAAATGATATTGTTCCTTTTCCAACACCTTGGAAGACATTTCCTGCACTGGCTCCAAATGGAACATATAAGATAAATAGGCACATTAACTGCAGGAAACTTGCAATCAATGGTGCTAACTCAGCGCTGCTTTCTGAATATGAGAAAATAAATGAAATTTGATTTGCAAATACATTTAAAATTATACATACAATTATTGAAGCTATCAATGCAACTTTAACGGCATATCTTGCAGTAACTCTTAAGTTTTCATATTTTCTTGCTCCATATGCCACTCCTGCCACTGAAATCGCTGCGGTTCCAACGCCAATTGCCGGAAGCATTCCAATGTTTACTATTCTCCATCCTGCGGTATAAACTGCTACTGCAACAGGACCTGATACGATGGTTAGCATATAGTTTACAAATATTGTCAAAACAGATAATACCAATTGTTCTAAACTGGCTGGGATACCTACAACTAAAATATCCTTATACATTTTAAGTTCATTATGGAAGTTTTTAAAGTCATATGAAAGATAGGTATCTTTTTTAACAAAAATCCAGTAAAACATCAAAAATAGACTTATAAGTGGCCCGAGAACTGTTGCTATTGCGGCCCCTTTAATTCCCATCCCTAAAGTGTAGATGAATATTGGATCTAAAACCATGTTGATTATTGCAGCAAGTGCAATTGGTAATGTAGCTCTTTTTATGTCTCCTTCTGCCCTAAATGCACCGCCTACAATTGGTGGCATTAGAAGGGCGAATGTACATGAAAATATGATGAATCCGTAGTCTGTAGCATAGCCTATTACGCTGCTTGCTCCCATCATATTAAGCATAGGCTCCATTAAAATCACGAAAATGATTGAAATAATGACGGACACGATAATACTTAATATAAGGTTGTGTATAGCTGCATTGTTTGCTGAAGTTTTATCTTCCGCTCCAATGTATCGTGATATTAGGGAGTTGCCCCCTGCTCCCAATCCGTTTCCAAATCCAACTATAATCATAAATAGTGGTGTGATATATCCGAGTGCAGCCAATGGGTCTGCGCCAAGTCCTGCTACCCATATGCTGTCAATGATGTTGTTTGCAAATATAAGAAACATACTTGCTATAATTGGCAGTGATAATTTGTTGATAGCTTTTTTAGGGTCTCCTGTAATCATTTCAATATTTTCATTTTTTTCCATACTTTACCTCTCTTGCATATGCAATTATACTCTTGTATATGCAAGTGTTTATATATAAAGGTTTTGATGAAATGGATTCAAAAATAAGAAAATAGTTAGAGAAATAATTCTCTAACCTTTAACGTTTAAAGTTGTTTTAATTGTGTTTTTTGAGTAAGTAATAGTTACAGTGTATTTTTTACCGGCTTTGAGCTTGTTAAGATTTGCTTTGTTAATGGTAACTTTTACAATTCCTTTGGAATTGGTTTTTCCGGTGTAGGTTTTACCATTTACTTTGAATTTAACAACTTTATTTTTCAAAACGGTTTTTCCTTTAAGAGTAGCTTTTAAAACTAATTTTTGGGCTGATTTTTTAACTGTAACTGTTTTTGCTGATGTTAGGACTTGTTTTATTTGAAGGGTGTTTTTAACACTTTGACCGGCGTAAGTTGCCACAACAGTGTATTTGCCGACAGTTAATGTATTTGGAATTTTAAGTGTGGCATAACCATTTTTATCAGTTTTTACATTAAATGTTTTAGAGCCAATTTTGATGGTCACGAATTTACCTGCACCTACATATTTGCCGTCATCGTCAATAATGCGGACTTTATATGTGGTTCCATCGTCATAATACATGTTAATATTTTTGTTGCCTTCAAATCTGGAGAGAATATTAATTTTTATTGTAAGAACTTCACCGGTAATGGTATTGGTAAGTACTAACTTATGAGTTCCAATGCCTGTTCCTTGGCCGACATCAATAGCAAGTTCTCCCTTATCATTTGTTTTGGCCTTACCTTCAGCTTCATTGTCGAATTTATATTTAACTTCAACACCTTTTAATTCATTACCCCAATCATCAACGAATGTTGGTGTTACGGTCAATAAAGTATTATATCCAATGTTTATTACACTAGGGATTTGTATTGTGCTTAATATTTCAACATTGCTTACAATGTCTGTTCCATTTACAGGAGTGACTAAAGCATACATTCCAGGATTTAAAACAACGCCAAAATCAGCTTCGCCGTTTTTTACAGTAGCGGTAGCAATAGTTTTACCATTCTGTTTTAAAGTTAAGAGAGCGCCTTCATAATCACTATAAGCAACGAATTTATTGAAATCAGCATAATATTGTTTAACATTCTCTATAAATGTTGGATTTTCAATTGTATATGCTTTAATGACAAAAATACACAGGTTAGAAGTATCTTCCATGCCTTCGCCTACATCAATAAATGACACTCCTTTTTGGAAAATAATCCTTGAATTACTAAGCATTGGTGCGGAACTGGATTTAATTTTAACTGTTAAATTATCGCCGTCATTAATTAGAATGTGTTGGTTTAATTTAATTGTATTGAAACCTGCAAATGCAGATTTACCTGATTGTGAGTACATTTCACTACCATTTACATAAATTGTAATTTTGTAGTCCATATTTGCCTTTTCAAAGTAGGTTCCAACAGCAGCAACCAAATCTTCATCAACAGCATGGTACACATTCATGTATTCTACTTCACCACTCTTTAATTTATAGAAATCCTCAGAAAATCCGCAAACGTCGTATTGATAAAGTTTGTTATATGATTCAGTGTTGTTAATTATAAATCCGACTGCAGAGACGCCTAATTTAAGAGAATTATCATAATAGGATAAATAGAAGTATCCGCTTTCTCCCCACTCTGTTCCCCAGCTGTTTTTACAAATCCAGGCTCCATTTCCTGGAGGGGTAATTTTAAAGTTGTCAGCTGAATAATTGTCATCCCAACCAACTAAAGTAACGTAGTGGTTTCCGGATATGTTTCCGGTATAATACAATGCGTGGGTGTCAGGATTATAATAATTTGTGTTCTTATCTGCACCGTAAATAAATAAATCCAGAGCCCCGTATTTGGTTAAAGCATCTTTTAAACCATTCGGATCTGTAATATTGACAAAAATAGAATCTACAACATGATATGCATTTTCGTCAAAAATTATTGGAGATATTTTACCGAGTTCATCATATTCGTCATTTACAGATGAAACTGCACCTAGCCATCCTAGGAAATAGCCCGCACCGGTCATGTAGGTTCCTGCTTCAGTACAAGTAGGGTCCCCATAACGAGAGTATATTAGTCCTAAATTTTGAACATTGTTTTCAGAAATATCTAAAGAAATGTTTGTTGCAATTAAAAACGCTGATTCAAAAGCACCAGTAATACCGAATGCCCAACAGGCACCCATATAACCTTGATTTCTAACTGGTGTTACTAATCCTTGTTTTGCTAAGTTAAAGTAAGAGTCTGTAGGTGAACCTTCAATTTTTAAAGGATTTAAAATTATTTTCTTTCCTTCATAAGCAACATAGGTTGCAATGAACGGTTCGTCAAGAACAAGTTTATCTTTTCCAAATTTGTTGTTTTTCTGATATGAACCATTATTGTCATAGCATGAATAAATCGCTTCGCCATTTCCTGTAAAATTACAGTCTCTGACAACATAAAAACTGTCATAGATATAAATTGCTCCTCCATAGCTCGCATTATTTTTAATGAATGTATTGTATTTGCATTCAATATCTCCGTAATCAACAAACAATGCTCCACCTTCACTTACCAAAGCAGTATTATTTGTAAAATCACATGCTCCAACAAGGACACTTGAATTTGAAGTATAAACTGCTCCACCGCTGACATATGCGAAATTATTTTCAAAAGTGGAATAGGTTATGTCTAAAATACCGCCTAATTGAACTAATGCTCCTCCAAATAGGGATGTACAGTTAACAAACTTGGTGTTGTTTACCAATACTTTACCTTGCATCCTGTTAGCGCCTGGAATATCTAAATAAAGCGCACCGCCATTTTTAGCAGATGAGGTGTTGATAAATTCACACTCTTGGATTTCAGTCACTGTATCTTCTTCAAGTCCATTATCACCTTTAATTGCGATAGCTCCACCTGTAAGACTTGCATAAAGATTTATGAATTTTGATTTTTTAACTGCGGTTTTATAATCATTATAAATTGCGGTTGCATATCTTGATGTTGTATTTGCAAAAACGGTATTTTCAATTGATATGTCGGAATCGCTACCGTATATCATTGCCCACTTAACTGGAGTTTTACTTACAAACAAATCGTTTTGCCCATTAAATATGGATTTATATAATAATATTGAAGAGCCTAATTCTCCAGAATTGTCTATAAATTTATCTCCAGTACTGGTAATTGTACTTTGTTTAGCAGATATTGCTCCCCCTGAATTTGAATTATTATTTTTTTCAAAAGTCACGTTAATAGTATTAAAAAAAGCGTTATCTAAAATTATTGCAGATCCATTACAATTTTTAATAATGAGATTTTTTAAAGTAACGGTAGAATTCACTATTTTGAAAGGTCCTGTAATGCCACTGCCATCGATTATATGGTTGTTTCCATTAAATACATAATTTAAACTGCTATTTTCAATAATAATTCTCTTTTGAGTATCTGTTGGATTAAATTTATAATCATCAGTTATTTCTATTGTAGCTGACGAAGACGAATTGATTAAATTTGATAAATCGTCAAATGTTTTCTCACCGGAAGATACAACGTCACTATCGCTCGATTCCAAAGTTGCGTTGCCCACGTCCTCAGCACAAACTGCACTGATAGAAAACATTAACAGAAATAATAAGATGATGCTAATCTTATATAATTTCAAAATATCTTCTCCTTAATTTGATTATGTAATAAAATTTGTAATTGAATTTATAAAAACGTATTGTTGGTTAAAAATATTAAAATTAGTGAGTTTGCACTCACCATTAAAAAATTAGGTTATTCCAAACTGCCATTGACGATGTTTGGTTTGTTATTGTTTATATAATCGGAGTCTAGACCTTCATTTTGTCCGCTTTGAATCACACCGGAATTTCCGCTTTGTTCATCATCAGAGTTTGAATCGGATGAAGAATCTTCAGAAACAGTTTCAGAAGGTTGTGAAGTTTCAGAGGCATCACCAATAGTTATTTTTTGACTGGCGGAACATCCATTGTGTTTATCATCTCCACCATAGCTCACGTTTATGGTGTAATTGCCGTCAGCCTCTTCGTTTAAGACTAAAGTTCCCCTTCCCTGACTATCTGTAGTTATAGTAAAGTTCTGTTTTTCTCCGTTACCTTCAAATGTGATGTTAACTTCTTGATTTGCAAGCGGATTTCCTTGAGCGTCTACAAGCTCAAATTCTACATGATCTCCATTTTTCAAGCTGGTATTGCTTAAAAAAGTAATTTGTGTATCACCTTTTATGCCGGTTGAGAACACAATCAATCCTGCAAGAACAATTAAAACAATAATTATGAGAGCGATTATTATTTTTCTTTTCATTAAATCACCTTAATTACAATTTTCTTTAAAATTGTATATATACTATTTGAATTAACTCATCATTTTAAAATAATTTTAAATATTTATAAAAACATATTTTAAATTAATAGGAGACTATATTATGAAAGTTTTAGTTGTTGGAACCGGTGCTCGTGAACATGCTATTGCTGATGCTTTAAAGGATGATGTGGAATTATATTGTTATATGAGTAAAATTAACCCAGGAATGTCTAAAATTGCTGAATTTAAGCAAGGTGATGAAGGGGAAGTTGAAAAAGTAGCACAATATGCTGTTGAAAATGATATTGAAATTGCATTTATTGGTCCTGAAGCTCCACTTGGAAAAGGAATCGTTGATGAACTTCAAAAAAATGGAATTAAATGTGTTGGACCAACTCAAAGTGCAGCAAGGATTGAAACTGATAAATCATTCATGAGAAAACTCTTTGAAGATTATGAAATTGAAGGGTCACTCGTTTACAAAGTGTTTGATAACTCTGAAGATGTTTCTGCATTTCTGGATGAATTTGACAAGGATGTTGTTGTAAAACCTGTTGGATTAACTGGTGGTAAAGGAGTTAAAATCGTAGGTGACCACTTGAAAGATAATGAAGAAGCAAAAGAATACTCATGCGAAGTTATTGATAATGTTATGGGTGGATTTGCTCAAGTAATTATCGAAGAAAGATTGATAGGTGAGGAATTTACCATTCAGGCATTTTGCGATGGTGAACACTTGGCTCCAATGCCTGCAGCACAAGACCACCCTCATGCATTTGAAGGTGATGTTGGTGCAATTACTGGAGGTATGGGTTCATATTCTGACGTTGGTGGATTATTGCCATTTTTAAGTCAGGAAGATTATGATAAAGCTGTGGAAATAATGAAATCTACTTTAAAAGCTATTGCTGAAGAGGCAGAACCATACAAAGGTATTTTATATGGCCAATTCATGTTAACTGCAGAAGGCCCTAAATTAATTGAGTATAATGCAAGATTTGGAGATCCTGAAGCAATGAATGTTTTACCGCTATTGAAAACTCCATTGGTTGATGTATGTAAAGCTATTGTTGATGGCAACTTAGATTCTGTTGAATTTGAAGACAAGGCTAGCGTATGCAAATACATTGTGCCTGACGGATATCCTGAAACTGAATATGCCGGAGAATTAATAGAAGTCGATGAAAAAGCTATTGAAGATTTAGGTGCTAAAGTATTCTATGCAGCAGTATCACAAGAAGATGATGGAATTCATCTGTCTGGTTCAAGAGCATTAGGAATTGTAGCTAGTGGAGATTCCATTGAAGAAGCTGAAAAAATAGCTGAAAAAGCATGTGAGTTTGTAAAAGGCAATGTTTACCACAGAAAAGATGTGGGAACAACAGAACTTGTTAACAAACGTGTTGAACATATGAAAGAAATTTTAAACTAAATTTCTTTTAACTTTTTTTTTTTATTTCATCTGATATTATGCCCGATAAATCCAGCGATTATGAGAAATATAAGGCTTTAGAAGAGTTGAAGTCACAAATCGATAGTCAAATCAGAAATCTAGAAGAGACGGCTGATGAAAACACTATTGAAAAAATCAATAAACTTAAAAATCATTTTGGAGAAGAGTCTGATAATAGGACAGTTGATGAAAATTTAAAATATTTGGAGAAATTTAACAAAGGTTTAAGTTATTTTGAAAGGTTTAAGTTATCTTTTGAGAGAAATATTGATATTGATCCTGGACGATTGTTAGGGCTTACCGATGGTATTTTTGGAATGGTAATGACCCTTTTAGTCTTTGGTATTTCCCTTCCCGAAATGTTGATTACTACCTATTCTGATTTTACTTCATTTATTACAACTTTAGCTCCAACTATTGGCGTAACTATAGTTAGTTTTGTTTTGATAAGCTCATTTTGGATTTATCATCATGAATTTATCAAAGTAAAAAATCTTAATATTCCTTATTTATGGTTGAATATATTATTTTTAATTTGTATCTCATTTATTCCATTCACGACTTCCTTAATAGGTAATTATTCTCACTTTTTCCTATCTGAAGCACTGTTTGGTTTAAATATATTTTTAACAATTGTAGCATTCGTATTAATGTATTATTATGCATATAAAAGGGGTTTTCTTGACCCAATGCCTTCAAAAAAAGAAGTTACTCGTGTTGCACATACTTTCTTTATGATTATGGGATTAACAGTTATTGTAAATCTCCTTGACTTTAATATCTCCGGCAACTTCATTTATTTATTTTTATTGGTTCCGGTAATTTCTACATTTAGGGATATAATATTTAGAATGCAATCATAGAAACATTTAATATATATATTTAACATATATTCTTTTTTATAATATGAAAGGGGAATTTTTAATGGGCAGTTTGTTATCTGTTTGTGATATTAAAGAGGATGTTAAATATATTCTTGATTTGGCTAGTAAAATTAAAGCGGGGGAAATTGAAGATAGGCCTCTTGAAGGTAAAACATTAGCAATGATTTTCCAGAAATCATCTACAAGAACCAGAGTTTCTTTTGATGTTGGAATGTATCAATTGGGTGGAAGAGCAATCTTTTTATCCTCTAATGACTTGCAAATGGGAAGAGGAGAACCGATTTCTGACACTGCTAAAGTTTTGAGCCGTTTCGTTGATGGAATAATGATTCGTGCCATCAAACATTCAGATGTTGAAGAACTAGCTAAATATGCCGATGTCCCTGTTATAAATGGTTTGACAGATTTGGAACACCCTTGTCAGGCATTAGCTGACATGTTAACAATCAAAGAACATTTGGGTGATTGGGAAGGTAAAAAAATCTGTTTTGTCGGCGATGGAAATAATGTTTCTAATTCCCTTTTATTGATTGCTCCATTGCTTGGCATGGACATGTCCCTTGCCTGCCCTAAAGGATATGAACCTTCAGAAAAAATCCTAAAAACAGCCAAAGAATACGCTGATGAATTCAATACTAATATCACAATCACTGATGATATTGGTGTAGCATTGGAAAATGTAGATGCAGTATTTACTGATGTTTGGGTCAGTATGGGTGATGAAAAAGAAAAAGCTCAAAGAGAAATTGATTTTGCACCATTCCAAGTCAACAATGATTTAATGAGTTTGGCTAATGACGGAGCTATTTTCATGCACTGTTTGCCTGCAATTAGAGGTCAGGAAGTTACAGCGGATGTTATTGACGGTCCGCAATCTGTAATTTATGATGAAGCCGAGAACAGAATGCATGCTCAAAAAGCTGTTTTATACTATTATTTAAAGTGATCCTGCAATTGCAAACACGATAAATATTACAATTAAGCATATGCAGCAGCCTATCCAGTCGCTACTGCTACTTTTATTTGAACTGGTAGTTGTTGTAGTCTGCTGATGATTGCTGCTTTGTTGATGGCTAGGAGTTTCTATAACTTCCACTTTTTTTATTGTTTCTTCTTTTCTCAATAATGCGCCACAATTTTTACAGTATTTAGCTTCATCCGGATTTTCTTCACCGCAGTTATAACAAAACATTCAAAACCCCTCTAATTACTATTCTTAAAAATATTATTAAACCAATTCCACCTATAAAACCTGTTATGAATCTTAAGGTATTTGTACTTTCTCTTGAACCAAAGTATTGTGTAAATCCGTCAATTGCCACAGGTATCATTAAAATCATGGAGATTATCAAGGTATTAATATCATGATTAAGCCTAAAGAAGTAATTCCAAACTAAAAACACCACCAAACCAGTATAAAATCCAGTGCATCTTGCACAAACAGGGAATTGGTGGCCTTTAATGAAGAAACTTCTTTCAGGTTTCCTATGACAGATGTATTTTGTTAATTCCATACTATCAACACAAGTTTAGTACATTAATTATATTTTCAATAATTATATATATTTTTGTATTCATAAGTTATTGTATAATATATAAAAAGGTTATTACAATGAGAGGCGGAGAAGCGATAATTGAATCCCTCAAAAATATGGGGGTTAAAACAATATTTGGTTATCCTGGTGGACAAACCATACCATTCTATGACATGCTATATGATGCAGATTTGGATCATATATTAGTTAGACACGAACAATGCGCAGCTCATGCAGCAGATGGATATGCAAGAGCTTCAGGAAAAGTTGGTGTGTGTTTGGCAACTTCAGGCCCAGGTGCAACAAACCTTGTAACTGGTATTGCGACTGCATATATGGATTCTTCTCCAATTTTGGCTATAACTGGACAAGTTCCTACTCATTTGATTGGTAACGATGCATTCCAAGAAGCAGACATTGTTGGAATCACAATGCCTATTACAAAGCATAGTTATCAACCGAAAAATCCGGATTTGATACCTTCCATGATTAAATCCGCTTTCGAAATAGCATCCAGCGGAAGGCCGGGTCCAGTTTTAATTGATGTTCCAAAAGAAGTTCAAGAGGGGCAATTATCAAAATTCGATGATTCTTTAATTGACACACCGGGCTATAATCCAACCACTAAAGGAAATATTAGACAAATTAAAAAAGCTCGTGATTTGATTAAACAAGCGAAAAAACCATTAATTTTAGTTGGTGCTGGAGTAATTATTTCTGGTGCATGTAAAGAATTAAAAGAACTTGCATACACAATTAATGCACCTGTAATGACTTCATTATTAGGTAAAGGAGCTATAGATGAAACAGATGATTTGGCGTTAGGAATGTTAGGTATGCACGGAAGAAAAGTATCTAATGATTCAATTAACGAATCTGATTTGTTAATAGCCATCGGTATAAGATTTTCAGACAGAACCACCGGCAGATTGGATAGCTTTGCTCCTGATACTAAGATAATTCATATTGATATTGATCCTGCTGAAATAGGTAAAAACGTCGACGTTGATTTACCTATTGTAGGGGATGCTAAAAATATTTTAGCTTCATTAAATAAGTTATTAAAAGAATATGTTGCTTCAGATGAAGTTAATACTTGGACAGACATGATTAAACAAAGAAAACAAGATCTGCTTCCAAGAGTCACATATGATGACGTACCATTAAAGCCACAAACTGTTATTAAAGAAATTTCAGAAGTTTTAACTCCTGAATCCATCCTAACAACAGATGTAGGTCAAAACCAGATGTGGGCGGCACACTTCTATGATACTCAAAAGCCACGTAAGTTTATCTCATCAGGAGGTCTTGGAACTATGGGATTCGGATTCCCAGCAGCTATCGGTGCAAAAATTGCATGCCCAGATGATTCAGTAGTATCCATTAATGGAGATGGAGGATTTTTGATGGTCTGTCAGGAATTGGCCACCGTTAAAGAGTATGATATACCAGTTATTGCGGTTGTTTTGGAAAATAGGACTTTAGGAATGGTATATCAATGGCAAAGTTTATTATATGATGAAAGACACTCTCAAACTTTATTAGGCAACAGTCCGGACTTTGTCAAGTTAGCTGAAAGTTTTGGAGTTAATGCAGTTAGAATTACTAAACCTGGTGAAACTAAAGAAGCACTATCTTCAGCAATTAAGGATAATGAACCAGTTTTATTAAATATTGTAATTGATTCTGAAGAGGCACTGCCTATGCTTCCTCCAGGAGCGGGAATAAATGAAATGATTGGTGAATACAAGCTTGAAAAGGATGTGAGTTAAATGGATTCAAATTACCATATTATTTCCACATTGGTTGAAGATAAACCTGGAGTCTTACAAAAGGTCGCCGGTTTATTTAATAGGAGAGGTTTCAACATTGACAGCATTACTGTAGGGGAATCAGAAGTAGAGGGATTGTCCCGTATGGTTATTTCAGTCCATGCTGATCAAAAGGGATTGGAACAGGTCACAAAACAATTAAATAAATTAGTTGATGTAATCAAGATTAAAGATATTACTAAAAATGCTGTAAAAAGGGAATTATGTCTTGTTAAAGTCAATATTCCTGATGCAGACGCAAGATCTGAAATAATACAGTATTCTAATATTTTCAGGGCAAGAATTGTTGATGTTACGGAAGAAACATTATTAATTGAAATAACTGGAGATAAAAAGAAAATAAATTCATTTATATCTTTATTAAAAGGTTTTGGAATCAAAAAGATTTCACGTACCGGCCTTACTGCAATGGCAAGGGGAGTATAGAAAATGACAATATTGGAAAATGTTTTAGAAGATAATAAGAAATTTGTTGAAAACTTTGAAGGCGAAGAAATGTCTCACCATGCAGCTAAAAAATTAGCTATTTTAACTTGTATGGATTGCAGATTGATTGATTTCTTTGAACCGGCATTGGGCCTTGAAAGAGGAGATGCAAAGATTGTTAGAAATGCAGGAAATTCCATTGTTGGTGAAGATGCAATTAGATCAATCGGTGCAGCTTTATACAATTTAGGCTGTGAAGAGGTTTTAGTTGTTGGACATACTGAATGTGGTATGGCTGGTGCTGATGCTGAAGCCTTAAAGGAAAAAATGCTTGCAAGGGGCATTGCTGAAGAAGATATTGCCAAATATGATTTGGCAGAATGGATTGGTGGATTTGAAGACGAAGAAGAAAACGTTAAAAACGTAGTTGAAAAAATCAAAAACCACCCGTTAATCCCAGATGTACCAGTTCACGGTCTTATAATTGATATCGTAACCGGTGAATTGAAAGTTTTAGTTGATGGTTACTAATCATCAATTATTTTTTTTATTTTTTTTAGTTACTTTTATTAATATTAAAAATTATATTATTAAGTGATATTTTTTTGATATCTTAATTTTTATTAATTATTTAAGAGATGATTTAAATGAAAATGTATTACGATGCAGATGTAAATATCGATGCTCTTGAAGGAAAAACCATTGCTGTAATAGGTTATGGATCTCAAGGAAGAGCACAATCTAGAAATATGGCTGATAGTGGAGCTAATGTTATTGTTGGTGTAAGAGAAAATGGTAGTTCTTGGAACTTAGTCAAAGAAGATGGCATGACTGTAAAAACAATTGAAGATGCTGCAAAAGAAGCTGACATCATTCACATTTTACTTCCTGACGAAATCCAGGAAAGAGTATACAATGAACAGATTGCACAATATGTAGAAGCTGGAAACACTATTTCATTCTCTCACGGTTACAACATCCACTTCGGTTTAATTAAACCTGGTGAAGATGTAAACATTGTAATGTTTGCACCTAAAGGACCTGGATCCATGGTAAGAAGAACTTACGAAGAAGGATTCGGTATTCCTGGTCTTGTTGCAATTGAGCAAGATGCAACTGGTGATGCAATGCAACTTGCATTAGGTATGGCAAAAGCTTGTGGATTAACCAAAGCAGGTGTTTTAGAAACTACTTTCCAAGAAGAAACTGAAACTGACTTGTTCGGTGAACAAACTGTTTTATGCGGAGGTATCACTGAATTGATCAATGCTGGATTCACTACATTGGTTGAAGCAGGTTACCAACCTGAAATTGCTTACTTTGAAACCTGTCACGAAGTAAAACTCATCGTAGATTTAATCTATGAAAAAGGATTTGCTGGAATGTGGACAGATGTAAGTAACACTGCAGAATACGGTGGTTTAACTAGAGGTAATAGAATCATTACCCAAGAAGCAAAAGACGGTATGAAAGCAGTTTTAAAAGAAATCCAAGATGGTACTTTCAAAAAACAATGGGCTGATGAAAACGCTACCGACGGAGCTAACTTAAAAGAAATGAGGGCTGCTGAAGGTAAAAAAGAAATTGAAATTGTTGGTGAAAGACTTAGAAAAGCTTGTGGATTACAAAAAGACGATTAAGTCTTTTTATTTTCTTTTTTTATTATTATTTTTGTGATAATCATGGTATTTATTGGGATGGACCATGGAACTACTGGAATCTCTTTTTGCATAATGTCTGATGAAGGCAATGTTATTGAAGTTTTTAAGATAGGAAGAGAAGAGAGTAAAAAAGGTTTGGTTTCTGCAACCGAAGAGCTTGCAAAACGTGTTGATTTTGAAGACGTCAAGTTAATGGCAATTACTTATGCAATGGGTGATGGAATAAATAAAATTTTACCAACCTCCAAAGTTAAGGATAGGGGAATTCTATCCATCAGCGGAGCAGGAAAGGTTACCGGAGGAGGTACATCTGTATTTTCCGAACTTGAACAGTTGGATATTGATTCAATAATGATTCCTGGCCTCCATAAGGATTCAGAATCTTTGGATAAGTTATTTAGAGCTGCTTATTCCCATCAGGCAAGCCCAGAAAAGGTTAGTATTTCATATAATGCAGTTAAGGAAACCGGATGGTCTAATTTTATTGTAGCCGACATTTCATCCAACAGTGTGGATATTTTAATAGAGGATGGAAAAATTAAAGGTGCAATTGATGCATGTTTGGGTGCCATGGGCGTTGTTCATGGGCCGCTTGATTTGGAAATGTTAAGAGACATAGATGAAAATGATGCATCAGCCAACGGATGTTTTTCACATGCGGGAGCTATCAAAATCGCTGAAATCGACGGTAAAGTAGCCAATATGAAGGATCAGTTATTGGAAAACTATAGAAACGGTGATGAAAAGGCAAAATTAGCTATTGATACATTAATCATGACTGTTGCTATGGAAATAGCGGGCCTTGAAGTAGTATGTGAAAACGAAATTGAAGGAATAGTTTTAACAGGCTCTATTGGAAGTGCAACAGAACCATTCAACTTCAGGGATGAAATAAATAAATATTTCAAGAATAAATATCCTTTAAAAATTATTTCAAAAGAATCCGGAGCTATCGGTGCGGCTCAAATAGCGATGGATGTATATAATGGTGAAAAAGAAATATTAGGTATTGAAGTTAATATCTAATCTTCTTTTAAACTTATAAATATTATATTTCCGCCTTTAACGGTTTCCAAACCATTTTCATTTTCTAAAACGAGATTTAAATAATTGTCAATAGCTACTACTTTTCCTTCGCTTTGATAGTCGCCTCTTAAATCTACAGTCACATATTTATTTTTAAATTGTCTAAAAAGTTTATTCACGTTTTCTTTATCTTGACTCATTTTTTTCAAATCCTCGAGTAATTCTATTCTTATTTTGATATTTCAACTTTAAATACTTTAACATTCTATATAATATTATGGCAATAAATCAATTAGAAAGTAATTTAGCAGCTATTACCCGTACAATAGCTCAATTAAAAAAAGATGGATGTACTGATGAAAAGATTTTAAACGAGCTTAGAGAAGAAAGAGAAAAAATACTTAAAGATTTAAATTTATAGGTATTTTAACTTATCCAATCTTTCAATAAACTCATATCACTTGTCAAATCTATTTTCAGTGGTGTTACTGTAGTTTTTCTGGATTTGCATAATTCATAACCGTCACTTCCAGGTTCATCAAAATCATACGGTTCGCCGCCAATCCAGTAATATGGGTGTTCACGCGGATCCAATCGTTTTTCAATTATTGGAACATACATTCTTTTTCCAAGCTTAGCAACTTCAAATTCTTCATTAATCGGGTTTGCTGGAATATTAACATTTAACAAATCAATTCCCTCAGGTAAACCTTTTTTTAATATTATTTTAGCTATTTTTTTAAGCATTTTTGTAGCGAAATCAAAATCAATTTCCACTTCACCGGTAACAAATTTAACATCATCGCGAGTTACTTCCTGTGAAATGGCTATTGTTGGAATTTCAAAACTTGCAGCTTCAATTGCAGCGCCTAATGTTCCGGATGTTGTCAGTTCTGCTTTTCCTAGGTTGAATCCTGTGTTTATTCCAGATATCATCAAATCAGGTTTTTCATCCATTATTTCAAAAAGTGCAATTGTAACGGCATCTGTTGGAGTTCCGGTAATGCCATAGCCTAAACTTCCATCTCTTAATACATGTTCATTTACTCTTAATGGTTCATTTAAAGTTAATGCATGGCCTATTCCACTTTGTTGTGTTTCAGGAGCCACTACATAAGTATCACATAAATCATCAACCGCTTTTTTTGCAGCTAATATTCCTGAAGCGGTTATTCCATCATCATTACTTATTAATGCTTTCATATATTTATTTAAAGCAGTTCTTTTTTTAAATAATTTTAGGTTAGGGGTATGATATAAAAAACTTTAATAATAATTTCAATTATAAAATATAATATTAATATTCTATGAAAAAACACACACGGGTGGAAACTTGGAAAAACCACAATTGATTAATTTTATAGCGAAAGTAATGGAGGACTCTGGTTTCAAGGTTTACAAGAATTTTAAAACCTCTCAGAAAGTCATAGACATATATGCTATACTGCCAACAACAATAGGGGATTTTGGCGTAGTTGTGGCATGTAAAAACTATGATAAAGACTTTGAAATTGGAGTGGACGTATTAAAAGAAATGGAAGATGTTCAACAAAGTTTAAAAGCTTCTAAAGTAACTATCGTATCTTCTTCATATTTTTCTAGTCAAGCGAAGAACTATGCACTTAGAAAAAATATCAAACTGGTTGATAGGGATAACCTGCTTGAACTTGCAAAACGTTATCAGGACAGAACTTCTCAGACTACTTTAGACAATACCCCATATGACGGTGGTGCATCTGCATATATTGAAGAACAGTATCCTGATTACGAATATGATGCTTCTGACATGGAATATATAATGCAGAGAAGGGATGCTAATCCTAATGTGTATAAAAGTTCATTGTACAGACAAATAGATGAGCCTAGACATAATCTGTTATCTTCTATATTGGATAGGGGAAAATCCTCTGTGGGAGGGCTTTCATCTACTCAATCCAATTTATACAACTACAATTCCAATAATTTTTCAAGTTATGAACCTATTATATTTAAATTGGTCAATAATCCGATTATATTAATCATACTCGTTGTAGTTATTTCATATGCCCTTGCATTTTTATTTGGAAATCTTTTAGGTATGGATGCAGGCATAACTGGTTTAATAGAGATGGTTGTAGCTTTACTTCTATCTTATGGTTTGTCATTATACACCGAGAGAAATACAGATTTTGTTATTAAAGGAACCTTTGTATTCTTTATTTCATTGGTTATTTTGATTATATTAATTTTTGTTTAATTTAATATAATTAAAATTTATTATTATTAAAATAAATCCAATCAAGTATAAAAACCAAATCATAATGTCTGTTGGCCCGGTTTCTATCCAAATTAATGTGTGTGTTAAGATTATAGAATAAATGCCAACACCAATTCCTTTTTTTAATTTATGAACCAATCCTAAAAACAGTCCAATAAACAACATTTGAATTGCAAGGCCTATTAATCCAAAATCAAGGTAAACAGGTCCGAAAAGAGTTGAGGTCAAACATACATTGTCTGACAATACATATTGGCCTATGAATGTTCTTGGACTGCCGGATGAGAAAATCATGCTTGTGATGTGTCCGTGTGTGGTTCCGGCCAGCGGGAGAATCCTTTCAAATACTTCTAATGTAAAGCCCGCTCTGTAAAAGATGAGTTCAACAGGATTCAATGTCCAATGCTGGGTTGCTATTGATTGGGAAGAAATATAACCGATTGCCATTATTCCAACAACTATCATAGCTATAAATGCAATTGCGACTTTTCTGGAAATTTTTTCAAGGTAATACAATGTAATGAAAGTACTTCCCAAAATTCCCAGAACCGAAGTTCTGTACCCATTTAAACCGAAAACTAAAGCTCCCAGTAAAACCAGTGCCAGGTATTTTCTATCATAGTGTTTCACAAGCAATATGTTAATCATTATTAAAAACAGAGGATAAGCTATTCTCCAGATATTTGTTGTGGCATTTGATTTTAGGACGCTATCGAATAGGGGAATGCCACCAATCAGTACCAAATTCACGGCCTGCAACACTAAAGCTATTATAACAAGGATTACAAGCAGATTTTCTGATAATAAATTTATTTCTTTAGCATTTTCAACGTTAATTTTGTATTTTACAATCAGCGCTCCGGCTGAAAATATTATGCATGAAAAAATGACGGTTAGAATTACTTCCAAATCAAGTGGATCCTCAAATCTGTAGTTGAATGATCCGATAAAACCCATTAAAAGGAAGGCCAGTATTGCAACAACAACAATAAACGGCTGGAAATAATCAATCTTTTCAAGTTCCATATTATCCTTGGAGTTCTAATGAGGATATTGCAAGGTTTCCTCCAAAATCAGGCATTGCGGCAACATGTGTATGGACATAACTTGCAAGTGTATTTCCTTCAATAAATCCGTCCTGGTTATTGTAAGACCCTTTGCCTCTTAAGATATTGAATGCAAAATCATGTTTGATATTGTTTTTATCCACAATCACTTTTGAGTAATGGAACTCGTGGCCATGGAACTTTTCACCTTTTTTGGAAATGATATTGTCCTGGGTTACTTCAGCTATTGTATATTTCAGTGCCTGCACTCTATCTGTCAGAATTGACTTGTAAGGATATACACTAACCATTTTATCTTCATGGATGGAATTCATAAGATACATTAAACCACCACATTCGGCAAAGATAGGCCTATCTTCTAGGTGGAACTGCTTGATTTCTTTAAGCATATTTTCATTTCCGCTGAGCTGTTTTGAAAACAGTTCAGGATATCCTCCACCGATATACAATCCATCAACATCAGGCAATCCTTCATCCTTTAAAGGTGAGAAATATTTGATTTTAGCGTTGTTGGCTTCTAATGATTCAATATTTTCCTTATAATAAAAATTAAAAACTTCATCAAAGGCCACTCCAATTTTGACCGGTTGTTTATTTAGCTTATTCCAAATAGGCACGATGTCTGATGTTATTTTTGGTGCTGATTTTGCAATTTCAACCAGCCTGTCCAAGTCAATTGAATTTTTTATAACTTCACTCCATATATCAATAAATTTCAGTGAATTTTCTCTCTCAACTGCAGGAACAAGTCCCAAATGTCTTTGTTCTATTGATATGTTGTCATCTCTTATGATTCCGCCGATAACTTCCGTATTTGTTATCTCTTCAATCGACCTTTTGGTTTTCTCATAGTGGGCCTTATTTTTTACTTTATTTAAAATGACTCCTGCAATATTTATTTCAGGATCCAAAGCCTTAAAACCTAAAACAAGCGCAGCAGCACTTTTGACTAAACTTCGAGAATTAATAATTAAGATAACAGGTGCATTCAGTGATTTTGCAATGGATGCTGTACTTCCTATATCATTGATGGAGTCTATTCCTTCGTAAAGGCCTCTTACGCCTTCAATGACAGCTATATCTTTGCCTTCCATCCCCTTTAAAAATGAATCTCTGACTTGTCCCTCTTTCATAAAAAAGGAATCCAGGTTTCTAGAGGTGTTTTTGGTAGCTAAAGTATGATAAGATGGGTCAATGTAATCCGGACCTACCTTAAAAGGTTGTACATTATATTTTTCGCTTAATGCTTTCATTATTCCGGTAGCTATTGTGGTTTTGCCCACTGCACTACCTGTTCCTGCTAAAATAATTCTCATAAATATTAATTTGAATCTTTTTATATAACCTTTTTTGTATAATTAAATCATTTTATATAATATTAAAACTAAAATTTATATCATAATATATGGTGGTATAATGAGAATTTTATTAATCCATTCTGATTATTTAAATTATAATGTAAAAAATAAAACACCTGTAGCCGAAGAGATTGAGGAAGCTAAAAAAGAAGGCTCCTTCGATGATTCTTTAGTAGTATTTACAGCTGTTGAAAAAGAAGATGAAAATAATCCAGAAGGTATTGTTAAAAATTTAGTTAGTGAAGTTAAAAAAGCCAATGATCAAGTTAAAGCTGAAAATATTGTATTATATCCTTATGCTCACTTATCTTCATCATTAAGCTCTCCAAAAGTAGCTGTGGAAATTTTAAAAAAGGCCGAAGAGGCTTTGCTTGCTGAAGACTTAACTGTTAAAAGAGTACCTTTCGGATGGTATAAGGCATTTGAGATTTCCTGTAAAGGGCACCCGTTAAGTGAACTTTCAAGAACAATAACTGCCGATGAGGAAGAAAAGAAAGTAGAAAGGAAACCTTCAACCTGGCAAATTCTTGAAGGAGACAAAATCACTCAAATCGAAGACTTTAAATTTGATAACAGAGCTTTCAAACAACTTGTTGATTATGAACTCGGACAAGGTGCATCAGATGAAGGCGAACCGCCTCATGTTAAATTGATGAGAGAAAAGGAAATCTGTGACTATGAACCTGCTTCCGATGTTGGAAATCTTAGATGGTATCCTAAAGGACGTTTAATTAGGGATTTGCTTGCAGATTACGTTTACAATTTAACTGTGGACCGTGGAGCAATGCCTGTTGAAACTCCAATTTTCTATGATTTGGATAATGAAGCAATATATCAACATGCATATAAGTTTGGTGAAAGACAATACAGAACAGACACTAAAAAGAATTTAATGCTTAGGTTTGCATGTTGTTTCGGTGCATTCAGATTAATGGCCGATTCATATTTGACTTGGAAAAATTTACCTGCAAAAATATATGAATTATCCACTTACAGTTTCCGTTTTGAGAAAAAAGGTGAAGTTGTAGGTCTTAAAAGATTAAGAGCATTCACCATGCCTGATTGTCATTCATTCTGTGCTGATGTTCCTTCATCTTTAGATGAATTTGAAAGGCAAACTGAAATGTGTATGCAAACAGGTAAAGATTTAGATTTAGACTTTGAAGTAATTTTCAGAGCTACTCAGGATTTCTTTGATGAAAATGAGCAATGGATGTATGATATTGCATCTAAATTCGGAAAACCAATCCTTTTAGAAATTTTACCTGAAAGACATCATTATTGGGTATGTAAAATAGATTTAGCAAATATTGACGCTTTAGGACGTCCAATTGAAAATCCAACAGTTCAAATTGATGTTGAAAGCGGTAAAAGATTTGATATTACTTACTTGGGTGAGGACGGTAAACAGCACAATCCTACAATTTTACACACTTCACCAACCGGAAGTATTGAAAGGGTTTTATGTGCAATGCTTGAAAAAACAGCTATTGAAATCAATGAACGCGCTCCAATGTTACCAACCTGGTTAAGCCCAATTCAGGCAAGAATTTTAACTGTCGGAGATGCTCATGAAGAGTTTGCTAATGAATTATATGATAAAATCAATGCTTCAAATATCCGTGTGGATATTGATGACAGGGATGAAAGTGTCGGTAAGAAAATCAGGAATGCAGCTAAAGAATGGATTCCATACATTTTTGTCATTGGAGACAAAGAAGTTGAATCAGGCAAATTCCAGGTAACTGTACGTGAAACCGGCGAAAAAGTAGACATGACAGTTGATGAATTGATAGCTGAAATTAATGAAAAATGTGAAGGAAAACCTTTCAGAAGATTGCCTTTACCTAAAGATATCTCAAGAAGGATTAACTTCCAATAATTATATTTATTAATAAAAATAAAGTATTAAATGTTATATTATAACGGAGGAAATTTAATGGACCCAATGTATAGAATAGGAGAAGCTCTTATTGGAGACGGCCCTGAATTAGCACACGTTGATTTATTAATTGGTGATAAATTCGGACCTGTTGGTCAAGCTTTTGCTAATGGATTATCCAATTTATCTGTTGGACACACTCCTTTAACAAGTGTAATTAGACCAAACTTATTGACTAAACCAGCAACTTTAATTATTCCTAAAGTAACTGTTGGTGATTTAGAGGATGCAAGTAAAATTTTCGGACCTGCACAAACTGCTGTTGCAAGAGCAGTAGCTGATGCAGTAGAAGATGGATACATTCCAAAAGATATTGTAGAGGATATTGTAATCAATGCAAGCGTATTTATTGACCCTTCCGCAAAAGATTACAGAAAAATCTATCAATACAACTACGGAGCAACCAAATTAGCTATTAGAAGAGCAATGGAAGGTTACCCATCCATCGACAAAGTTCTCGCAGAAAAAGATCGTGGAACTCACCCAATCATGGGATTCAAAGTCAAAAAACTTTGGTCACCACCATACTTACAAGTTGCACTTGACTTAGATAATGAAGCAGCTATGGAAAGAATTATCAATGATTTACCTGACAATGACAGAATTCTTCTTGAAGCTGGTACTCCACTCGTTAAGAAATTCGGTGTTGGAATTATCGGTAAAATCAGAGCTTTACGTCCAGACGCATTCATTATTGCTGATTTAAAAACTTTAGATGTTGGTCGTGTAGAAGTTAAAATGGCAGCAGATGAAACCGCAGATGCAGTAGCTATTTCCGGTCTTGGTACTATTGAATCTATTGCTAAAGCTATTCACGAAACTCAAAAACAAGGTATCTACTCTATCCTTGATATGATGAATGTTAAAGGATTTGAAGAAAAATTAGCTCAACTTCCTGATGATTTAAAACCAGACATTGTTTTATTACACAGAAATGTTGATATGGAATCTTACAGAGCAGAACATGGTGAAGACACTAGCGATATGACTGAATGGGGTAATATTAAAGATATTAAAGCAACCCTCGGTGGAAAAGGCCTTATTGCAGTTGCTGGTGGAATTAAACCTAACAATGTTGAAGAAGCTATTGAAAAAGGTGCAAACATCATCATTGCTGGAAGATATATTATTGGTTCCAGAGATGTAAGAAGAGCTGCACAAGACTTCTTAGAACACTTCGACCCAGATCCAGACAACATGAGACTTGCAATGGATGAGGACGAAAATATTGAAGTGAAAGACTAAACAATAAATTAGATTTATTCTAATTTATTTTCTATTTTTTTTTAAAAGGAGTTTTTATTATGGGATTTTGCAATTCATGCGGTAGGCCTATCGTAAAAGAAGATTATGGGACTAACAAGGATGGCAGTCTTAATCCGGATTTCTGTAAAGACTGTTATCAGGACGGGGAATATACAGAACCAGATATAACTCTAAATGAAATGATTATTAGAAAAACAAAAGAAATGATGGAAAAAAATCCTAGATTGCCAGAAACTCAAGCTACTGGTATTACTGCGATGTTTATTCCAGGGTTAAAAAGATGGAATCCTGAATTCCAGGATGATTATAAAACTCTTTAACTTTTACTTTTTAAAATAAATTCTTTAACCTTATTGGCTATATATTCGTCACGGGATTTAGTGGTTTTAATATTATATAGCTCTTCTTCTAAAGCGTTGTATTTATCAACCAAATCATTGTATTCAACACGAAGGGAATCATAATCTTTTTCTAAGCCTTCATTAAGTTCATACATTTCCGCATAACTGGTTTTTGTATTCAGATTTTCCTGTTTTAACTGATCGTATTTTGAACTTACCTGATTGTAACTTTCTTTAATTGAGGAGTGTTCTTCTCTTAAGGTTGTACATTTGGTTTTAAGATTTTTATTCTCTTCTTTAATGCTTGAATATTTGGTTTTGAGGTTTTCGTTTTCGGTTTTTATGTTAACGAATTTGGTTTTGAGGTTTTCGTTTTCAATAATCAGTTTTGAATGTTTGTCTCTGATTAAATCATTTTCATGTTTTAAATCATTTATGTTATCTTTATGCAAAGCATTAAATTTATTTTCCATTTCAGCCAATTCATTGTTTCTTTGAGCAAGTTCAGCTTTTAAATTTTCAATTTCACTTTGAAACTCTAAAGTAGACGGGTTTAAATTTTCTTCTAGTTGTCTTTCCAATTTCTTCACTTCCTCAACATATAAATAATTAGCTATTTTCAATGCCTGATTTTCTTCCTCTCTACTTTTAAAATTCTCAATTTCGGATTGAGGTATAATCAATACTTCTTCTTTGTTTTGGTAGATGTCTTCGTTTTTCGGTACTGTAATTTGAATTTGCTCTGTTGTGTACTTTTTTCTCTCACCATTTTTAAGAGTTCTATTGTATTCCCTTGAATATTTTTTTACAATACCTTTACCTACTTTCATATTTAAATCCTCATTTTTACTTTATGTTTTTTATAATTATAAATCTTATCCTATTTTAAAGATTGATTTGATATTATAATCCTTTGAGTTTTTGAAAAATTGTTTTCATTACCTCCATTTTTTTGGAATTTTTCATGAAATGTAAACCATTATTAAGTTTGAAGTTACATATAATAATTGTATAAATTTTTGTATGGCAGTAATAATCTCTGGTATATTGTTGCTGTATAAATTTTTATGGTGGTGATAGACTAGCTAAATGATTATACTCGCTGTATAAATTTTTATATATTAATTGTGGGGGTAAAAAAATATTAAAAAACTATTAGCTCCACTTATAATTATTAGCGTTTTGCTTATGTTAACTATAAGCGGAGTTTATGCAGAAGATATAGATGGTGGGTCATCAGTTGTGACTGAAAGTCCTATTTCTGCTGATGCTGATACAGGTTTATCTTCTGGTAGTGCTTTTAATGACGATTCATCTAATATTTATGAACCTTCAGATTCATCTGATTCATTCGAACCGATAAATTCGCATGGATATTTTGAATCTTCGGATGTACCTCAAATTAATGGAAAGATTGGTTGTGCTCCTCTCAATTCACAGGGTTATTATGGATTGAGCAATATTGAAGTAATTGATGTTGATGTGGATTCAGTTGAATCCGTGGATGTGCCTGTTGTTGATGTCAATTACCAATACGCTGATGCATTTAACTGCGATGGATTTGATGATGAGATTATAACCGATATTGATGTTGATTTTGAAAATGTTGATTATGGAACATTGAAAATGTCTGTAGTTGATGTTTATGATGAGGAAGGCGAATTAAATCAAGCAATTAATGTTGTTGATGATAAAGTTATTTTAAATAATTATAATAGTTTTTCTAAAAATATTTTAGAAAGTATTTATATTCCTGTTTCGACTCAAGAGAATTTAGACCGGCGCGATCGTGCTGGTGTGAATGCTGTCGACACGATTATATCTGAAGTTACTAATGACATGGAAACTTCTGAAAGTTATAAATTAATTAGAGATGTAACTCAAGCAGATAATTTACTTAAATTTGAAAGTGTTGATGCTATTTTAGCTATAAGTGTGTCTGGCGTACCAAATGGTGAAACTAGTGAGCCAGTCTTCGATGGTATTTTAAGGGCATCTGAATATATTTCTAATGTGGAAGAGGTATATTTCGGAACATTATCTCCGGAGGATAATGAAATGCTTTTGGAATCCGTTGGTTCTGAAAACACATTATTGTTCGCAAGTATAGCTAACTGGTATTCTGGTGTAACTTTTGAAATGCTACAAGATTTAGCAAATCATGGACAAATCTGTGAAGAAATCCTTGGTTGTTGCACAGTTACTAAAGCATTACTTCAATATTATCCGCTAACTAGTGAATTATATATCTATAAACTCAGTAGCGATAATGAAGATGAACATAGTCATGTAATTAATGATACTAACTCTCATGGTTTGGATTATGCATATGGTAAACACGTAGATGTGATCTATAAAGATATGCCTAATTTAATGGTCCTAACTTCCTATGGAATTGTTTTCATTGGGGAACAAATAACCGCAGGTTCTTGGGACGGTTTAAATGATGTTCTAGGGGCTAGAGCATCAAGCGAAACTTTATTGCCGGATCATAAAGCAATATGGACTCCATTATTGTTGTTAACTCAACAAGATTTGCAAAAATCAATTGTAAATAGTCATGCTGATGATAACGGAAAAATAAATAAATTTAATGCTACAAGTAAAAGCGACAGTGGCTTCATAAATGGATCTAATTCAACTAACAAATCTCATTGGGGTGGTAAAGGCCACCATAAACATTGGGGTTATAATACAGGTCATTATCGTCATTGTTGTTGTGTAAATGCTGTGGTTTCTGATATTGGTTCAAGTAAATTAGATAATATTACTAAGAATTCGACCAGTAATGATACAAATTCAAGTAATATCACTATTACAAGTAAGAATAAACCTATGGATTCTCCAAAGGCCAATGTAGAAGAAGCTGAACCGACATATACCTTGGTATATGCGATACTCGGTATTGCATTTGTTAGTATTTTATTTAATTCAAGTTATTTGAAACGTGATGACTAAACATTTAAAGGATTATTAACTTTTTTAAGTTTTTAATCTTCTTTTTATTTTTTTTATTTTCAAAAATTATTTTAATAGCCGTTTTACAAACTATTTTCATGAAAGTTTTTGGTATTTGTGCTAGTCCTAGAAATAATACTACAGAATATGTTTTGAAAAATGCTTTAAATCAGCTTGAAGATGACGGTTTTGAATGTGAGATGTTTACCTGTCAGGCAAAATCAATCAAGCCTTGCATGCATTGCGATTATTGCTTGGAAAACAAGAAATGCATAATCGAGGATGACATGGCCGATATTTATAAAAATCTTCAGGAAGCTGACGGCATCATTTTGGCCACCCCAATCCAAAGCGGTGGAATAAGCAGCAATTTATCCGCTATAATGGATAGGACAAGAGCATTGGAAGCAATAGACTACAATTTGCTTCGAGGAAAAATCGGCATGAGCATTGCCGTTGGCGGGGATAGGACCGGCGGACAGGATTTTGCCCATTTAAAAAACATAACTTATTTCATGATACACGGCATTATACCGGTAAGCGGCGGGCCTTTCGGTTCTAATTTAGGGGCTTCGTTCTGGTCTGATGATTCCTTAGACAATATTAAAGAGGACGATTACGGTTGGCAGTCATTGGATAGGACTTTAGTAGAATTTAAAAAATTCCTAAATAAATATATTTAAATATTAAAATCAATTTATTATTATTAATAACTAATTTTTAAAGGTATATTATGGCAAATAAGTTAGTAAGAGGCAGTTTGATAATTTTCATAGGTAATATAATTTTCCGTGTAGGTGGTTATATATACCGTTTTTTAATGGCAATACTGTTAGGCCCTACCAATTATGGTATTTTAGGAATGACATTGCCGTTTCAGGGAATTTTTCAAACTCTTGCTGCAGGCGGACTTCCTCCAGCCATTGCTAAATATGTTGCTGAGTATGAGGCCGTTGGCGAGCATGACATGGCTCGTAAGACGATTTACACGGCACTTAAAATCATGGTATTTCTTGGGATATTTTTGGGTTTGCTGATGATTTTTGTCATTTCACCAATCATTGCAAACAACTTCCTGCATAAACCTTATACCGTAATTCCACTGCAGATTATTGGTCTTATTACTCCATTCAGCGTTATCGTTGGTGCATTTAGAGGGGCATTTCAGGGAGTATATAAAATGGAATACATTGTATATACTCGTGCGGTAGAGCAGTTAGGAATGATTTTATTTGCTACAGCATTTGTTCTGATAGGCTTTTCAACTCCTGGAGCTTTATGGGGTACTGTAATCGGTTATTCCCTTGCGGCCGTATCTGCAATATACATATTTAAAGTCTATATGCCAAAATATATTCCTCAGGCTAGCGATGATTTCAAATTTACTTTCCGTGATGAGTTGAAACTCGCCGCAATATTGATTAAATTCTCAATTCCGGTTATTATTACAGCTATTGCTGAAATGCTTATCTATAATATCTGTACCATTATTATGGGAAGATTTTTATCAGATGCAAGCGTCGGATTTTTTGCAGCTGCAGATCCGATTTCCAGATTGCCTTTAATGATTTCCATTTCTGTAGCAACAACAATACTTCCAGCCACTTCTGAAGCTTTTAAGGTCCATGACGTTAAGGCTCTTCAGAAATATGTAGGCGAGTCCTATAAGATTGCTTTGTTGTTTGTTGTTCCTATGTGCATTGGTTTGGCAATGTTTGCTGTTCCTACCTTACATTTACTTTATTTCAAGGATACCTCTTATGTTGCAGGAGCATCTGCACTTGCAATATTGGCAATTGGTATGGCATTTTATTCAATATTTTCTATTTCCACAAGTATTGTTCAAGGTGTTGGCAACCCTAGAATTCCTATGTATATTTTGATTTTCGGTTCAATCGTCACTGGAATTTTAAGTTGGATTTTAGTTCCTACTATGGGCATTGCCGGCGGTGCTTTGGCAACTACCTTGGCTTGTTTTTTAATGATGATACCATGTGTTTATTTTGCATTGAAATTAACACATTCAAAGCCTCCAGCGGTATCTTTTATTAAGATAATACTCGCTTCCGCTATCATGGCAGCTGTGGGATACTTTATTCCTAAAACTACTCTATTTTTATTCCCTGGAATAATTATATGTATGATTGTTTATTTCTTCGCTTTAATTTTTGTTAAATTTTTCACAAAAGATGATATTGAAACCTTAAGAGGATATGGTTCCAAATTTGGTCCTTTATCCAAACTAGTTAATAAATTATTAAATGTTGTGGAAAAAATTGAATTTAGAAATGAATAATCGAAAAGTTATTTATATATAAAATACATAAATTTATCATATTATATGATTAGGGGGATTATATAATGGCTGATGTGAGCGCAGGTGTTGAATATAAAATCAATGTCGACGGTAGTTCTTTCCTTTTGGATAACAAGAAATACCAATTATTAGAATACATTTTAGACACTGGTTCCTTGACTGAAGCAGCAAAATCTATTAGTGTTTCTTATAGGACTGCATTAAACTACATTGAAAAAATCGAATCAACACTAAACGTTAAAATTGTAAGTACAACTAAAGGTGGAAAAGGTGGGGGTGGTGGAACTACCCTTACTGAAGAAGGATATTCTATTTTAAAAGAATGTAAAAAAATTAACGCAATTATGGAGCTCCATAAGGATGTTAATGAAATAGAAGCGGAGATTGTAGATATTAATAAGGTTAAAGGTGTAATGACAATTAAAATGAAAGATTTCCAAATTAATGCACCTTTAAACAGAAAATATGAGATTGGAGATAAAATACTGGCATTGATCAGTTACGACAACATCTTTTTGATGTTGGAACCGCAAACATCCAGTATCCGTAATATTCTCAAAGGTAAGATTGTTGAGATGAAGCTTATCGGTGAGATCATTCGTGTAAAGGTTAATGTTGGCGGAGTTGTTGTATGCTCTGACATTACCGTTTCCGCTGAAAAGGAATTAAATCTTAATATAGGAAAAGAAGTCTATATTGGATTTAAAGCGATGTCCGTAGCTACTTTAAAATTATAGATGGTGATTTCATGTTACGAATTTTAGTCGATGAGGAAAAATGTATTGCATGCGGTAAGTGTGAGGAGATTTGTCCAAAATCTGCTAAAATTTGGAAAATAACAGACGTTGCACATATATTGGATTTAAGATATTGTCATGTTTGTACATTATGTGCTATGGAATGCCCTACAAATTGCATTAAAATTATACGTCCGGGCCAAGAGGCCTAAATGCTTGAACGTTAAATCAATTTAAATATAGGTTAGATTATGACTAGAAATTCTATTGTTTCAAGAAAAACATCAGAAACTGAAATTGATATAAAAATGAATCTTGATGGTAGTGGAAATTATAACATTTCCACCGGTGTAAACTTTTTTAATCACATGTTAGAATCTTTCTCAAAGCATAGTATGATTGATTTAGACATTCAGGCCAGTGGGGATGTTGAAATAGATGATCACCACACTATTGAAGATGTTGGAATATTGCTTGGTGAAGCTTTCAGCGAAGCTATTGGTGATAAGAAAGGAATTAAAAGGATGGCTCATGCCATTGTTCCGATGGATGAATCAGTAGCGACTGTAGCAATCGACATTAGCGGTAGAAGCTATTGCAATATGAATCTTGATTTTAAAAATGAAAAGATTGGAGACATGACATCTGATATAGTAATTCACTTTTTCGAATCTTTTGCAGGCAGTGCTAAGATAAATATTTACGGCACTGTTGAAGGGGCAAATGACCATCACAAGGCAGAAGCCGTTTTTAAAGCATTCGCCAAGGCTTTAAAGGAAGCTGTTAAAGTAGAACATGATCAGATTCCTTCTACAAAAGGAGTTTTATAGCTAATTAATTTAGCTATCTTTTTTTAATTTTTTTAAAATCAAAGATAATTTTACAATATATTGTAAAAAATATATTACATAATCATCGCAAAAAAAAAGAAAAATAAAAGTAGCGGAATGCTACTTATTCTGGTTTTGAGATTAATTCAGTTTTACAGCCTGGGTTTCCTTCTTTCATGTGAGGAGTTCTTAAGACTGTGTCGTTGGATTTTTCGATTTCTCTTGCTTCTTGTGCTAATTTAGCAGCACATGCAGCCATTTCGTGTGCAGCAGCTACTAATGGGATGAAATTTTCGAAACCTTTGGTCATGAAACAACCTTTCATGTCTAAGTTTGCGACTGCTCCAGCCATTTCGTATGCAGCAATAGCTTTTGCTTTTGCGTATGGGTTTGCAAATCCAGCAGCTTCAACAGCTTTTTCAGCAGTGATTATGAGTTTAGGTAATTCGATCGCTTCGCCTGCGTCTGCAGCAGCAATTACACCGTCAATGGTTTTTTGAACTAATCTTAATGCACCAGTTTCTGCGAGTACTTTTAAGATGTCAGCGTTAAAGATAGCCATTTCAGTTGGGTCTAACCATTCTCTTTTTGCACCAATCATTGGGTCAGACATTACGATGATGTATCCTAAGCCTTGTTCATCCATTTCATCTTTTTTACCTTTACCAGGTGCGTCACCAATGATAATAGCAGGAACATCTTTTTCAGATAATAATTCTCTTGCTTTAGCTGGTCCAGGTGCTCCTGGGTTTGGGCTAATGAAAATTGCGAAATCAGGTTCGAAAGCGTCTATTTTAGGAACAACGTCTTCTACTTGTTCTGGGTTCATTTTTGCTCCAGATCCAAAGGTTCTTACATCGATGTTTGGTCTGTCTGCTCTTTCGTCTAACAATAGGTCAATTACTGGTGAAGTACCAATATTACCACTTTTAATAATAGCAATTTTAACTACCATAATTAAGTCTCCTTTTTCGATAGTTATAATTTTAATTCAAAAACTATTTAAATTTTATTATTTATGATTTTTAATTATTGTATTAATTATTTTAATGAATATTATTCAATGTATTAATTTGACTAATAAAAATATGTACAATTCAATGTTTTTTTAAAAATTAATTGAGTAAAATAATGTTAGTTATGCCAAATTTCAAAGAAAAAATACCCTCAAAAAATGTGGAGAGTGGTAACTAAAATCGAAAAATCTTAAAAAATTAGAATGAGTGGTTCCGACGAGACTCGAACTCGTGATCCCCTCCTTGTAAGGGAGGTATCATACCACTAGACCACGGAACCAACAAGTATTATTATGAATTTACTATTATATATATGTTTCTATTTTTACAATTTTTGTTAAGAAAATTATATTAGTGTAAATATAAATATTTATAAACATAAAAAATTTGAAGTGATAAAATGGCATGGGACGATAAAGAAACAAAAGTATGGTTTGACGGAGAATTTGTTGAATGGAAAGATGCAAATATATCAGTACTTTCTCACGTTGTCCATTACGGTACAAGTGTTTTTGAAGGCATTCGTGCATATGAAAATGAAAATGGTGTTGCTGTATTCCGTTTAAAAGAACATGTACAACGTTTATTTGATTCTGCAAAAATTTATAAAATTGATATTCCTTTTACACAAGAAGAGATTGAAGAGGCTATCTTAGAAACCCTTCGCGTTAATGATTTAGGAGCATGCTACATACGCCCAATCGTATTTAGAGGATATGGGGAATTAGGAGTAAATCCATTAGGTTGTCCTGTTAATGTAGTAATCGCTGCCTGGGAATGGGGATCCTATTTAGGAGAAGAAGGAATGGCAAATGGTGTAGACATTGGTGTTTCATCCTGGAGAAAACCAGCACCTGACACTTTCCCTGCACTTGCAAAATGTGGTGCAAACTACATGAACTCCCAATTAGCTAAACTCGAAGCTATCGACAACGGATTTGATGAAGCAATCATGCTTGACTACGAAGGCCACGTTTCCGAAGGTAGTGGAGAAAACATTTTCCTCGTTGAAGGCGAAAAACTGTTCACTCCTGCAATGTCTTCCTCTAACCTTAAAGGTATTACAAGAGATTCAATCATGACTATTGCCTGTGATTTAGGCTATGAAGTTGTTGAAGAGGTTATTTCAAGAGAAAGATTATATTCTGCAAATGAAGTGTTCTTTACCGGAACTGCAGCTGAAGTAACTCCAATCCGTTCTATTGACCACAGGCAAATAGGCATTGGAAGAAGAGGACCAATCTCTGAAAAAATACAAACTGCTTTCTTTGATATTGTTGAAGCTAAAGTTGAAGATAAATACAATTGGTTAAGTTATATTTAAGCGGTGTAGAATATGGATATAATCCAGGGAATTATAATCGGTATCGTTCAGGGTCTAACTGAATTTTTACCGGTTAGTAGTTCAGCACATTTAGTTTTTATCCAAAACATATTGGGTGTTGAAAGCTCTCTTGCTTTCGATACTTTTCTTCATTTGGGATCTTTACTTGCTGTTTTATGGTTTTTTAGAGGAGATATCATCAAAATGCTTAAATCATGGTGGTTAAGCATTGGAGATATTCTTCAAGGAAGATTCAGGCAAGGTTTAATTGATGATCCTTATAAACGACTTGCCTGGTATGTGATTTTGGCCACTGTTCCTGTAGGTATTGTTGGTGTATTGTTTGATGATGCTGTAGAGTCATTGTTTGCCGGTGCATTATATGTTCCTGCATTCTTTTTGTTTGTAACAGGTACAATTCTTTATTTATCCCAAAGAATGGCCAGTGGTGAAATTAACTTAAAAAACATTGGACCTAAAGAGTCCTTGGTTATGGGATTAGGTCAGGCATGTGCAATTTTACCTGGGCTTTCACGTTCCGGTACAACAATTGCAGCAGGTCTTGTAATGGGACTTGATAAGGAATTTGCAGCTAAATTCAGTTTCATATTGTCCATTCCAGCTATTTTAGGCGCATTTGTACTTCAACTTAAAGACATTGGCGGGGCGCTGGATGTAAACTTTATTCCTATCCTTTTGGGTTTCATTGCAGCATTCATTGCAGCTTATGCCGCTATCAAATGGATGCTTGATTTAATTCAAAAAAGAAGTTTGGATATTTTTGCTTACTACTGTTGGATAGTAGGCATAGTTGTATTCATGGGCTCAATCGCTCATGTATTTTAAAAAATTAGATTATAGAGATTGTTAAATCTCTATTTACATACTTTTTCTATTCTTTTTCTAAGTTTTTCGACGGAATTTCCTAAAACCAGCGCAGTATACATTGCTCCTCCGGCTCCGGCTCCCTCTTTAACAAATCCTTTCAGGTAATTTTTCAAGCCGCCATGCTCTGATTCTTCAAATTTAGGGTCCACCACGTTCACGGTAATGTTTTCATCAATCTGTTTTAGAATGCCGAATAAATCTGCGGTTTCATCACCCGCTACAAATACTGTTGTGGCCAAATTTATTCTTGAAAAATCAAAGTTAGGCTGTATGGATTTTATGATTGCACAGACAGCGGCCATTTGGGTTCCTCCAGCCAAAATAATTGGAATGTCAGAACCTAATACTATTCCGGCTATTGCAGGCAATGTAGGATCGCCCACTGCACCAATTGCCTGAATGGCATCAATGTCATCTTTTTCAGGGTCAAGTCCTGCATTTTCAAGCCCTTCATCAACAACTTTTGTTTTCATGTCATGGGGATTGTAAGGCATACTTCCGCTGACCTTTTCGTTTGCATCATAACCCAGTGCCCTTAATACTCCCAAGGCTGTTGTGGTTCCCGCAGCAATGCTTTCCCCGATAATGAGCATTTCATGTCTTCTTGATAATTCGGCACCCAAATCTTTTGCATTTTCAAATATTTCCAATGGGTTTAAAACTCCTTTTCCGGTTCTTATGTCTCTTCCATATTCTTTTCCAAGATTAACGTATTCAACGTCAGGCTTATATTTGGAACCAGCATCAACAATTACGAATGGGATATTTGCAAGTTGCAGTGCTGCTTTTGTAAGCCTTGCTGGAGTTGGCGCAGCTTCATCGCCCACTACTGTTTCGGCAGGCGCATCACAGCATCTTACTTCTCCCAAAATCATGAATTCGGCATCTGAAGCAGGAGTATATTCTGTCAGGTCTGCTGACGGGCCTGCTCCTGAAATTCCTTCTATTAATGATGTTTCAGTTGTCCCGATTGTAAGTAAAAATACCGGATCATCACATTCCTGTAGTTGTTTGGTCAGTTCTTCTGATCCGTAAGTTGTAATTCCATCAATCATCTTTTTCACCCTGTTTTTTCAATAAATCTATAATGATCTTATTCTGATTAATAATTTTTTTATTTTGAAGCATGATTTTTTTAAGCATTTCGATTTCAGGAAGTTCATCATCTCTATAGAATTCCTGTCCGTCTCTTGCCCTTGGTGGAATTTTAATTTGGTCTTTTGGAGGAAGTGATGTCTTTTCGTCTGATCTTGGAGGTATTACTCCTCTTGAAGCACTGTCCTCATTTGAAATGAAATCAACATATCTGTGTGTCACTTTATTTTTTGACCTTTCATCCAACAATTCCATCAATCTGTCATCAACTTCCTTAACACCATGAAGCTGTTCCTGCTCTACCTCGTGAAGCAATCTTTTTTGAATATTGTAAGCATTATAAATTGGAATTCCACGGGTTTCACATTCGTTTTTGAACATATCACTGATGTTAATATCTCCGGTTAATTTTTTAACCCTTTTCTGTTCTGGAGTATTTGCACTATAAAATCCCATATTTTTAAATTTGTTTTTTAAATTTAAAAAATATTTTCATAATGATTGTTATGTACGGTCATTCATGGTCATGACATTAGTTGAATAATTTCACTATGTGTAAAAAAGGAAGCCATAAAGCACATATTAAAGCTAATTTTCATTTAAATTGTCAGTTTATCTAATTAGAAAATTTTGGATTTCTCCAACTCTGCTTCCTATTCGACATCATAGATTGTTAGTGAATTAACAAGTTAACGGCTAACAATAGATAGTAACTTGCTATGAAAATGTAAGAGATAGCAAGCACTAAATTTTCAACTGCCATATTTCTGGTTCTCCCAGTCTGATAGGAGAGTTTTTAATTATAATGCTCTTTTCCATTACAAAACACCTATATTTTTAGTAATTTTATATTAGTGCTTTAGAAATAATTATTTCGATTTAAATTTATATAAAATTTGTTAATTTTTAATATAAATATTATAATCACTGTATTATGTTGCTTAGAGTTGGGATATTGATTTAATAATGTAATGGGGGAATTTAGTAAAGTTTATATATGTTAATGGTTATAGTATTAGACAACATCAGTTGATGTTGGACTGCATATTGCAGACCTATGTTTTTAGTATTTGAATGAGGATGTGTCAAAATTTGTTTATCAAATTTATCCTTGTTCAATTTTTGAAATTCTATTTTTTCGAGTATTTTAAATACTGGTAGGTATTGTATTTAAATTTTCATGCATTAGGATTTAATATTAATAAGTACAATATTTATTTAATTGAATTTTTAAGTTGATTATATTGATAAGTTTAGGAATTGAAGGAACTGCAGAAAAAACCGGTGTAGGTATTGTTGATAGTGATGGAAATATATTGGCCCTGGCAGGAAAACAGCTGTTTCCAGAAGAAGGCGGAATCCATCCGAGACTTGCCGCAGAACATCACGCCGAGTGGATTCCTAAATTGATTCCCGAAGCTATTTCTCAAGCTGGAATTTCATATGATGACATTGATTTGGTTTCATTTTCACAGGGTCCGGGTCTGGGTCCTGCATTAAGGATTGTTGCAACTTCAGCAAGGACTCTCGCTTTATCTTTAAAAAAACCGATAATTGGTGTTAATCACTGCATTGGTCACGTTGAAGTTGGAAAACTTGACACCGGTGCGGTTAATCCTGTATCTCTTTATGTAAGTGGTGGAAACAGTCAGGTAATCGCTTATGAAAGCGGAAGATACAGGATTTTCGGTGAAACTTTAGATATTGCTATTGGAAATTGCCTTGATCATTTCGGCCGTGAAACAGGCCTTGGTCATCCGGGAGGGCCTGTAGTTGAAAAACTTGCCAAAAAAGGAAGTTATATTGATTTGCCATACATTGTAAAGGGTATGGACTTTTCATTTTCAGGGTTGCTGTCAGCTGCTTTAAGGGAGGCTGAAAAAGGAACACCCATGGAAGACATCTGTTTTTCACTTCAGGAAACAGCCTTTTCAATGCTTGTTGAAGTGACTGAAAGAGCATTGTCTCACACACAAAAGGATGAAGTGATGCTTTGCGGCGGTGTTTCAGCCAATTCAAGACTTAGGGAAATGCTTAAGACAATGTCTGAAGAGCACGGTGCAAAGTTTTACATGCCTGAGATGAAACTCTGCGGTGACAATGGAGTCATGATTGCATGGTTGGGCCTTTTGATGTGTAGGGAGTTTGGTCCAATGGATTTGTCTGAGACTGGGATAATACAGAAATTCAGAACAGATGAAGTGGATATCCCATGGATTGACAATTCCAAAAGCTATTTGAAATTGAGTGACGACCTTATAGCTAAAGGTGCCGAATCCAATATTGTCCGCTCAAGCTATTTGGGTGAACCTGCAATTTTAAAGGATAGGATTGCTAAAGGATATAGGGTTCCTGAAATCGATGATAAAATCAGAAAATCCCGATGTAAGCTTGAAGCCAGGCTTTTAAGTGATGCTAAAAGGATGGGTGTTGTGACTCCAGTACTTTATGATGTTGATCTTGATGAAAAATCAATATTGATGGAGGAAATTGATGGAGTAATGGTTAAAGATGTCATTGATGAAGATTTGGCATTCAGAATCGGTGTGGAAATTTCAAAGCTTCATGCAGGCGATATTATCCATGGCGACATCACAACTTCAAATATAATGCTTAGAGATGACCAGCTTGTTTTCATTGATTTTGGGCTTGGAAGACATTCCCCTCTTGATGAAGACAAGGCTGTCGATTTGCTTGTTTTAAAAAAATCTTTGCAAAGTATTGACTATAATTTGGCAATAAAATACTTTGATTTAGTTTTAAAAGGTTATGGTAATGAATCAATTGTTAATGCGATATCAGATATTGAATCCCGTGGAAGATATACTCATTGATTTTTGGTTAACTATAATAAAAATATAATTCATAACTAAAAATATGATAACATTTATAACGGGTAACGAACATAAAGTTAAAGAAGCAGAGAATATTTTCAAAGATTATGACATTAACTTGAAGCATATTGATTTAGGTTACGAAGAGCCTCAGGGAACTCTTGAGGAAGTGGCCATATCAGGCGCAAAATATGCTTGTCATGAACTTGACTGTCCTGTGATTGTTGAAGACGCTGGTTTATTCATCAGAGCTTTAAACGGATTTCCGGGAACTTATTCACATTATGTTCAGGATACTATTGGAAATCAGGGAATTTTAAAGCTATTGAAAGATACTGATGACCGTTATGCCGAATTCAGGTCAGTTATTGGGTACTGTGCCCCCAATTCTGAGCCCAAGACTTTTTTAGGCAAGGTCGTAGGTGAAATCGCAGTTGAAGAAAGAGGAGATTTAGGATTCGCTTTCGATCCTTTGTTTTATGTTCCAAGTGAAGGTAAGACATTCGGAGAACTTACAACTGAAGAGAAAAACCAGTTTTCACATAGAAAAAATTCATTAGAGAAATTTATCAAATGGTATTCTAGTCAAGAGTAACATTATTTTCTGTTTATTGGGCTTATTTAAGATTTAAAAAATTTAAAGAGGTTTATATTATGGCAAGACCAGAATGGGTAACTTATAGTGATGAAGAAATTGAAGAGATGATTTTAAAATTTAACAGAGAAGGTAAAAGTACTTCCGAAATAGGTATTGTATTAAGAGACCAATACGGTATTCCTTCCGTTAAAGATGTAACCGGTGAAAGAATTACTGAAATTTTAAGAAGAAACGGTCAAGCTGGAGAATACCCAGAAGACTTAATGAACTTAATCAAAAGAGCAGTAAACATCAGAGATCACTTAGAAGAAAACCCTAAAGACTTACACTCCAAAAGAGGTTTAACTATCATCGAATCAAGAATCAGAAGATTAGCTTCTTACTATGTAAGTGAAGGTAAATTACCAGAAGGATGGAGATATAATCCAAGAGAAGCAGCACTCCTTGTTAAATAGAGCTAGCGAAGCTTGCAATATGCTCAAGGAGCATATTGAAAATGATGCTGTTATAAGATTAATTTCTCATAACGATGCTGATGGAATTTCAGCAGCAGCAGTTATAGCGAATGCTTTGGCCGAGGAAAACGTTCAATTCCACGCAACTCTTATTCCACGTCTTAAAGAGGACATTGTAAATCAGTTAAGAAGTGAGAAAAATGAGCTGTTCATATTTTCAGATATGGGCAGTCCGTTCATTAAGGAATTCAACACCTACAAGCATGATGTTATAGTTGCTGACCACCATCAGGTGGGAGATACTGAAGCGGAAAGCAATGTTGTCCATGTGAATCCTCATCTTTTTGGAGTTGACGGAAGCAAGGATTTATGCGGTGCCGGATCAGCTTATCTGACCATCCGTGATTTGGACAAAAAGCATTTGGCATATTATGCTTTAGTAGGTGCATTTGGTGATATGCAAGGTCAAAACGGTTTCACCGGTGTAAACAAATTGATTTTAGATGATGCACTTGAAAGCGGTAATTTGGAAATTCATGAAGGTTTAAAGATTGTTTCCAAATCAACCGAACCGATTTTTAAATCTCTGGCTTATACTTTTTCACCACCTCTTCCGGGAATCAGTGGAGATCTGGATGGCGCTCGTGAGTTTTTAGAACGCATGAACTTATCTTATGGAATCAAATTCACAGACCTTGAAGATGAAGAAAAAGACCTTTTAAAAGATGCTTTAATTAACATCAATCCCGATATTTTCGGAGATTGTTATACAGTTGTTAAGGAATCTCCGATGCTGCGTGATTTGGAGGAATATTCATATATTCTCGATGCATGCGGAAAAAACAAAAAGCAGGGATTGGGTTTGAGCATTGCTCTAGGTGAAAAGGACCAGGCCTTGGATGCTGCCTTAAGATTGCAGCGCCAATACCGTGACCAAATTGTCAAAGGCCTTGAATGGGTTAAAAGAGAAGGAGCTCAACAATTGAATTCAATACAATATCTCTACAGTGAAGATAAGGTATTGAAATCAGTAATGGGTACTATCGCAAGTATAGGATTATCCGTTGAACTATTGGATAATTCCAAACCGGTACTTGGACTTTCAAGACTCCACAAGGACATAAAGATTTCAGGCAGAACAACCAGGGACATGGTTGCAAAAGGCGTCAATTTAGGAAAAGCATTGCAGGATTCATCTAACAATTTCGGCGGAACCGGAGGAGGCCACGACATTGCGGCAGGTGCAATGATACCATATGACAGTAAGGATAACTTCTTGCATCTGGTTGATGAAATGGTAGAATATCAGTTAAATAGTGATTAATATGTTTTTAACAGATGAAGAACAACAAATGTGTGATGGGGAATTCGGAGAAACCATTAGAAAAAGCATGGATATCCTGGTTGCATTGGGAGATATCTATGGTGCTCCTAAATTGGTTGACATAACCTCTGCACAGGTATCTGGTGTTTCTTACAAAACAATTGGAGATGCCGGTTTGGAATATCTTGAAGATTTGGCTTTGGATGGTTCCGGCAAGGCAACTATCAATGCATCCCTGAATCCTCCTGGAACAGATTTGGATAATTGGGAGGCATTAGGATTTCCAAAAGACTTTGCTATCAAACAGAATCAGATTGTTGACGCGTATGCAAAACTTGGAATTTCTAAAACATGTACCTGTACTCCTTATTTGGTCGGTAACGTTCCAAGATTTAGAGATCATGTTTCATGGTCCGAGTCATCAGCTGTAGCTTATGTTAATTCTGTAATTGGTGCTAGAACCAATCGTGAAGGTGGTCCTGCAGCACTTGCGGCCGCTATTGTTGGTAAAACTCCATTATATGGTTTCCATTTGGACCAGAACAGAAAGGCCAATCTTGTTGTCAATGTTTCAACCGAATTGAAAGGCGCTGATTTTGGCGCATTGGGTTATATTATCGGTAAAGTCGTTGGTGGAGGAGTACCTTACTTCAAACTTCAAAACACTCCAAACAACAATGATTTGAAAACTCTTGGTGCGGCTTTGGCATCATCAGGTTCCGTTGCACTTTATCATATTGATAATGTGACTCCTGAGTTTGATAAGGCCGGAGAAGAGGAAGTTGAAGATATAATGTTCATATCTGAAAAAGAAATCCAGGAAACTCGCCAAAAGTTGACAACCACTGATAGGGAACCGGATTTAATCTGTTTGGGATGTCCTCATGCATCACTTGAAGAAATTAAACAGGTAGCTAGTATCGTTCAAGGAAAAACCATTAAAAACAAATTATGGATTTGCACATCAGTCAGCGTAAAGGCAACTGCCGATAGGATGGGATACACTGAAATCATTGAAGCTGCAGGCGGAAACGTCGTATGCGACACATGTATGGTTGTAGCTCCTATCGAACAGATGGGCTTTGAAGTGATTGGTGTAAATTCAGCAAAAGCAGCAAACTACGTTCCGTCAATGTGCGGACTTGATGTTGTTTATAATGATGTAGAAAATCTTATTCAATTTGAATAGGTTTTCTTTCAATTCTTTTTTTGAAAGTTATTAAAAACTTTAAATTACATTAAATCTATAACTAATACTGATAGAATTATTGGGAAGGCTTTTTCATGAATTATTTAGTTGTTGGTGCTGGAAATGCTAGTAGGCCTGTTGCAAGATTGCTTAATTATTTGGGCCATGATGTTGTTATAACTGATTTGAAAGATATTTCAGAGTTTAAGATTGAATTTCAAAGAAGTTTGATTGTAATGGAAAAGGAAGGGGTTACTCTTGACCTGCCAAATAAGGACCCATCAGTCGAAGGGTTTGATGCAGTATACATGCCTCCGACATTACCTGATTCCGCTCCGATTGCAAAAAAAGTTAAAAATTCAGATTTGAAAGTCCTGACCAATGAGGAGTTTTCCGAAATCGTCAACGATTTGATTCCGGTTGATATTATTGGTATCACCGGAACTATGGGAAAGACAACCACTACATTCATAACCACAAGCCTTTTCAAACAGGCAGGCTACAAGGTATGGTCATGTTCATCTTTAGTAAATAACCTTGTTTCAGAAGCCATAATTGACGGAATTGTCAAGGAAAAGGCACAAAATTGTGACATAGCTATTTTTGAACTTCCCCATGGTACAATTGGCCTTTTAAATAGGTTGGATATTAAAATAGGCCTTTTGACAAATATTGCCGAGGACCATTTGTCCGAATTCGGAGGATCTCTTGAAAAATACCAGCAACGAAAGATGGTCTTGCAGGCCATGAGTGAAACTTTTATAGCCAACAATTCCTGCCGTGACATTATCGAAAGAGTACGTGACGATGCAATGTTTTATGCGTTGGATGAGGATGTTGACTTTAAAGGAACTGCTGGAGATAAGTCATTAACAATAAAATCCAAGGATGTGGAATTCACTACACCATTCAATATGATGAGCTATTTCTTTGAAAACTCCGTTGCCGCATCAGCTGTTGCATTGACATATGGCATCAGCAAAGAGGATATCATTGATGCATTAACAGTATTTAAAGGATTGCCTGCTCATATGGAGGATGTTGGAGATTATAACGGAAGGAAAGTTATTTTAGATTCCGCATTTTTATATGATGGAATGAAAATCACATTGGATTATTTTAAAGACGAAAGCGTAGTATTATTTTTAGATCATTTTGATACATTATCTGTAAGGGATAAGGCAGAAGTCGGCGAGCTAGTGAGTAACTACAACATTAAAGTAGTTATAGCCAGCGGATTTAATGAAGTTACTCAGGAAGTGGAGATGGAAGCCGCCCAGGAAATTTTGGATGCAATTACCAATCCAAACATTGAAAAGGTTGCAGTTGAAAATATTGAAATAGCCGCCTGTGAGACATTCAAGTACTCACAACCGGGAGACATTATTTTGCATATGGGACCTCTTATAGCTTATGACAGGCTGACAACTGTTGAAAAGATCATGAAAGGATTGGATGAAGGGAGCAAAAAATATGAATAAGAACAAAACCTTTGGTGTTATAGGTGTTTGCGGAGCAAATGGTAATTTAATTGCTAGAATTCTAAAACAAAGAGGATACAATGTTATAGGAACTGATTTGTCATTCAAGAAGGATTGCCGGTTCGCAAAAGCATTGGAAGGTTATGACATTGATATTTTTTATGGAAAGACTCCCGAGACATTTTTCAAAAAGGCGGACTACATTATTCCTCCCGCAAGCCTGTCCAAAGATTCCGAAATCCTTAAAAATTGCGGGAAACCTATTTTGGAATTATGCGATATTATTGACATGCTGAAACCCGAAAAGCCTGTATTCGGCATAACCGGTACAAATGGTAAGACAACCACAACAACACTGCTTAAAAAAATTGCTTATGACAATGGAATAAAGCCTTGTGAGCATGATTTGGAAGGCATGCAGGGAAATGCTGAATTCATTCCTATCCTGCAATCCAGATTGGATGGGGACGTTGGTATTTTGGAAGTTGGAACCTTCGGTGTTCCGGGTACTGTTGGCAGAATAGTTAAAAATACTGATATGGCATCAGGACTCATTACAAACATTACTCCAGACCACTTGAATGACCTTGGAAGCTTCATGGATTATGCCAATGTAAAAGGGGAATTCATATCCGAGTTAGGTTTGGGTCAGTTGATTGTAAATGGCCAGGATCCAACCATAATGGGGCTTTTAAAAGAACTTGACTTTAAAGGTGAAGTCATTACCTTCGGTGTCGATGAGCTTCCGGATTCAATAGGCATGAAGGAATGTGTCTGCGGTGCTGAAATTGCCGTTAAGGAAATCATTTCCGGTTGCGGATATTACTTCTGCAAATGCGGAGTGACAACCCCTCAAGTTGACTATATTGCTACAAATATCGATTTGCCTAACAGAACTTTTGATTTGCATACTCCAACTGAAAAATTAACAGTTAAAATGGGAGTGGATGGACTTCACAATGTTTATAATTTATCCGGAGTCATTATTGCAGCTCATATTTTCCTTGATTTACCTTATGATAAAATTTTACCAACAATCGCCAGTTTCACTGGGGTAAGCGGAAGAATGGAAGAGGTAGGAAAGGTTAAAGGAAAAGACATTTTTGTTGATTATGCCCACAATCCTGCTGGTGTGGAAACAGTCTTAAAGGAATTCAAAAAATTATTCGGAGATTTCACAACTGTAATTACTGTTTCATCCGAATCCGGTTATGTCGGTGACCTTGACATATTCAACAGCGTTTTGAAGTTTTCAAAATTCATTGTTCCGGCTTCAGTTGCTTCTCAAAAGATAGCTCTTGAAAAATTGAGGGCCAATCCTAAATTGAATGACAGGATATTCCTGAACCATGTTGACGACTTTGAAAAGACAGGAACTCTTGGAGCTTCTGAAGAGGAAGTGCGTGACGGCTTAAGAAAAGCGTTAAATCTGGATTGTGAGATGGTAATAGCAATAGGCGAAGCCGCCACCAAATTCAAGTCCATAGTTTTTGAATTGTAGGCTATTTTTAATTCAAAAACATTATTTTTTCTTATTTTTCAGTTCAATATTACTTTTCAAATGCTCTCACTAGATGCTTTATAAACCTAAAAAAATAATATGTAAATAAGGGTTATTGGTAAACTCATTTTTAAGTGATGAAGGTTGAATTATGGTTAGTTATATTTCACATCCTTTAATTAAAAAAGATTCAATTGAATCCAGATTATATCAGCAAGTTTTAGCCGGGGATGTATTAAAGAAAGGAAATACGATGGTTGTTGCACCAACCGCATTAGGTAAGACTATTGTTGCTATTTTGGTAGCTGCGGATAGGTTGCAAAAAGTTAAAAATTCAAAAATCCTTGTTTTAGCACCGTCAAAACCGCTAGCCATTCAACATGAAGACAGCTTTAAGGAATTCATCACCCTTCCATGCTCATCAATAACAGGAGCTGTAAAAACTGATGAGAGGGTTAAAAGATGGGAAGAGTCAAGAATAATTTCCGCAACACCTCAAACTGTCGAATCTGATTTGCTGAATGGACGTTATGATTTAAGTGATGTTTCATTGATTGTCTTTGACGAATGCCATCACGGTGTGGGATCATATTCCTATGTCTATCTGGCTTCACGCTATGTTCAGGAATCTAATTATAATTTGATTTTAGGCCTAACTGCTTCTCCAGGTTCTGATAAGGCGAAAATCAAAGAAGTGTGTGAAAATCTCTATATTCAAAACATCGTTGTTAAAACAGAGGAGGATTCCGATGTAAGGCCTTACTTCAATCCTGTGGAAATCGATTGGATTAGTGTTAAAATGAGCAGCGAACTTGAAAAAATAAAAAAATATATTGACAAGGCCCTGAAAGTAAGACTGAAAGCCTTAAAGAATATGGGAATTATCAGAACGGTTTCCGTTGGCAAAGTCGATATTTTAAAGGCTCGAGGAAGGATTCAGGGGGAAATTGCAAGGTCCGTCAATCCGGATAAGGACCTGTTCCAGGCCATTTCCATTTTAAGTGCCGTAATCAACATTCAGCATTCCCAGGAACTGATAGAAACCCAAGGAGTACAGACCTTCAACAAATACATTTCCCGCCTGCGCAAGAAAAAGACCAAAGCGGCCAAATCATTAATGTGGGACGATAATTTTGGAAGAGCTGTCAAAATGGCCAGAAATGCTGAAAAGCATGGTTGGGAGCATCCAAAACTTCGTGAAGTAACCAATATCCTGAAAAAGGAATTGGGTACTGAAGACGGCCAGACCAAACTTCAGTCTACAAGATTTAAAGATAAGGATGAAAAATCTTCAAAAATAATAATATTTACACAATATCGCGATACTCTGGAGATGATTCACAAAAAGCTTGAAAAAGAGGGCATAAAATCAGCCAAATTCTTTGGTCAGGCAAATAAGGACGGTGAAAAGGGACTTACCCAAAAGGAACAGAAGGCCATTATCAAATCCTTTAGGATGGGCGAGTATGACGTGCTGATTTCTACAAGCGTTGCTGAAGAGGGTATAGATATCCCGGCGGTGGACTTGGTAATTTTATATGAGCCTGTTCCATCAGAAGTCCGTATGATTCAAAGACGTGGAAGAACCGGCCGTAAAAGAACCGGCCGTGTAAAGGTTTTGATTACCAACGGAACAAGAGACGAGGCATATTACTGGTCAAGTGTCAGAAAAGAGGAACACATGAAATATCAATTGATTGATCCTAATGTCTTAGAAGAACTCAATGCCTCAGCCGTTGAAAGGATGGAGAATCAGAAGAAAATTAAAGTAATCGACAGGCCAAAAGTCGAACAGACAAAACCTGTTGTCTATGCCGATTCAAGAGAGGGCAACTCCAAAGTTATAAGACATCTGTCTGAAATGGAAATCGACGTTCAGGTACGTTCAATGGCAGTTGGAGATTATCAGGTCAGTGATGAAGTGGTAATTGAGAGAAAAACCGCTAAGGATTTTGTCGATTCAATTATTGATAAAAGATTATTCAAACAGGCCCGTGAATTATCAGAAGAGTTCAAAAGACCGTTGCTGATTTTGGAAGGCGATGACATCTACAATGGTATGATTCATCCCAATGCGGTTAGAGGAACTATTGCAGCCATAGCCATAGATTTCGGCATAAGCATTATTCCAACTAGAAACTCTCAAGATACTGCTGCAATGATTAAAAGGATAGCTGTTCGTGAGCAAAATGGTGAAAAAGTCAATATACAAATCAGGACAGATAAAAAACCTACAAGCTTATGGGAACAGCAGTTATTTATTATTGAATCATTGCCTAATATAGGTCCGGTCAATGCCAAAAGCCTGCTGAATCATTTCGGCACTGTTGAAAAAATAATCAATGCATCTGAAAGCGAGCTTCAGGAAGTTGAAGGCATTGGTAAAAAAACAGCTAAAAACATTAGAAAAGTAGTTGAATCCAAATATTTATATTTCCAAAATGAGATTAAAGAAGAGAAACTTCTTTAATTTAAATTTTAAAGTTTTTCTTCATATATTCATAACTTTTTTTAATGGAATCGTAATCATTTACTTCAATGATATAGATGCCATCAAAATTTTTCTTCTCTAAAGTATTGATGATGGTGTTTAATTCAATAGAGCCTTCACCTAATGCAAGGTGAGAGTCATCATCACCAAAATTATCATGGCAATGTATGTGTTTAATCGAATCAAAATACATTGCTTCTGAGAAATATCCAGCATGGTTGGCATGGCCGATATCCAATGTCATTGACATGTCAAGTGAAACCAATAGTTCATGCAGATCTTGTAAATTCTGATAAATCATTCCGTCAAATGTAGGCATATTTTCAATTGTGGTTAAAACGCCCAATTCTTTCCCGTATTCTCCAAGTTCTTTTATTGATTCGTTTGAATATTGATAGACTTTATCAATGAAGTATTTATTTGCTAAAAAAGGAGCCAATCCCGGATGGATGACGACCGCTTCAGCATTGATTTTATTGGCCAAGTCTATGGAGTTTTTAATTTGTTCAATGGAATTTAGCCTACTTTTATCTTGCAGTGCAGCAATATTAACGTCCATAAAGGGGGAGTGAATGGAATATTTCAGGTTATAACTTTCAAGCACGTCAACATCAATGTTTTGTGAGGGATACTGATGCACTAATTCCACATATTCGATTCCTAAGTTTTCAATGAATTCCAATGTATTTTCCAAAGGATATTCAATTCCTGCTAGAGATGATGCTCCTATTTTCATAATATCACTATTTTCTAACTGCGGTGATTGTCAATCCCATCTCAATTGCTTCTAAGATGAAATCAGATAATTCAATTCCGTTTTTAATTTTTATTTCTCCTTTTTTGGAGGTTGTTGCCGTAAGTAAGTATTCCCCTTCTATAAGAATGTCAAAGTTCTGTCTTCCATTTTCTCTTCCAAGCTCTAAAATCATCTGTTTTCTTGTATGGGTGATATCAACTTCAATCGGAGTTTTGTCAACCGGTTTTGCATCAATCACCTCAACTCCAAGGCTTATTCCTATGTCCCGTTCTATTTCAGCAATCCTTTTTCCGTTTTTGCCGATGATTTTTGGAACGTATTCGTCTGGAATGTAAATGTTGGCTCTGTCAGGTGAAATCACTTCAACATCTATTTTTGCCTTTTTAGGAAGGATTTTCTTTATTTTCCTTAAAATTTCAGCTTCAGCTATTAAATCCACTGAGGATTTGCGACTTTCTTCACTTCCTCCGCCGTTGACCAAATCCATATCCATTACAATGGTTTGCTCACCATAGGTGTAGATTTCATTTTTAAGCTCACCTGTTTCAAAATCCCTAACTTCAATAACCGGCCTTGCAAGGTCAGCTTCCTTCATTCCGGTTGGAACCTTAACGGTCATTTTTGTCTCATAAACGCTTGTTACTTTACCATTTTCAATGTAAATGCTTGTATCCACGATTGATGGTATTACACCAAGCTCCACCCTTGATGCAATTCTTTGTATTGCGTCTATCGGACGGGTTGCATGCACAACACCTATCATTCCAACACCTGCCAATCTCATATCCGCAAAGATGTTGAAATCAGTATTTTTTCTAAGTTCATCGTAAATTGTATAATCAGGCCTTACAAGAAGCAGTACGTCAGCAGTATTTTCCATGCTTCCTTCAAGCGGTGCATATTGGGTTATTTCATCCGGAAGTTGCAAATCTCTTGGTGATTCCATTGTTTTTACAACCTTATTCAGTTTTCCGGAATAATATTTGGCTATTGCTTGAACAAATGTTGATTTACCTGCACCTGGAGAACCAGAAATCAATATTCCCTCTGCACTTGTTCTGATTCTATCCAATAGCTTATCTGATAGATTGTATTCATTCAAATCAATGTTGGCCACAGGTCTTACTGCAGTTATTTCCAAACCTTCGGAAAATGGAGGGTAAGCAATTGAAATTCTGTATTCTCTTGACTGAACTACAAATGAACCTTCCATATCAGATTCCAAATAGGTTTTCGAATCACTTTTTGCTTTATCAAGTATCTCATCAACAATCTTTTTAAGTTCTGAGTAAGAGTAAGGTTTATCGCTTAGTTTTACAAAATCAATATGGCCCGGTGTTCCTTTTTTGGCCATTGGAACAACATTTTCCTTGAAATGCACAGACATTGTAGTGTCATCAAAAAATTCCTCAATGGAGAGAGCTTTGTGGACATATTTCTGTTCAAAATAATAAACTGGAATTCCTTGTGCTTTAGCTACTTCGGCCTGTACCTTGTCATTTGTCAGCAGTGTTCCGAATTCGGACCTTGCAAGGTCTCTGATAATGCTGTCTATTTCCCCGCTTTTAGCGTATCTGATATCGTAGTTGGTCGGACGTTTTCCCTTGAAGGTAATGGCCAGTTCGCCATCATCCTGCATTTGCTGTAATTTTTGAAGTTCATCAAGCCCTTTGATTCCTTCAGACCTTTTTGCATTCGCTTGATGTTCTAGCTCACAAACTACCGCTTCTGGCACAATAATTTCCGGATAGTCAAAATCTCCGTTTTCTATCAATTCGCTTACTGCACCAATTATCACTGCACTTGTATCGGGGATTATACATTTCATTTTAATACACATCGTCGGGATTTACTAGTCTTTCTAAGATTATCTCTAAATCATCATCTTTGATATCATCAATATCGATGTTATCATTGTTAATTTTTCTAAAAAAGCATGATAGGTAACCTTCGTGGCAAGCAGCACCAGTTTGTTTAATTTTTAAAACGATAGCATCCATGTCACAATCAACAAGAATTTCCTTTACTTCCTGGGTATGGCCTGAACTTTCTCCTTTAAGCCATAATTTGTTTCTTGATGTGCTCCAGTAATGTGCTTTTCCTGTTTGTATTGTTTTAATTAACGCTTCCTTGTTCATGTTGGCCAACATTAATATTTGGTTAGTGTCGGCATCTTGGGCGACTGCTGTGATTACTTTAACGCCATTGATTTCATGTCTGAAGTTAATTTCCATTTTTATTCCTCTTTCAAATATTTTACAACACCATCAATGTCGACCAATTCCTGATTTCCACTAATCATGTCTTTAACGGTAACCTTGCCTTCATCTAAATCTTTTTCACCGATAATGATTATTTTTTGAACTTTAATTTTATCAGCATAATTCATAAGTTTTTTGAATTTCTTACCATTTAGGTCAACGTCCACTTTGAAATCGTTTTTTCTTAACGTTTGAGTTATTTCATAAGCTTTAGCTCTTACGCTATCTGATATTGGTGCAACATAAACGTCTAAATGTGAAGGTAGTTCTTCAGCATCAGTCAACTCTTCAATTGCATTCATTAATCTGTCAAAACCAAGTGCAAATCCGGTTGATTCAACTTCTTGGCCTCCAAAGAGTTTTACCAGACTGTATGATCCTCCACCACAGATTTGCTTTTGGGCACCGAGTTCAGGAACATAAATTTCAAACACGATTCCGGTGTAGTAGTCAAGTCCTCTTGCAACGCCAAGATTTAAAGTGTAATTTTCAACACCAAACGCTTCTAAAAGAGTAATCAATTCTTTTAACTCTTCCAATGATTCTTTTGGTTCGTCATATGGTGCAATTAACTCTTCAACATCACTTATGATAGATTTGTCTCCAACCATATCAATCAATTTGAGCAGGATTTGGTTTAACTCATCATTATCGATGACAGGATTATCTCCACTTAATGATTCAATTAAAAGGTCTTTATCTCCCTTATCGATAACCACCATAATCTCTCTTTGGGTTTCTGTTGTAATCTCAAAGTGTTTGAATAGTCCTCTAATGATTCCCAGGTGGTTGATATTCACGTCTGCTGTGGTTATTCCTAAAGCATTTATCGCATCACTGCATAGGGCAATGACTTCAGCTTCACCTTGAGGAGTTTTGGCTCCAATCAGCTCACAGCCGAATTGCCAGAATTGTCTGAATCTTCCTTTTTGAGGTCTTTCATATCTAAAACAGCTTCCGTAATAATATAGCTTGATTGGCTTTGCAGCTGTTTTTTCAAGTTCATTAAGGTACAATCTTGCAACTGGAGCGGTGATTTCCGGCCTTAATGTCAGCTCTCTGTCTGATTTATCTTTAAAATTGTATAGCTGGTTTACAATTTCTTCTCCAGATTTGGTTGTAAATAACTTTAATTCTTCAAATAAGGGGGTTTTGATTTCCTGATAACCGTAATTTTCAAATACATTTCTTAAGGTACTTTCTGCTTTTTTTCTTTGTCTCATTTCGTCAAATAAGAAATCTCTAGTACCTCTTGGTCTTGTAAATTCCATTTTTGCTCTCCTATGATTAAATTTATTATAATTAAATTATGTTTTTTAGATATTATATACTCTTTTGTTCAACATTACTTTTCAAATGCTCTTGGACTAGTTGTTAGTAATTTAGTATATAATTGTTATATAAGTTTTGGAAGTGCGGATTTACACATTAACATGACTGTGTTTTTACACTTTTGTGCAGTTAAAACACGTTTAATAGTTTGTAAATCCATTTTTTAATTAAATAAACTCTAAGGAGAATAATTATGGTAAAATATAATTAGTAGATACCTTGTTGTATCAAAGTGAAGAAGGTGCTGTTGAAGGTAAGTTCATCATAGGTGATGAAACTTTATGGGCCAGTAGAAAAGTCGTTGCTGAGATTTTTGGAACTGATAAATCTAATATATCCAGACATTTTTTAAATATAGTTCATGAAGGGGAACTTGAAGAAAAAGAAGTAAGTATAAGCTCTAATGAACTATTTAAAGATGATTTAGAGTTTAGTAAGGAATCCGCACAAAACTCTAAAAAAGGAGGTAGGCCTCAAATATGGTATAATCTTGACGCAATCATCTCAATCGGTTATAGAATCAATTCAAAAAAGGCAACACACATCCGTAAATGGTCTAGAGAAATTCTAAAGCAATACATGCGAAAAGGTTTTTGTCATCAACAAAGAACTTTTAATAAAGGGCGGAAGATTCAGCGAGGAATATTGAAGAATTAGTTGATGTAATAAGGGAGATAAGGTCGTCTGAAAGGAAAGTCTATGAGAAGGTAACTGATTTGTTTGCAACAGCATATGATTACAACAAGAATGCTCAAATTACAAAAGATTTTTATGTTAAAGTTCAAAACAAGTTGCATTATGCCGTTGTTGGTCTTACAGCTCCGGAAATTATCTATGAAAGGGCAGACAGTAAAAAAGAACATATGGGTTTAACTACATGGTCAAAAGCACCGGATGGAAAAATATTGTTGAGGGACGCTAAAGTAGCTAAAAACTATTTGACAGAAAAGGAGCTAAAGACTCTCAATCGTGTTGTAAGTATGTATTTGGATTATGCTGAAGACCGTGCTGAAAGGCAAATACCTATGAGCATGGAAGATTGGGCTGAAAGATTGGATAAGTTTTTAGAGTTCTATGAATATGCAGTTTTAAAAGGTAAAGGTAAAATTTCAAGAAAAGAAGTAGATAATTTTGTCAAATTGGAATACGAGAAATTTAGGCCTGTTCAAGACAAGGTGTTCAAATCAGATTACAACAAATTTGATGAGGAAACTAAAAAGTTTTTAGTATAACTTAATTCAATTATTAATTATGAATATTAAAGGCAGTACAAATATTGTAGGTTTGATAGGCCATCCTGTGGAACATAGCTTTTCACCGCCTATGCATAATGCGGCATTCGATGCATTGGGCATGGATTATGCTTATGTCGCTTTTGATGTTGATCCTCAAAATTTAAAATCTGCAATTGAAGGAGCCAATGCTTTAAATGTTAAAGGATTTAATGTCACTATTCCTCACAAAATTGAAGTAATTCAGTATTTGGATGAACTGGATGAGGTTGCAAGTTTAATCGGTGCTGTAAATACTATCGATTTTAAAAATTTAAAAGGATATAACACTGATGGAATCGGTGCTGTAAGGGCCATTGAAGAAGTTTCACCTATTAAAGATAAAAATGTCATTGTTGCGGGTGCTGGAGGAGCTTCAAGGGCAATATCATTTTACCTTGCAAAATTCGGTGCCAGTTCAATTACAATACTGAACAGAAATGTAAATAAGGCCCAAAACTTGGCGGAAGATGTTTTGAAATCTGATTTGATAAGTGATGTTAACTCAGATTCAGTTTCACAGATTAACGGTTATTTGGCCAATGCAGACATTTTAGTCGATACAACACCTTTGGGAATGGATCCTCATATTGATGATGAACCTATAGCCAGAGCAGAGAATATGCATGATGAATTAGTGGTATTTGATGCTGTTTATAATCCTAATGAAACTGTACTTTTAAAAGAGGCCATTAAAGCCGGTGCAAAACCAGTTTATGGCATTAAAATGTTGTTGTATCAAGGTGCTGAAAGCTTTAAGATATGGACAGGTCAGGATGCACCAGTTGATGTGATGGAAAAAGCACTTAATGATTATTTGGGAAGATAATATGGAGTTAATGTTTGATATATCTGGTTTAACATCCAAAGAAGAGGATTTTTCAAACTCTAAAAAGGATGTATTGAAATTTCTGAAAATAATTGGAGTGGATACCCGTTTTATTTCATATGCTCCAGAAAAGATTTACATTAACAACTTAAGATTTTCAAAGTTTTCAAGAACCCGTGAAAAAACATTCAAAAAACAATATCCTAGCATTGAAGTAGTGAGAAATTCATTGTTTCAAAAGATATGTTCAAAATCAGCTAAAACACTGACATTGGAAATTAAACCCAATTCAAAAATATTGATGCCCAAAGACAATTACATTTGTGAACTATTATTGGAACCCTATACCAGAAAATATGGCGTAAGTCTTGTTTATGAAGGGGATTATGATTTGAAAGTCAATCCTCTGATTTTAGATGATAAGGTAAACACCATATTTGAAGGAATCTTTTCAGGAGAGGGTTTGAATTTAATCAGTAACGACAATGAAATCTATCCTTTGGCTAATGTTTCGCTAGATTGGATTAATTCATTTTTAAAAATGGATGGTCAGGATTTAATTGAATGTGAAAATAGGGATGATTTGGCCAATTCATTTTCAGAATTTTTGGAGGATGTTGCTCCTCAGTTTAGAGAAAATGTTGTCAGCGCTTCCGAGTTCATCGACTCAAAAAATAAAAATTAAAAACTGAAAAGTGATACTTGCTTGTCAGTTTTCTTTTTGGGTTTTTCTTCTTTTTCTTCTGGGATTTCTTCTTCAATAACCTCTTCTGTTTCTTCTTCAAGAGGTTCATCAGCGATTCCAGGTATTTCAAATGGAAGTTCTTCCTCGACAGGTTCTTCAAGAACTTCTACTACTTCTTTAGGAGCATTCATCATTTGATTTTGGAGTTCTTCAAATCTTCTGTCACGTTCTTCAACTCTCATTTGAGCTTTCTGTTTTTCCATTTTGTTTATGACTTTCTTAGGGATTGCCTTTTTTCTGAACCTTTTTATTTCATTTTGTTCCAGCTCCAAAAAGTCGGAAATTTCCCATGCAAGCTCATCATTGTTGAACATTATCTCCAGATATGGAAACATTGAAATTGCCACGGCATGTGAAACATGCATCTTTTGACTCATCTTCTCAGCAATTCCGTCCCTTAGGTTTCTTTTGCCTCTGTTTCTGCCAAGCAATGTGAATGTAGATGGGGTTTGAATTTTTGTGAATTTTTTATATGTTTCTTTTTTTGATGAACTCACACCAATTCCCATGAAATCACTTGCGTATTTCCAGTAACCGTAATTTCTACTGTTTCGTGCTCTTCCAAAGTATAAATCGGCTTTAGCTATGTTTTCATAAGCTTTTTTGATTTCGTCTTTTTTTGTATATTCCCTTGGAATGTTTTCTGCAATGTATTCCATTACTGTAGTCGGATCTTCGTCAACTCTTAAGGCCTCCCTTACATGTTGAGGGTTTTTGCTTTTCAAAACACCGGTTATCGCATTGAAAATATCGGAACGGTCATCCTTTATCCTTAGATTTTCAACATCTCTTGGTTCCAGCACTTTATCATTATCGGCTAAGGCTTGAAGTGTATTAATTGCAGATCTCATATCTCCATTTGATTTTTTAGCAATCAAGTCCAGTGCCTTTGGATTAGCTTTTATTTCTTCTTTTTCAGCTATCTCTTTCAAGGCTTTCCTTATGCTTGGACTTCTCACCTTTTTCATTTTGATTACTGTGCATTTCGGCTTGATGGATTGTAGGCGTTTTGAGTAAAAGTCATTGGCCATTAAAATCATTGGATGTTTTGAGTTTTTAATTATTTCTCCAATCGCCTTCACTCCTCCACGGTCGTTGGTTCCGTGAATTCCATCTACTTCGTCCATTATGATTAGTTTGTATTCGTCGCCAAAAAGGGATCTTGTAGATGAGGACTCACCGATTGTACTTTTAATCACATCCTGTGACCGCTTATCACTTGCATTAAGTTCAATGTATTCTGAAAACTCTTTAGCTATAACCAGTGCAAGTGTTGTTTTTCCAATTCCTGGAGGTCCAACTAAAAGTAGGGGCTGTTGCGGATTGCCTTTTTTCCAATTTCCAACCCAATCTAGGATTATTTTTTTCTCTTTATTATTACCTACCACTTCATCTAAGGTTTGTGGTCGGTATTTGTCAGTCCATAACATTTCCATACCTTAAATGAATTTGGTTAAGAGAGCTTCAAGTTGTATACTTGGGTTTGCTCCTTCTCTTATTCTAAAGTCACAATCTGCTATTGATTCGATTAGATTTATATAAAAGTCAGGTTCCATTTTACCTTCAACAACTCTTTTTGAAACTTCCTGATAGATTTGGGTTACCATATCCTCTCCGCTGGTTCCCTGCAATACCATAGTTTCTCGAAGCAGTGTTCTTGCTCCTAAAAAGTCTCCTATGAGTGCCTTATTTATCATATTTGCAATTTCTTGAGGTTTTGCTTTAGACACCACTTCGTAAACTGACTCTTCGGTTATTGCTTCGCCTTCTGATGTTGCAGCCTGTAAAACGTTAACTGCTTTTCTCATATCTCCTTCGGCAAAGTAAACTATGGTTTGAAGGCCTTCATCATCAGCTTCAAAACCTTCAGATTCACATATGAACTGCAATCTTTCCTTGATTTCCTCCCCTTTGATTGGAGCGAATCTGAATATTGCACATCTTGATTGGATTGGGTCGATAATTTTTGATGAGTAGTTACATGAAAGTATAAATGAAGCGGTTTTTGTATACATTTCCATTTCACGTCTAAGCGCATGCTGAGCATCCTTGGTCATATTGTCCACTTCATCTAGAAAGATTATTCTAAATGGGGCGCCTACAGGTTTAAGTCTGCAGAAGTTTTTGATGCGGTCTCTTACAGTGTCAATTCCTCTGGCATCGGACGCATTCAATTCTAAAAAGTTTTGTCTCCAGTATTCGCCTAGGATTGATTTTACTAATGCAAGTGCAGTTGTGGTTTTTCCAACACCTGCCGGACCTGTAAACATTAAATTAGGCATGCTTCCTTCGCCTACATATTTTTCAAGTCTGGTAATGATTTGTTTTTGTCCTACGATGTCTTCTAATTTTTGTGGTCTATATTTTTCTACCCATGGTCCGCTCATTTAATCACCATTTTATTATAGTAAGATTTATGTATTATGTTGTTAAATTATTTTTTGCTTAACTTTTTTAATATATGAAATCCAATTAATATATAGTTAAAGAGAGCATTTGAAAAATAATATTTATATAAATTTAAGGTGTTAAAAATGAGAGGCACATGGAAACTTAGATTAAGAATGTTTTTAACCTATTTTGCAATGTTTTCAATCATATATTTCCTTGCAATGCTTGTAGGTTGGTATTTAGGAATTGGCAGGTGGACTTTCTACGCTGGCGTGAGCATAGTTATTGTATTTTTACAATATTGGTTTGGCCCATCCTTGGTAAAACGTTCAATGAACGTAAGGCCATTGTCCGAAGCTGAAGCTCCACACATTCATAAAATGGTTGCAGAACTGGCTCAGGAAGCTGGAGTTCCAAAACCGGAAATTGGTCTGTCTGAGATCAATATTCCAAATGCATTTGCATATGGCCGATCAAGTAAAAGCGGACACATTGCAATTACCCGCCCAATTTTGGGATTGCTTGACTATGATGAGCTAAGAGCTGTTTTAGGTCATGAAATGGGCCATATTAAGCATAATGATATGGCCGTAACTGCAGCGGTCAGTGTGATTCCAATGGTCTGTTATTATGTCGCATTATCATTCATGTTTTCAGGCGATAGGGATAATGGTGCTGGAATCATCATTGGTATTGGCGGATACCTGTTTTACTTGATAGGACAGTTGTTGGTATTGTTCATTTCAAGAACAAGGGAATATTATGCGGATGAAGCTAGTGTCGAGTTTGGCAATCGCCCTGCAGCATTGGTGTCAGCATTATATAAATTGTCATATGGCGCAGCAAGATGCAGTAAAGAAACAATTGACGATTTAAACACAAACCGTGCCTTTTTTGTCAATGACATAAATAATGCAAAGCATGATATCAATGATTTCAAACAAATTGATTTTGACGGTGACGGAAGAATATCTGATGAGGAGTTAAGAAAATTAGCTAATTCCGAAGTTAAAATTTCAAAAACAAATGGAATAATGGAATTATTATCTACTCATCCGGATTCTTTAAAAAGAGTAAAAAGATTAGCAGAATTAGAAAATTAGGTGTATTTTATGAAAATGATTTTAGATGAACGTGGCAAAAAATATGTTTTAAAACCCGGTGAAGAATTCCAAAGCGATTTTGGAATAATTAAAGCAGAAATATTGGATAATGCTGAGATAGGTGATGAAGTCAAAAGTCATCTTGACCGTACATTTAAAATCATAAAACCCAACATCAATGATTTCATTGATATAATGGAGAGAAGATGTTCAATTCTTCTTAAAAAAGATATTGGATACGTATTGGCGCACACTGGTTTGGGTGCTGGTTGCCGTGTAGTGGATGCTGGAACCGGTGCCGGAGCCATTGCACTTAATTTTGGAAATGTTGTCGGTCCGGAAGGCAGAGTCTTTACTTATGAGATTAGACAAGACTTTGCAGAAGTTGCAAAGAAAAATATTGACAACTTTGGAATTGAAAATATTGAAGTCAAAAATCAGAATATTAAGGAAGGAATCGATGAGGATAATATTGATTTAATCTTTTTAGATTTGCCAAAGCCATTTGAAATATTTGAAGAGGTTTGGGATTCATTAAATGTTGGGGGATGGCTGGCAGTTTACGCACCTTACATTGATCAAGCTAAACTCTCTTATCGTATTGCAAATAAGGTAGGTTTTTATGATATTGATATCATCGAACTTTTAGAACGTGGTTTGGAAATTAGGCAACAAGGAGTAAGGCCTAAAACAAGAATGGTCGGCCATAGTGGATATTTGGTATTTGCAAGAAAATTATAGATTTTTTAAAAATAAGTTTTTTTTCAAATTATTTTTATTTCATGGGGGATGAAATGCCGATAGATATTGTAAAAGGATCTCTTAAATATTGCATGGAAAACAAGTTATTCTTTCTTTTTGTCCTGATTATATTTGCAGTGATTGAATATCTATTTGACATTGTTAATACTCCCATTTCAGGTTTCACTTCGTTGTTATTTGCAATACTTGTTATGGGATACGGTTTGCAAATAATTAAGGATGTTATTGATGGAGGCACAAGACTGCCTAAGATAATGCCTAAAAAAGTAATTATTTTAGGATTTAAAGGCTCTGTTATTCATTTGTTTTATATGGGTATTCAAATTTTTTTATTGGCGTCAGTTGCCGTTAACTTAAATTTTCCTGTATTTGAAATTGAAGAATTCTTTTTAGAGTATCATAATACAATATTGTTAATATTCAATCATGATGCGGTCAGTTGCATAATCTTTGTGGTTTCCGGATTTGTCATAACCTACGTCACATCATTTTTCATGGAATTGTCATTGGCAAGACTGGCTGATGGCGGACAATTAAGAAAATCCTTTAATTTCCGCCGTATTAAACATGCAATAGATCTTATCGGATGGAAAAATTATACAATTGGGTATAGTAAGATTATTTTTATAATACTTGTTTTTTCTCATATAGAAGCGTTTTTTGATCAGTTTTATGGTTTAAATGGTGTAATGGGTGTTTTATCCTTTTTTGTCATATTCATCATAGAATATCGGGGTATGGGGAATGTATACAAAGTATACACTGATTTAAAAAAGAATGTAGATGATAAATCATCTACTTAATTATTTTTCACGTTTGAATAGTGCATAAGCAACTGCCAACACACCAACAACTAAAAGGATTGGAATTCCTGTATTTTTCAGATTGATATTTGGATTATTTTTAGGTTTTGGATTATTATCAGAATCTTTTTTTGGCTTTTTAACAATCTTTGTAGTGTTTTGATTTTCAACAACGGGGGCTGTTGCATTATCTTCAGTTTTGTTGTCATTAGTGTTGTTGTCATCAGATGTAATGTTATTTTTGACTGTGGTGTCGTCATCACCGCTTTGATTTCCATTTTCTTCAGTGCCTAATGTGTCATTTTCCTCAACAGGATCATCTGGTGTGGCTGCACCTAATTTATCTGTTTTAGGAGTATTGATTATTATAAATCCTTTTGACTCATTGCCTTTTATTGAAATGGAATATCCTGGGATATCATCTTCTTTAACGGAAAAACTTCCATTTTCATCAACAGTAAAGTTAACTGACCAGGAGTTATTTTCACTCAATGTTTTTGTTTCAACTACCTTTCCATCCTTCATAAGACTTACATTGACTGAACTTGGTCTGTCGCTTGCATTTACATCATCATTCCACTCAATCTTAACGGAAATTTTTTGTGGAGTTTGATTCCCATCGTCTGAGGCTTCTGCAGCTGAAATATAACTAATGGAAGCTAACAAAAATGCTGTAACCAAAAATATTGTTAACAATTTTTTGTTCATATTCTCACCTGAGTTTTAGTTAGATTATGGTTTAATTTATTTTTCTAATAAAATTTTCCATGTTTTAATAGAATGGTAGTATGATAGTATTATATAGTTATTAAATTAATATTATATTGATGAAAACTGATAGGATATTGTGGGTGGATTGGCTTAAATTTTTGGCTATTTTTGGTGTAATAGGCATACATGTGTCATCATCATTGCTCACAACTGACATTTTGTTTTCATATAAATGGTATCAGGGAGTCATTGCAGGGTCAATATTTCGTTTTGGAATAATTTTATTCATCATGGCTTCTGGATTTTTGATTTTAAGAAAACAGCAATCGATTAAGGATATTCCAAGACGTGTTAAAAGGATATTGCTGCCTTTCATTTTTTGGTTAATATTATATGCAGTGATTAAGGTGGTGTTCAAGCAGGAATTGGGTCCTACATGGGGATTTAATGACCTGTTATGGTTTATTTTTAGAGGGTTTTTAGATTCCACCAATATATCCATCCAGTTTTGGTATGTGTACATGATTTTGGGATTATATATTTTATCCCCAATCATCAGTACTTGGATTCAAAATACATCGATTAAAGAAATTGAGTATTATATTTGGATTTGGATAATAATAAGCATTTTACAGTTCTTAAATGTTCATTCAATACTGTTTGATTATTTCAGATATTTTACAGGAGCTTTCGGTTATTTTATTTTGGGCTATTATTTAACTGTTACAAAGGATGAACTATTCAAAAACAGGTCTTTTGGTGTCGCATTGTTCATTATCGGTTCGGCAATAACTATAATCGGAACTCTCGGCTTGTCTTTTGCTACAAACAATCAGTCTTTACTGTTCATTAAACTTGGAGATATCACTCCTGGAGCTTGTCTGCAGGGCATCGGTTTGTTTATAATTGTATTCAATACCAATTTTGACAGATTTGATTTTGAACTTAATAAAATTATTGTAAATATAAGTCAGAGAAGCTACGGAATCTATTTGTCAAATATCCTGGTAATCAATTTCCTTGATTTGTTTAATTTAATTAATTTGGGTGGATTTACCTTATTGAGGATATTTATCTATGTAATCATTGTTTTAGCTATATCGGCTGCCGTTATTGATGTTATGGATAGGCTTCCGATTTTACATCTGTTTTCAACAAAATAAGTTTAAAAAAAAGAAAGTGGTTGGAATAATTAGATTATTCCATAAATATTGCAGGTTTATAAGGCATTGCGTTTTTGGCCTTATTTTGTGGGTCGTAGGAATCGTCGGTGTGAACAATAACCTCGTTTCCACATTCCTCTTTAATGTAGTCAAGAGCATCAGTTAAGATTTCCTCTTCGTTAATTTTACCGATGTATCTTGTCTTGGTTATTTCTTTACCGATTTTTTTAGCCACCATTGCTATTTCTTTTTTATCATCATAGATGTTAGCTCCAATGGCTCTACCCATAATTTGGCCGATGTCAGGTTTTCCGACTTCATCAGCTATCCTATATAATTCCCATTTCCAGTCAGGAGCGAGATATATGTGGATCTTTTCGACTTCGTCTCCAACCATTTGTTTAATGTGTGCAATATCCTTAATGATATTTTCCACTAAATCTTCTGATTTTTCAATTTCAGCACTCATTAAGCTTTCATCAGCTTCAGGCCAACTTGCCTCACTTACAAATCCTTTTCCACCATAAGCAGCCCATAACTCTTCGGAAGTATGAGGGGTGAACGGTGCTAAAAGTCTAATCCAGTTTTCCAATACTGTAGATAGGACATATACGATTGCAGGGTCCTGTGAGTCAAGTAAATGTTTAACTCTGTATAGATAGTGGTCAACATCTTTTTTAAGCAGGAACAGGGAATCCTGAAGTGCCTGTCTTGTTTGGAAGACTTCCAGGGCTTCAGTTGATTTTTTGATATGTTCGTTAAGCTGGCTCATCATCCATAAGTCAATGGTACGTGTCAGTTTAACTTCTTCAATGTTGCTTAAATCTAATTTAGAACCTTTTATCTCTTCAACTTTGGCCGCAAATTCTCTAAACCATTCAAGTCTTCTTTTTGTTCCGAGAACTTCTTTTTCTCTCCAGTCAAAGTCTTGCCATGGTTCGGCTGATGCCATAAGGAAAAGTCTTACAACATCTGCTGTGTAATCATTGATTGCATCTTTAAGAAGAATCACGTTACCTTTTGAGGAGGACATTTTATTTCCTTCTAAAAGGCCCATACCAAATACTACAGTTCCTTTAGGCCATTTTTCTTTTGGATAAATTGCGCTGTGGGCAAACATCAAAAAGCTTAAGTGATTTCCAACCAAATCTTTTGCGGATAATCTCCAGTCAAGAGGATACCAGTAGTTGAATTCATTTTGGATTTCGGCAACCTTTTCTGCAGGAACGGTAATTTCTCCGGAATCTTTATTTAAAAGAACTTTATCAAAGAATGCAAGTGTCAAATCATCAGGATTCATGTCCCTTAGGTATTTTGCTATTGCATAGTAGGACATGTAAATTGTAGAATCGGTTAAAGGTTCAATTAACCATTGACTGTCCCATGGAAGTTTTGTTCCAAGCCCTACTTTTCTAGAACAGGCCCAGTCATCCAACCAGTTAATGTAATATTCGAAATTACTTTTAAGTTCTTTTGGAATGATTTTTTCGCCTTCAAGAACTTCCAGGGTCTTTTCGGTCCATTCTTCGTTTCCATATTTCATGAACCATTGGTTGTCCATGATTTTAACGACACAGTTGTTTCCGCATCTGCACACGACTGGCCTTTCAGCGAAATCGTACATTATTGTAGCCATATTGTCTGAAATTAATTTTTCTTTTAACTCTTCACGAGCAAAACGAACTTTCATACCTCCAAAACCAGGTATTGATTCGATTATTGTTCCTTTACTGTGTTGCTGTTTATATAATTCATTAGTGGCTTCATGTAGTTTTTCGTCGTTTTGATCGGTAATTCCAAGCCTTTCAATAATGTCTGCTGCAGGAATTTCTCCATAGCCCTTAAGGGTACAGACAGGAATCGGATGAACGTTTTCAATAATTCCTTCCAGATTGTACTTGGATATTAATTCATCATTGTTTTTCAAATCTTGAAGTGCGATGTAGTCTGCAGGGGCATCGGCAGGTTCTGAAAATACGACCCCGCTTCCATATGATGCGCTTACAAAACTGGCCGGGAAAATTGGCAATTCATCACCGGTAAATGGATTTTTTGCCATTTTTCCAATAAAATCATTAGGATCAATTTCAGAGATAATTTCCAAATTTTTAATTTGGTGCTGTAAATTGTAGTGAGCTTCTTTTGTAATTATCCAGTTTTCGCCTTCGGCATTTACAAGCACATATTCCACATCAGGATTTAACCAGATGTTGGTTGCTCCGACGATTGTTTCAGGCCTTAAAGTTGCAGTCACAAGGATTTTGTCTTCAATTGGGAATTTTAAAAGTGTAAGTTCATTGACGCCTACTCCTTCACCTTCAAGCAAATCGTGGTCTCCCACTGGATTATCACAGTTCGGACAGTATTTTACAGGGTGTTCTCCTTTTGCAACCAGTCCCTTATCGTGCAATGTGGTTATTTGCCATTCGATAAACTTTTTGTAGGTTGGGTCAATTGTTCTGAATTCTCTTCTCCAATCAATAGAATAACCCATTTCTTCCATTACTTCATGATATTCTGTTGAAAAATATTTTACAATATATTCAGGGTCTTCTAATTTTGGTAAAATTTCTTTTGGAACGCCGTGGACTCTTTCATATAAATCTAATGTCCATGGATCTTTTCTTTTAATCCTATCTGCAATACCGATAACCGGAGCACCGGTCACATGCCATGCCATTGGGAACAATACATTATAACCTTCCATTCTTTTAAATCTAGCATAAACATCAGGCACTGTATAGGTACGTCCGTGACCTATGTGCATTGCTCCACTAGGATATGGAAAAGCTACTGTAATGAATAGTTTTTCTCTCTCATCAGGGTTTGATTCAAAAAGTTTTGCATCTGCCCATTTTTTCTGCCATTTTTTTTCAATATTTTCGCTCACTAAATCACCACTATAATATTGTTTTTTGAGGAATTTCAGGAACTTTGCTTTTATGTTCGCTCCTTTTAATTTTTTCAATAATCATATCAACGTCATCAACTGAAATATCCAATTTTTGAGCTATTTCAGCATTTTTCAAATCTTTTTCTGTGTAAAGATAAAGAATCTGATCAAGTAAAGCATAAGACATTCCAATTTCATCTTCATCAGTTTGGTTTTCCCACAAACCCGCACGAGGAGGCTTTTTGAGAATTTCGGTTGAAATATCTAGATATTCACTTAATTCATAAACTTCAGTTTTGTATAAATCTCCAATCGGTTCCATATCACATGCGCCATCTCCATGTTTTGTAAAATAACCGATTAGGATTTCGCTTTTGTTACCTGTTCCACTAACCAGGTAATTTTTTTGATTTGCAAAATAATAAATGATTGACATTCTGATTCTGGCTTTAAGATTTCCGATAGCCAAATCATTCTTTTTGAGTTTTGTCATAAGTAAAAATTCATCTAAAATACTGTCAATAGCAATTTCCTCGTATTCAATTCCAAGGGTTTGCGCTATTTCGATGCCATGAATTTTATCTTCAGCCGATGTGGTTGCAGATGGCATTACAATTCCAAATACATTTTCTTGTCCAACGGCTTTGCAGGCTAAATATGCTATAAGTGTTGAATCAATTCCTCCGCTCAAACCAACAACAATTCCATTGGTTTTGGATTCTCTAACTTTAGATTTAATGAATTCAACAATGTTTGATTCCGTTTTTTCTAAATCTATTTTTGGAATTTCGCTAATATTTTCACCAACTATCCAATCATTTATACAGTAAATAATTTGTAGTTATTAATTAATAAATTATAGTATGACTGATGTGGAAATTATTTGCGAAAAATCATTTAGCGGTGTGGACCGTGAAATTCTTGACAGGTTTGTAGAGTTTCAAAAAGCATTGATTGATAAGGATGAGGGCAAATTAAATGAAATACTGGATGACAATTACCTATTGGTTCATATGTCAGGTAAAACTCAATCTAAAGGGGAATTCATAGGTGAAGTAATTGATGGAACTTTAAATTACTTTAAATCAGAAATCGAAGAACCTACAATCCTTTGGGATGATGACAACAATGCTTCTTTAATTGCTGATGTTACTTTAACGGCCAAGGTGTATGGCGCAAGAGGCAAATGGACATTAAATACCGTAGCCAATTTCAGAAAAATAGATGGCATGTGGCACATTGGAAAATGGGATAATTAGTTTTCGTGAGGCCTTTTCCTAAGATATTACTATTTATTTCTCTATTTTTTTAAAATTAGGTGATGTTTCCGAACGATTATGAACTTAAATTGTAACTAAAAAGCTAATGCACTGATTTCATAAGGTTGCTACTTTTCCGTGGATATATTATAATGATGGTTTTATGATAAATATCAAAAAACAGTTATTGGATAGTAAAAAAAGAAAAGGAATATTCAGTTATTGAAAAGCATACGGGTTTATAATCATATAAACTCCAATACCTGCTGTTATAGCAGTTCCTGAAAACAATAACAAAATTCCTAAGCCTCTGTTATTGGTTTTAGTAGATGTATTACTACTCTTTATTTTTAGACCATCCTTTGTGATTTTTGGGCCTTTGATATCAAGTTTTGTAGGGTTTTTTGGGCCTTTGATATCAAGTTTTGGAGTGTTTTTTGTTGGTTGTACGCCTGCAGTATTGTCGGCAACTTTTATAGCAGTATTGTCAACAGTTACAGCATTGTCAATCATGTTTACAGTATCGTTGTTAACTGTTTGTGCGGCATCATTGTTAGTTGTGTTTGAAATGTTATTGTTGATATTATTTTCAACTGTCATGTTTGTGTCAACAGGTATGTGTTGTTGATCAAGTTTGTATAGAGTCATGGGTTACTGTGGTGTTGTCACTTGCGGCTACGCATGCAACACCTAATGATATTATTAATAGACATAATAATGACAAGATAATCTTTTTCATATTTAATCTCCATATTTTTTTTAGTGAAATGGGATAGTCACTTACCATTAACTCTATTAAAGGCCATATATAAATTTTTTCGAATGTAAGTGCTCACTTGCATCTTAAAATAAAAAATAAACATTAAATAAGTATTTATATCAAATTATGGAGAAAATATTTGGATAAAGATATTTTTTGAAACATAGGGTATGTTTTTAGCACAAAATATTGTATTGTGGGAAGTTAATTATTTTCTATTATTACAACTTTTCGACTACTTTTAGTCAAACTTTATAATGATAATTAGATGAAAAGTATAAAACAAAACTGATGAAAAACATAAAATTTTTATCATTTTTTTGATATTTTCAATTTTATTTTTAATTACAAGTTTTTCATGTTCAAGTAATTTGGAAGTAAATTACAATTTTTTTAGAAGTAAAAGTAAAAATATTTATATAATCAATACTAAATTATAAATTACCTTTTAGATGAGAGATACAGAGATGAGAGATATGCTATTAAATGAATTGTTTGGTGAAAATGCAAGGATAAAAATATTGGAAGAGCTATTGACATATGTTGATTCATTTTTAACCGTTGATGAAATATCTAGAATGGCTGATGTTTCACCAAAGACAGTCTATATTCACATGAATCAATTAGAAGAAATCGGTATTTTAGAAGTTGAAAAAAAAGGCGCTAAAAGGTTCAAGTTAAACTCTAATGATGAAAGGGTATTGGCATTGGGATTGATTGAAGCTAATGAATTCTTAAGAAGATCAAATAAGCAAGAATTATCTTTTGAAAGCAGCGAAGTTAATCCTGCAGATGTTAAAAAATATTCAAATTATGATGAAATTGGAGCAATGTTTGATGAAGCTCCAACTTTAGAGTTTTCAATTACATTTTAGGACGTGTTATCATGAGTGAAGATAAAAAAGAATTAAACTTATTTATTCCGGAAGATTTGACAGAATATTACATTACCGGTGGAGCAATCGCTTCATCACCGTTTGACATAAGACTGATTTTATTTAAGGATGAAATTGAAAAAAACAACGATATCTTAAATGGTCCTAAAGTAGGCATGATTAGAACTGCAAAAACAGAGCTTACAATGTCTCCTGTTGTTGCAAAACAATTAAGAGATTTGCTTGATAAAGAATTGGAAAAATATGGCGAGGAATAATTTTTTGATTGTTTTGGAGGCATTATGATAAACATTGATGACGATCCAAAAGAGATAGTCAAGGAATTGTCTGAAACTGAGAAAAACATTTTATTCATTAAAATATTTTTCATGATTTGCACAGATTTTTTGTATTCTTTTTTTGTTTTCAATTTCATGTTTGGATTTGTAATAACATTCTGTGAAATAGATTAAGTGGTGTTTTCTACTTAATATGAATATAAATCTAAATGGGGATCTATTTCCTTCTTTAATTGATTTACAACGAAATTTTTTGACTTTAAACACTGGAAATTTTACTTTTGAACCTAATCCTGGGATTTGGTTATATCTGTCTTGAGTTAATCTGTGGTCTCCTCTTTTTAAATCTAGGAGTAAAACTTTTTTCAGCCTTTCAAAATCCTTTTCAAGTGATGGACATTTTTTAGTGAGTTTTTTAAATTCCTTATCAAACTTGGGATAAGTTTTAATGGTGTATTCAGTTGTCGTATTCTCTAACGCTATATTCAGGGTCTCTGTAAAAAACGTATTCATAGTCTAAATCTTCATTATCTTCTGCAATCATCCAAGGCATATCTCCATGAGAATATTCACTGACTTCTTTTGCAGATAAATCACCCAATTCATCAATTACTTCATTTATAACACTCAATTCCTTAGTGTTCAGTGCTGATAAATCTGGAACTTCCTGTAAGTAGTGTTTATGAATAGTGGTTCCAAAATAAGGTTTTTTTTCAATTGTAATGGAGTTATCATTAATCATTTCATTGACTATTTCATCAATGTGTTGTGGATAGGGGCCTCTTTCATATTTGATATAGGTTTCATTGGTTATGGAAGTTTCATATTTTTCATAATAATTGAAATCTGAAAAGTATAATAATTTACAAATAACAGTTTTTCCAACATTCTTTTTATTTTCACATCTATTAATGATATATGAAAGAACACTTTTGAATTTTTCTTTATCAAATTCCATTGTTAATCACCCTCCATGAATATTTATGATTTAAGATTTTACTACCTTATTTAAGCTATTGTTTCTTTTAATTTAAATATTTATGCTTTTTGTATGTTTGAAGCAATTTTGTTGTTTAATAATAACTAAAAATGTTGGTATTAGCTTTATCACTTTAAATCAAGTGTTTCCTGTAAATGAATTTTTCATGTAAAAAAATCAAATATCGGAATGTCACTATTAATAACTAACTTTATATACTATAAAACATTAAATATCATTTAGTAACCTAAAGTAAGATTAATTAAAATCATATACTTTTTACACTCATAAGTGAAAAAATTTCATGAAAGGAGGGGTAAGTACACGAAAATCCGAGTACACCCTAAAAGTAAGTTTATTAAAGGAGGTAAATTACTTGGCATTTAAAGATTATTTTAAATTTAACAAAGATAAAACAACATTTATTTTTATTGGTGGTAAAGGAGGAGTTGGAAAAACTTCAGTATCTTCCGCTACTGCATTATGGTTGGCGGAACAAGGTAAAAAAACTTTGATTGTCTCAACTGACCCTGCACATTCTTTATCTGATTCACTTGAAGTTCCTATTGGCAACTATCCTCGTGAAATAAAAACAAATTTATTTGCTGTTGAAATCGACCCGGAAGTGGCAATGGCTCAAAAACAGGCACAATTGGATGCTGAAAAAGCAGCTAATCCTGATGCTGATGGTGGTTTATTGGGCATGGACTTCTTGTCTGATCAACTAGATATGGCATCATCTTCTCCAGGTGCGGATGAAGCGGCTGCATTTGAAATGTTTATGGGTGTAATGAATTCCGATGAATTTGATGTTGTTGTATTTGACACTGCTCCTACCGGACACACTTTAAGATTGTTGTCATTCCCTGAAGTGATGGACTCCTGGGTTGGTAAAATGATGATGCTTAAGGCAAAATTAGGTACCGCCACCAATGCCTTAAAGAAAATCATGCCGTTCATGGATGCAGTCGATGATCCTCAAACTTCTGAAGATTTGAAAAGAACCAAAGAGCAAATTGACAAAGCAAAAGAAGTATTGTCTGATCCGAACAGGACTACTTTCAAAATGGTTGTCATTCCGGAAGAAATGTCTATTTATGAATCAGAAAGGGCTTTGGAAGCTTTAGGCAAGTTTGATATTACTGTTGATAGTGTTATCGTAAATCAAGTGATGCCTGATATTTGTGACTGCGATTTCTGTCATTCAAGACATAAGTTACAGCAAAAACGTTTGGCCTTAATTGATCAGAAATTCCCAGATCAGCACATTGCCGAAGTTCCTTTATTTAAAGATGAAGTTAAAGGCCAGGAAAAATTATTAAAATTAGCTCATATCCTGTATGATGATGAAGATAATGATGAAGTCGTTCAGGAAGCTATTCAATTATAAAAAATTAAAATAAGTTAAAATAAATTAATTATTTTAACTTCAATCCTTATTTTATTCGAAAAACCATCCCAAACATATTGAAATGACAAATAATGCCAGCAATATTACATTATCTGCCATTGTACCTTTATTGGTCAAATCAATATATGCAGAATTAATAAAATACAATATGAAAAGAATTATTCCTAATATGCAAAAGATGACGGACAATTTCTTGTTTTCGTATTTTTTACTGTATTTGGAAAATATTGACATGATTATCACAATTAAAGCTAAAGCTAGTAAAAAGATAAATAGGAAGGAATATTGCGGTATTGTAGCAATGCATATCAGCATTATTGCCACTGCTCCAATTAAAAATATTATTTCATTTCTGTTCATAAAATCCCCTATTAACTAGTTTAGGCCTCGTATTGTAGTCACGAATATTATAAATAGCATTAATAATGACATGGACATGTTAAGCTGCATGCCAAGCATCGTCAGGATAAATTCATATATAATGCATATTATGAATATTATGTCTAATATTTGTATTGCTCTTGGCTGATTTTTAAAAAAATCTATAATCTTCATTTTACTCCGTTCCAACTGTCATCCCAATATTTGGTAGGCACGGCTATGGGGCTCCAATATTCATCGCTAAAATATTTGTAGGTTTCAGCCTTTGTTAAATTCTTTATTTGGCCATTGCTTATATATATTGCGTTATTTCTATTTAAACTGAGGTCACTATTGATTTCAACTTCAATATAATCGTATCCTCCATTATTATTAGGAATATTGTAGACTTTTTTATTTTGATTGTATCCGGGCCGTGTAAAAGTGAAAATGTCCATTACAGTGTGCCAGTCTTTTTCGTCGAAAAATTCATTTCTAAATTCTACACCTACTTGTTGTATAAAGACCATGGTTCCTATAATACTTAAAGCAGCTTTTGTAACGCCGACTGCAAGTTTTCCACCAATGTGCATTAAAACTTTATATGCAATTTTGCTCATGGGATGTATTTGATCGAATATGTCACTTAGTTTTGATTTTGTTTTTTCAAATAACTCTAATGCATTTCTTATTCCTGAAATAATATCTTTTGGCATTATTCCAACACTACAGCAGTCTTTGCTTGTAGCCAGTGATGCTCCTTTATATGTTGCATTGCCATGGGAATATATTACACTGGCCACCCCATTTGTCGTGTTAAGAAATATTGCACTATTGCTGCCATCTTCAGCAAATAGGCATATCATTTCTCCTAATTGTGCAATACTGGTTTTATTGTTTTCAATGGCCATGAATATATTGTCTTGAGAGTTTGTTGTTATATTCCAAAATCTTTTTGCCACCTCTTGCAAGCTGTATTCTTCAATATTCGGCAATTGCAGTGAATTGATAAATCTAAATGAAGTTACATTGTCTGCACTTCCTTTAACTTTCATTCCCATATCGGCATTTAAGATGTTCAGATAGGTATCTTCCAGGTTTATTCCACCTAAAATAGTCACGGTATTTCCCCTATTCCAACTTACATGGAATTCTCCAGCATATTCGTCGGCTAGCTTATCTGCAAGCCAGGTTGTTTCAAGTGATGCCAGATGCATTCCATAAACATTCATAACTCCAAACCTATCCAAATAAAGCTTATTTTTATTAATCCAATTTTTTAGTATATCTGAAGTTATCTTTTCATTTATTATGGTATATGCCTGTAGAATTTCAAAACCCAGATTTTTGCGATATTTTTTAGCCAGACCATAGCTTATTGTTTCCTGCTTTTCGAGTTCTTCCTTGCCGTTTACAATAAACTTTGTAATAATGTCCTCTTTAGATACGTAACCTGCAATGCTGGTTTTGAAAAGATTGAATGTTACTGGGGTATTGGTGTTTTGAAATTTGATTGATTGGGTGTTGTTTTGAGTAATTTCATCATAACTTCTATAATCAAAATCATATAGGGTTTTTTGATAGAATTTTCCTAAACTGAATTTCACTCCGGTTTCATCAAATCTTTGGGTCATGAAATTTATTTTAGCGATAATCTTGTCGTTTTGCATATATGTTAATGTTTCACTGTTTTCCAGGCCTTTATCAGCATAAAATCCGAACAGTTCTACATTGTCGGCGGTGTTGCTTTTATAATCAATTTCTGTGTAATCTTTGATTCTTGAAATAATGATTCCGTTTCCTTGCAGTTTGGTTTTATTGATGTTGTTTTTAATGGAACTGCCGTCAAATGGTATTAGATAGTTTTGATAACCAAGTTCAATTGCATCAATTCCGTTTGTTGGTCCGGTTGAAAATTTATAGATTTTATCTCCAACTTGAACTGTAAAGATTTCCACCTTTGGCATTCTTACAATGCCATTCGCCCCAGATTTAATTGAATATGGGGAACCTGAATAGACATAAGGAAGAGTCACGTTGACATAATTCGGAATTAATGTGACATGTACAAAGGAACTGATCTTTATGGCTTTATTCACGGTAATTTTATTTGTGGATTTGATGTCCAAGTATTCTGTTGTCAATGTATATTTTCCAGAGTTTAGATTGAGATTAAAACTCGCAGTCCCGTTTTTATCGGTTGTTTTCGTATAGGTGTTGCCGTTGATTTTTACAGTGACTTTTTTGTTTGGTGAGGCCTTACCATAGCTATTTAATATTTTAACCTTGAATTTCCCGGTTTCGGTTTCGTTGAATGTCAGGTCCTCCGTTTCAATCAATGAGTTTATTGTAATGGTTTTTGTAACAGATTCGCTGGTTTTGCTGTTGGCTGATACGATATTGTATTTTCCGGGTTTTAAATCAATGGCCAATTTTGCCACTCCCTTGGAATTGGTTTTTACCGTATATGTTTTACTGTTGACTTTTAGCTTAACATTCGTGTTTTTTAAAAGCTTGCCGCTTTTATCGTAAAATGTAGCGAAATAAGATGCAGTATTCTTATAATATTTTGTAAAATCACTACATTTTATTGTGCTTTTGATTGTCACTGTGCTTTGGGCACTGTTTTTTTCATATTTATTTGTTCCGTCAAAGGTGGTTAGGACAACATAATTTCCGCTATTCAAATTAAGGTTTATTGTTGCGGTTCCTTTGGAATCGGTAACTTTATTGTAAGTAGCTCCATTGATAGATATTTTAATTTTGGCGTTCTTTACTGGTTTCTTTTTGGAATCCTTTAGAGTTACTTTAAATTTGCTTCCATCCTTATAATACATTTTAACATTTGGGGCGCTAATACTAACCTTTTCCTTGGTTAATTTTGTAGCACTTGATGTTGGCTGTTTTTCCGTGCTGGTTGCTTGCAGTTCATCAAGATTGGCTTCATTGATTGCAGATAATGTGTCTTGATAATCTGCATATTGTGTTTGTTTTAATGTTTCATTTTCATTGTCTGCTGCGCAAACGGCAGAAATTAAAAAGAAGAATAAGAAAACAAAACATAGTGTGGTTATTTTTTTATTCATAATATCTACCTTAATCGTTAATTTTTTCTAAAAATCAACAATTAAAGTATGATATATTTGGTATATGAACTTTATTTTTGAAATTAAATAGTAAATGACTTTTAAAATGAATTTTAAGGGTAAATATTCCTAATATATGACCATAATACACATATAGGTAAATTCACTTTGAGCGATGTCTTTTAAAGTGGATTCGACAATTTTTTCATCAGGGTAACTTAGGCGTTCGCACACAACAACTTCACGGTTTGCATCAACGCCATTGTCAAGTAGAAATTGGGCCATGTCCTTTACCTTTCTTGACGGAAGAGCTATTGTCGGTTTTCCGTTGTTAATGACTGGCAGGATATCCTCTATGTTTTCCCTTCCATGGAATGTCATTACATTGGCGTTGTCCCATTGGATATGGCATTTTGCAGCCGCAAGCTGCAATGAGCTGATTCCTGGAATGACTTCTATATTTTCTTTTGGGAAACTTTTTTCATTTGATATTCTTAAAACTGTATTTAAAACTCCAGAAAATCCGGGATCTCCTGTTGATAAAATTGAAACTGTATTTCCTTTAATCGCTAGGTCAACACCCTCTTCAAGCTTGTCCAATAAATCCTTCACGTTAAATGCAATTTTACCTGAAATGTCTCCAAACAAATCAACTGCACGTGTGCTTCCAACGGTATAATCGCTTGCTTCAACAGTGTCGATGGCTTTTTTAGTCAAATATTCGCTTGATCCAGGGCCGATTCCTATAATGTAAATTTTACCAGTCATTTTAATCATTTATCTTAATTCAATTTATGTCTGCAAATAACTTTTCGCTATTCATAGTGATATTTGACTAAATTATTATATATAGTTACTTTTCGGTTACCTGGTTTATTTGAGGTAACAAAAATCATTTAAATAATTAAATTAAATTTATATGTGGTGATTAGGGGGGATTAGATGGATATGGAAGAGCAACTAAATTTTTTAATCAATTACTTAATCGATGAGAGAAACGAGTCTATTGAGATTCCGCAAAGTTATCATGATAAAAGGAATTTGCTTCGCTCATTAATGAATATAAGAATGCCTTCTAAAGTCTCAGATGAATTTTTAAAGGTTCAGGATGATTTTTTAACTAATGAAACATTAAACAAAAATTTGACTTCAGTTGAAGATATCACTGAATCCAAGGGAAAAATAATGCTTTGGCAAGGGGATATTACAACTTTGAAAGTTGACGCTATTGTCAATGCCGCCAATTCAAAATTGTTGGGTTGTTTTATTCCTCTTCATAACTGCATAGACAATGTAATCCATTCGGCTGCAGGCATTCAGCTAAGGGAGGAATGCAATTCAATCATGAAAATTCAAGACAAGGATGAAGGTATTGGCAAAGCCAAGATTACAGGAGCTTATAATCTTCCATCAAAATATGTCATACATACTGTGGGGCCTGCCATTCCTCAAGGGTTAAATCCGTCTCGAGATGATTGTATGGCATTGGCTAATTGTTATACGTCATGTCTGGAAATTGCTGCCTTGAATGAACTTGAATCATTGGCATTTTGCAGCATATCCACAGGGGTATTTAATTTTCCACAGGAATTGGCCGCAAAAATTGCCATTAAAACTGTTAATGATTATTTGGATTCAAATGAAACAACATTGAATCATGTAATTTTTGATGTATTTTCAGATGAAAGCTATTCGATTTATAAAAAGCTATTATTTTAGGAGAGTAACATGGAACGATTTGTACAAAGATTAGATAAGGCTTATAATGCTATTGAAGATGCAGATTATATTCTTGTTGGTGCGGGTGCTGGGTTTTCAGCAGCTGCAGGTCTGGAGTATTCGGGTAAACGTTTCGATGATAATTTTCAGGATTTCATCGAAAAATATGGCGTTCAGGACATGTATTCCGCTACATTTTATCCCTATAAAACTCAAGAGGAAAAATGGGCTCATTGGGCACGACACGTGTATGTAAACAGATATTCTGTTGGAAAAACAAAATTATATGGGCAATTATTGGAATTGGTTAAGGATAAGGACTATTTTGTCCTAACGACTAATGTTGAACACCAATTCTGGATAAATGGATTTGAAGACGAAAGAATTTTTGCCACTCAAGGCGATTATGGACTGATGCAATGTGAAAAGGCATGCCACAATAAATTGTATTCGAATGAGAAATTAATTTTTGAAGCCATTGAAAAAACTGAAGACTGCAGGATTCCAACTGATCTTGTACCTGTATGTCCGGTTTGTGGTGAAAACATGGAAATTAACGTAAGAAAGGATAATTTCTTTGTAGAAGATGAAAATTGGCATGAAATGTATGGAAGGTATTCTGATTATTTAAATCATGTTGATGAGAATAAAAACATCGTATTTTTAGAGTTGGGTGTTGGTTTCAATACTCCTGTTATTATCCGTTATCCATTTGAGCAAATGACGTTTGACACTCCAAATTCAACTTTAATCAGATTAAACAGGCATTATCCAGATGCAATATCTCAAAATAAGGATAAGACAATTGGTTTTGATGAAGAAATTTCAGATGTTTTTGATTATTGGCTTTCAAGAATTTAATTCATCGATTTCATTTTTTAAGAATTTATAAATGGATTCCGCACCAATCAGCTCTCCTGGGTCTTCCCATTTGGAAGGATAAATTATGAATGGTTTTGTCTGGTCTCCTCCAAGGCCTCCGTGAGACCCGATCAGTTCTTCAAATGCGCATACCTCATTGTATTTTTCATCATAAAAACTGTTCACAAGTATGTCGGGCATATTTTTAAAAGAATTTTGCCTTTTCAGGTGTTTTGCAGCATTGGCTCCAAACCCTTCAAGCGGATTTTCACCAACGATTTCATCACTGTCCAAGTAATAGATGCCATCCTGACCAATGACTATTCCACCATGTCTTATTGAATTCAGCATGACAAATCCTATTCCTGAATGCTTGACAAGTCCAGGTATCAAATCCGGGAATAGCATTACTATTTCTTCATAGTTTAAACGTTCTTTCCATTGAGTAAAATATATTAAACCTAAATTTCCAGAACCCAAAACAATCAATTCGGAATACTTTACTTTTTTAGTGCTTTGTTCTTTGATTTCATAGTCTTTGATATAATCTAGACTATTCGAATATTTTTCCCTCAGTTTCAGATATCTTTCATTTTTAAAAATAAGTTCGGGTTTTCTTTTTTCCACTTCCTCTTTAATGTCATGCAGTGATTTAAAATCTTCAAATAAATCGTCACGGATATTTCCAAATCTGTCTTTAATGCTTTTAATTTGTTTATTTTCAGGTATTACTGCATCTCTGAAGTGGTCAATATTATATTCAGTTTTAAGAATTGTCAAATCATCAGGAAGAAATCTCCTCACATAATTTCCCAACGTGATTCCATATCTTTGTTTGAATGTTGCCCCGTTTGATTGTCCGTGGTCTGATAAAATTACCATTTCATAGTTTCTGTCGCTCATCTCTATAGCTGAGGTTAATTTTCCAAATTGGGCATCGATTTTTTTTAAGGCTCCCCAAACATCATCGTCCTGTACTCCTGAATGATGTGCAATCTCATCGTAGCCCATATAGGTCGCATAAGCGGTATCAATATTTCCGGTTAATATTTCACTTGTCAAAATATCTGTTGTTACTTCCCGAAGCACTACATTAGCGCCGGCCCGAACCGCAGCATAAACAATATTTCTTCTTAAACGTGGCTGGATATTTTTTATTTTATGAACCACCTGAGATTTTAACTCCAATATGATGTCCCACAAAAACAATATGAATACTCTTTGAAAGTTATAAGCATCTAAAAATACTGCATCCAATGTTTTATTGTATAGTTTGGATAGTCCCCCAAGTTTTGAGGATGTTAATGTTGGTATTTTGCTGTCTCCAGAAAACATGTTTGCAATACTGATTCCATTGACTAGAAGCCCGTTGCCGTCACTTATTTGCTTTTCGATTTTTGGAGCATCGCTTAATTTTCCAGAAACCACGATTTGATTGTTGTTTTCCTTTTCAACCCATCTGTATGCAACAATATTTTCATTGTTCCCATGCAGGATTCCCGCCTGGCTTGAACCGGTCTGGGATGATAAATCGGTCTCCCATCCTTTTAAAGTGTGAGTTTTATTGTCCAGCCATTTTTTAATGTTCGGCATCACACCTTTGTCAATGGCTTTTTTTAGGGTGTTTATTGAAAGGCCGTCTATTTCAAGGATTATTACTCCGGAATATCTTTTTGTATATCTGGTTTTTTGCTTTAAAGCATATTTTAAAATGCTTTTGATGTAGCTGTCATAGTAGTTGGTGTTTGTAATGTTTGTGATTAATGTTGTTGCTATCGCCATTACAATCGGAACCTGCAGGACTCCATAAATTCCTGCTGAAACTCCTGGAATGAAATAAGATGCAATATAGAAGATGATTGAGTTTATAAAAAGTGATCCGATTCCGAATGTGAATATGATGATTTTCATTAAAAATCGTCTGAATATTGGCCACAATAGGGCATTGGCTATTGCAACTGCAATTACGATAATTACAGCATTATACCATGGGCCAACAGTAAAATCTGCACTGATGTAATCAACCAGGTATATAGCTGTGATATTTGCCAGAACAAATAATGAAGTTGTTATTATTGTTCTAAGGGATGAAATTAATCTATTTTTAATCATTCTATCTTAATTTTATGCTTTTTACTTGATTTAAGAGTAATTATTGTAATTTCAGGTTTACAATTTATTCTTATTCTAAATGAATTGGTTCCAAGGCCTTTGCTTGTGTATTGAATCATGTCGTTGACTTTATAAAGTCCAACGGGATATTTTGTTGAATTCGGTCCTCTGAAGGGTGTTGTTTCAAATTTTGGAATAATAAACTGCCCTCCATGTGAATGTCCTGAAATTTGAAGGTCAAACAATCCGGTTTGAGAGGATTCTTTTGCAAAATCAGGTTCGTGAGCAAGTAGGATGGTTGGAATTCCTCTTGGCAGTTTGGCTATTACTTTATCCAAATCGTCCTCACAAACTGTGTAGCTGTCAACACCGCAGATGTTTAGATAATCTTCATTTTTTTTGAGGGTGAAAACATCATTGCTTAAATCGATGACTCCTGAATTTTTAAAGATTTTTCTGATTTTTTCAGCATTCATCCAGTGGTCGTGATTTCCCAAAACTCCAAATTTGCCATATCGTGCCTTCAATTTTTTAAATGAATCTTCCAGCGATTTTTCATATCCTTCGATAATGTATGAAAAATAATCTCCGGTTAGTGTAATCAAATCAATATTCAATGTATTGACATAATCGATTAAGTCGGATAAATATTCCGGATTAATCCATTGGCCCAAATGGATGTCTGTAAGGTTTAAAATCCTGAAATTATGAAAATTCCATCCTAAATCATCAAGTTCAATGTTTATTTCAACCAGATCAATATTTTTTTCACTGAATTTCTTATCTGGGAGGGAATATGTCATTGCATCCTGAATTCCCTGACGCACTTTCATAGCTGATGGACGTTCTGTTTCTTCATTTTTCATTGATTAGTATTTACTTTCTGAAACTATATATAATTTTAAATACATACATTAAGTTGTTATTAATTATTAAGTGATTATTATGCTTCAAATTGCAGTTTGTGGAAAACCAAATGTTGGAAAATCATCTTTTTTCAATTCAGCTACAGCATCTACTGTAGAAATGGCAAATTATCCATTCACAACAATAGATGCAAATAAAGCGGTTGCTCATGTTATTAAAGATTGTCCATGTAAAGAATTGGGTGTTACATGCAATCCTCATAATTCCTTATGTGTTGATGGAAAAAGATTATTGCCAATTGAGATGATTGATGTTGCAGGTTTAGTTCCTGGAGCACACGAAGGGAAAGGATTAGGTAATAAGTTTTTAGACGATTTAATGCAAGCTAAAGTATTCATAAATGTTATTGATGCGTCAGGTTCAACAGATTTGGAAGGAAATCCAGTTGATCCTGGAACCCATGATCCTCTTGATGATTTGGAATTTTTGGAAAATGAGATTGTAATGTGGATGTATGGGATATTATCCAAAAACTGGGTAAGGCTCATAAGAAAAGTAGGTGCAGAGCACTTGGACATTGCAAAAGTATTATTTGACCAGTTATCTGGAACTGGAATTGCTATTGAAGATATCATTGAAGCTAAAAGAACAATTGAACCGGATTATAATAAATGGGAAGAAGAGGATTTAATCGAACTCACCCGTAACATTTTACATATTGCAAAACCGATGATGATTATTGCAAACAAGGCGGACCTACCAACTTCACAGGCAAACATTGAAAGAATTAAGGAAAAATATCCAAATGTAATTCCAACATCTGCAGGTTCTGAATTAGCTCTTGTTAAAGCGGCAGAAGGCGGTTTGATTAGTTACTTGTCCGGTGATGATCATTTTGAAATATTAAAACCAGAAGAATTATCTCAGGCGCAACGCAACGGTTTGGACTACATTCAAACCAATATTCTGGACAAATATGGAAGCACTGGTGTTCAAGACGCCCTTAACTATGCAGTTTTCGAATTGCTTAATAGAATTGTTGTATATCCAGTTCAGGATGAACACAAATACACAGACCAAAAGGGTAATGTTTTGCCGGACGGATTTTTGGTTCCAAAAGGAGCAACTCCACGCGAGCTGGCTTACATTGTCCATACTGATATTGGAGATAAGTTCATGCATGCAGTAGATGCAAGAAAAAACATGCGTGTTGCCAGCGATTATGAATTGCAAGACGGTGACATTATAAGTATTGTAACTAGAGGTTAAATCCTCTACTTTTTTTATTTGAAGATTTCCATGCCGAAATTAATCAGAAAATTAAGTCCCGAAGAATTCAAGCAGTACTATTTTTTAAAGGAGGAACTTAAAGATTTTTGCAGGGCAGAAGGTTTGAAAATCAGTGGAAGTAAGGAGGAATTGGAAAATAGGATAATCCATTATTTGTCCACCGGTGAAAAGCTAGCTGAATCTCCAATCAAGAAAAAATCTAATCAAACATCGACAGAAATTACTTTGGATTCCAAATTGGGAGAAAATTTTAAATGCAGTGAGAATAAAAGAGTATTTTTTGAAAAAGAAATAGGTAAAGGATTTAAATTTAAGGTTAAATTTCAAAAGTGGTTAAAATCAAATCCCGATAAGACGTATCGCGATGCTGTTGGGGCATATTTTGAAATTCAAAATTCAAATGAAAAAACAGAAATTGGAAGTCAATTTCAATATAATCAATATATTAGAGATTTCTTTGAAGATAATGGAGATAAATCTCTCGATGATGCAATAAAATGCTGGAAATATAAAAAAAGTATTAAAGGCCATAATAAATATGAGAAAAGTGATTTGGAGGCATTATTATGAAAAAAGTAAAAATTACAGTCATGAAAAAGGTTAGGCATGATGATTTAATTGAAGAGTATGAAAATCCTCTCGAACATGAATGTGATGTTGAAGTGGGGGATGTTTTTATAGCCAATGGATGGGAAAAGCCAGAAAATTTCTGTGATAGTGCATGGGAAAGTGTTTCTCCTTTTGTATTAGCTTTAGCTAATGGGGCTAGTGACTTTTATGGCGGATGGATGAAAAATAAGAAATCCGCAATGATTTCCTGCAATGACGGATTCAGGCCTGTAAGTTTTCTTTTAGAAACTTTGGATGAAGATGCAGAATAGATTTTTCAAAGGATAAAATGGCTAAATTAATCGATCAAAGTTTTAATTTTTTTAAAAAAGAAATAATATTCTCCATATCTTTGATATTGGCTATTGTATCCTGTTTTTTTGTACCTCCAAACATTGGTTATTTGAATTATATCAACTGGGACACAATAATATTGCTTTTTGTAATCATGGTCATTGTTGAAATTTTAAAAAACCTAACGATTTTTGAGATTTTGGTTCGAAAATTATTGGCTAAAATTGGAAATGCACGGGGTCTTGTTTTCATTTTAGTTTTTATTTGTTTTTTTAGTTCTATTTTCATAACTAATGATGTTTCCCTTATAATATTTGTTCCATTTTCCATTTTGGCTTTGAAAAAAGTTGGTAGAATAGATTTAACAATATTTACAGTATCTCTACAGACTATTGCAGCCAATGTTGGTTGTATGGTTTTGCCTATTGGGGCTCCTCATAATATTGTAATGTATACCACATCTAAAATTCCTTTTGAGGCATTTTTCTTTTTGCTTTTACCATATATCATCGTATCTGTAATATTTTTAATTGTTTGTTTATTTTTCATATCTAAAGAAGACATTCGATTGCCAGAAATGAGTAAAATTAAAATCAATAGGAAAGATTTCTTTAAAAGGGTTTTTCTAGGTGTTGATTATTATTTGCTTTTAACATTCATTGCACTTTTTATTTTAATTGGCAATTTGGAAAATATTGCATTTTTCAATCTGTTATTTGAAAAATGGATTGTGGGCAATGAGGTTTTGTGGGGCATTGTCGCATCGCAGGTAATTTCCAATGTTCCCGCTGCAATGTTGCTTAACGGATTCAGTACAAATTATGAGGCAATATAGTTTCGGACAAAAAATATTTATATTAAGTGTGGCTAAAATATTAATATGGGTAGGAATGCTTATATTAACAAAGAAATTCCACTTTCTAAAATTCATGAAGTTAAAGCTGATTTAAAGCGATATATTGAATTCTATGAAAAAATTACATTCATTGAAGATATATATGCTGGTGAAACAGTAAAATATGCTATAGAAAAACGTGGAAAAACAATTCCAACAGGCCATGCATGGTTAAAAGCTTGGAATGAAGAAGGATTTGACGGATTACTAAGAAAAGAAGGATCCGGACGAAAAACAAAATTAACGGAAGACCAATTCAAAAAACTGAAAGAAAACATTATTAAAAAAGAATTAACAAGTGTTCGTGAAGTTAAACACGAAATTATCGAAGAATTTGATGTAGTTTACAGTGACAGACAAATTCGACGTATTATGAAAAATTTAGGCTTCGGATATGGAAAACCATATATAATACCTACTGAAGCACCAGAAGATGCTTCAGAACAACTAAAAAAAACACCGAAGACATAGATTTAGAAAAAGACATATTAGTATTCGCTGATCAAACAGCAGTCCAAAATAAAGACAATACGAGTAGAATATACTATGAATTAGGAACAAAAAATCGGCAGACAAAAATAACTACAAGAATAAAACTAAATGCAAATGGTTATCAAGCAGTTAACGGCAATTCTTTGATACTATTTCAGCCAAATACACGTACATTTGAAGAAATAAAATCATTAATCCAACTTAGGATGGTCAACTGCTTAAATGAAGAGTTAAAATCAGAACTTAAAAAAATTTTGACCAATAATGAACTTGATGAAAATCAAATATATAACCAATTAAAAGAAGAAAACACAATAGACGTATTAAAAAACGAATTTCAAGAATTTATATCAAACAATAATAGTTCTGAAGAACAATTTTTAGTAAAAATAAAGAATAAAGCAAATAAATTAAACCCTGAAAAACACACAAACATAGAAAACATCCAAAAAGAAATAATCCTTAAATTACTAAAAACAGAAAATATACTTATAAATTCACAAAAAGAAAGAAAAATAGTTGTAATATTGGATAATTACTCTGTTCATAAGGCCGGTTTAGTGATTGAAGCATGTAAAATATTAAATATAAAACTAGTTCACTTACCAGTACATTCTCCTCACTTAAATCCAATAGACCAAGTTTGGAAATCAATAAAAAAGTATATGGCGCATTATATATTTGATACAATAGAATTTATGGAAGAATTATTCGAAAAAGAATTTTATAGGATTGTAAATAATGATTCCTTTTATAAAAATTGGATAAACAAATTCATAAATTTTAACTAAAAATTTTTTTGTCCAAAACTATA
>JAFQXD010000089.1 GCA_017407115.1 Methanobrevibacter sp. | reverse complement strand
TACCAATCAAAGTTATCAATAATGTTACGGCCCCCTATTTCATAGCTGTCAGCCGACAAGCTCCAAAAAGCAGATTGCTTCTTTTCGTCATTATACAAACTGAAAGTAAATGGGATCACTCTGTTTGAGGCTTGGGCAATGTTGAGTAACTCTTTCAACACTTGATTTGCCTTTTCTTTTTGAAAAAAAGTACTAGACAATTGTTTTGCGACTTTTTTATCAAGATGAAGTTCTACATACACTGGCTACCCTCCAAACGTTGATTTAATAAATCCCCAAATGACGGCAGCACAAATCATAATACCTCCGCCAATAGCAACATTTTTAACACCTTTTTGTGCCTGTTTTTCTTCTTGAGGGTCATTAGCGGACCCCCATTGATACCCCCGATAAGCAAGTACAATAACTAAAATAGAACCGCCTACTGCTACCACAATAGGATACCAAGCGTTGATTTTATCAACAAGACCATTAACGTCCATAATAATTCTCCATATTCTATAGCCTCAAACATAAGGCTAACAAAAAAGACAATAGATTACCTATTGTCGTGTGATTGCGATCTTTTTTCCAATTTATCAATGACATAATCAACGTTGTCAAAAATATAACTGTTGACAAAACTAGTCATGACATCAAAGAAATTTTCTCCTTTAGCATTGGCGATTTTCTCAGCCTTTGCGATCAAAGCATTCAATTTTGTCTTCTCTGCTCCAGTCATTTCTTTCCCTCCCTTTCATTCAGAGTTAATACAACTTGCAGGGTTCGAACCTACATCAATTAGAAATGTGTGCCTAATACATCTACCAACTAGCTCTACCAGTTAAGCTAAAGTTGTTCAAATAAAAAAGCCTAAAAAGGCCGTTAAAAATCATCATCTGATACAATTACAATTAATTCAGGGTTTAAAAATGCCTCAACAAAATTTGTTTCATTACTCAGCATAGCTTTAGCCTTATTACCATAATCTACTACAGCAACACCCATTGAAGGCATTGCCTTTAGTTTCCTAATTAAATCTGCATCACTTTTTGACATAGGAATTTGACTTGGTGTATCAATTATATAATCACAAGTCCCATCTGCTTTAACTCCCATTGCAAAATCTAATCTACCGATGTCAAACCTATCTTCTGAAAAGTACTTTCTAATTGGTTCATTTTTTACTTCTGTAATTTTAGTTGTCATAGCTACTCCTATAAACTTATATCAAAAACAGCTTGATTTTGCTTATTTGCTTAGACTCTGTTACCTGAAACATAATATTCAAAAATTGAAATTTCAGGGTAATGGTGATTACTTTGTTTCAGGTAACAGAACCTAAGGTCATAATTTTTTCGAAAGGTTTTAAGTTTACCTCAAACTGTCATATTAGAAATTGAAAAATTTCCCATGATCTTTTGTGCCACACCTCCAGTACCTCTTCGGTACAAAACGATGGTAACTTCTTCACTTATTTGTCTCACTCAAATAAGCATACGTTTAAGTAACAGCCCTTTAGTAGGCACTCTGATTAGCTGGAAGAATAATATTCAGTTTTCAAAGATCGTTTCATATCAATACTTTTTATTTAGCTTTGTATTCTAGTTTTGAACTTTTATATAATCTAACACATCCGCTATAAGTTTCTTGATAAGAATTTCGTAAAAACTGTCAAAGACAGTGCTGTGCAGTGAGAACAATAAATTTTGCAAATCAGCAAAATCAAGCTGTTTTTTAAATTATTTAATGTGTGGCATATATGAGGCATACTCTCGCCAACCGACACCAGTCGTAAGTAGAGGCTGTCCCAGAGCCTGCCGTCTTGCGACAACTTGACCATTGATGCCAATTGATTTAACAGTATCTAGTAGATCTTTGCAATAGTTAACTTTTTGCATCACTTCGTCTCCAATCAATACATCAACTACGATCATATCATTTATCAATCGACCTTTTTGGCCATCAAATAGCCTTACTGTTGCCTGATTAGACTGTCCAAAAGCTCTAGCAACTTTTAATGAAACAGTTAGCCTGGCGTATTTTTTGTTTGGTATTGCGACGATATAGGTCATTGTGACTCTCCTTTACTTACATTGTTTGGCATTGCCGAAAAATATCATCTTACAAATACAATTTGAAAGAATATGCAACTATCAGGAATCGAACCTGTCTGTCTGAACCGAAAACGTACAAACCAAATGTACGAGATGACATAGTTGCTGATTTAAAAATGGTATAATTAAAATAGTGTAACCCCTTTTTTAAAAAAAAACACACATTACATCATTAATTGTTGTTTATCACTAATGATATTTTACATCATTAAATGTTGTAAGTCAATGTTTTAGAGGGAAAATATGCTTGATAAAAAAAGGCTAAAAAAATTGAGAAATCAATTTAACTATTCACAAAACGAGATAGCTGAGAGACTAGGCGTTAGTCAACAACAGTATCAACGACTAGAAAGTGGTCAAACTGAGTTTCCTAGGGAAACAACTTTAAATAAATTAGCAGAAATACTTGATACAACTAAAGAATATTTGACTGATACAGAAATATTGCCATATTATCAAAAATTATCTAGTTTAAGAAAAGAGGAATCAATTAATTTTGTTAAAAAACAATTGAAAGAGCAGGAACTAGAGTAAACAAAAAAAAGAAGATAGACACAGTAATATCTGTATCTATCCCCTTTCTTTACATCAAAATACGTATCACACCACGAATAATTGCAAGAACACACTCAAAAATGGTATAATGTAACAAGTAGTTTGACTACAAGAGAGGTCAGAACAAACTGTGTATTGAAGGTACGTCAGGTTGTAAACAACAATCAGTGATTTGTCAATAGAATTGGCGTTCTATTAATAAGGAGATTGTTGTTTTGACTTCTTTTTTTATCCTATTATATCCTAAAAATAACTTATTGTCAAATATATATAACCTATACGTTAATGAAAACATTGTATTTCTCTGAGATAATAACGATGTAAACCCTTTCTAGAAAGGAGAAACTAATGATTGAGGAAAACAAACTAGACATTTTAGAATTAACAGACCTAGACTATCAAGAAATTCAAAAAAAATTGGGTATAAAAATCAAAATTGCTAGATTAAAAAAGAAAGTATCAGTTAGCCAGCTCTGTGAGATTAGTGATATTTCAGCAAAGCATATTAGTAATATAGAAAATGGTAAAGTAGGCGCACCTAGTTTAAAAGTCTATCTAAAAATATGTTATGCTTTGAATATGAACCCAACAGATTTATTCAGTGACATTGAGAATGAACCACCTTTTAATGATGAAGATTATAATTTTATTGATTGAAACAAAATATTGCAGTTAAAAAGCGAGATTTGACTTCTCGTTTTTTTATATCAAATAACCTATAACTTTGATTGCAAAGTATTTTTTTGGGAGCTTTATCAGCTTTCATTTCAATAAAAGCAATCGCCCTGCGTTATTCTTTTGAGTAATCGATTAAAGGGACAATTTCAATCATAAAGACACCTCTTTGTAAATAGTGTTAGTTGAATTAACTAACACTATTCTAGCACTTTTTGAATTGATGTCAAATATTAACTAACATATTGAAAAAATAAAAATAGGCGAAGCCTATCTTTATTTATCTTATATATATTTATCTTTTGTTCTTTTGCGTACATGAAAAGTCAATTATAATGCACCTTAACAGATTTATATAGCCAGAAAAAACTGTGTATATAGCCAGAAAAAACTGTGTATATAGCCAGAAAAAACTGTGTATATAGCCAGAAAAAAATTGACAAACTGGCTCTGTTTAGTATAATAAAAACATAGAGAAAATCTTCGACTAAAAGTTTTTTCTCTATGCCAACATACAACATACACAAAGGAGCATATGTCTATGACTATTATATCAAATGAAAAAGAAACTATCAAAATTCCTGAAATCGAAAAGAGGAAAGTAGCTGAACATAATGATTTAATTACAAGTATTGCTAAAATGGATAAAACACCTTTAAAGATTTTTGAGTTAGCAGTTTCATTTATTGATACCGAAAATCCACCAAGTGATAATACAGTACACTTGTCAAAATCTGAAATTTATAATTTTTTTGATGTGTCCGACAATGATAAACACAGTCGCTTTAAAAAGGCAATCACAACACTACATAAGCAATCAATTTTTGAAATTAGAGAGATGAACGAAAAAAGAGGTAAATATGAATATCAGGTTATTAGTCCTCTAGAAAAAACAACTTGGAATGACTATAGTGATATTTTAACTATAAAATTTACTAGTTCAATTATGCCTTATTTGATCAATTTAAAAACTAATTTTACGCAATATGCTTTATTAGATATTATGGAGTTAAACAGCAAATACTCAATTATTCTTTATAAGTGGTTGTCTATGCAATATAATCAATATGAACACTATAAAAACAAAGGAGGGAGAAGAAAAGAGCAGTTAGAAAAATATTGTAACCCAGAAATAAAAGTATCTGAACTAAGGGTTATTACTGATACAAGTTTAGAGTATAAACGGTTTACTCATTTTGAAACTTGGATAATTGAAAAACCACTTGAAGAGATCAATAAGCATACACATTTTATGGTAACTTATGAAAAAATAAAAAAAGGTCGTAACATTGATAGCATACAGTTCCACATAACTAAGAAAGTTCAGCCACAGGAACTAAATGGAGAATACAAGGAAAGAGAACAGGATCCTGCATACCTGCAAGGTAAGAAAAATAGAGAAGAACAGATTGCATTATTATCAGCTAAAGCAATGCAAAATCCTTTCACAATGGAACTACTAGAGTTTGAAATACTAGAAATGAGAAATTTAGCCGACATCAGTTTAATGGCACGTCTACAAGAAGTAGTCTATCCAATATATTCAGAGATTGAGAAACAAGCAGGTATTAAACGCGTTAGAGAACATTTTGAAACAATTAAAAATCATAGACAAGATTATTCTAAACCAAATATAGCTCAATATTTATTAGTTTCAGCAAGAAATTTTTTAGCCAGTGGAGATGTGATCAAAAAAGAGAAAGGTAAAACTAAATACTTAAGAGCTGAAGGAAAAGTTGAAGCAGTGAATGGAAATAAAATACCTGACCACAGATATAAACCTGCATATGTGAATGAAACAACTCCAGAAGAACAAAGAGAGCTTGAAAGAATTAAAAAAGAAATATCGAACAAAATAAGTAAATAAATAATTAAATTATTTATTTACTTAGCTAGTTATTTGTGTTATAATTTATTTATATATAAAAAGGAGCTACATACATGAAGATTATTACATTTTCAGCAATAAAAGGTGGAGTCGGCAAGACAACTATTACCTATAACTATGCCGAATGGCTATCCAAAAAGGGTAAAAATGTACTTTTAATTGATTTAGATCATCAATGCAATTTAACAAATATATATTTACCTGTAGAAAAAAATAACACAATTGGAGAAGTTTTTAAAGATAGTTCTATCGCAAGTGAAGTAGTGGTACATAAAATTAAAAATAATTTATCGCTTATTTCAGGCTATATTGAGTTAGATGACTTAGAAAAAATGATTGAAAATCAAAGTAAGAAAGAGATGTTATTATATCTCTGGATTAAGAAAAATTACAAGAAATTTAACTTTGATCAATATGACTATATTCTCATAGATACACATCCAGATTTTAGTACTATCACAAAAAATGCTATTGCTATAAGTGATATAATTATTAGTCCAATCACACCAAGTGAACATGGTTATAGTGCAAAGTTTAATTTAGAGACTAGGCTAGAAAAATTTAAAAATGATATTATTGATTATTCTACTGGTGAAAGTTATATAGATGCGAATTTATATTTTGTAGGAAACTTAATAAAACACAATACAAAATCCTCTAGGGAATTACTAGAGCATATTCAAAAAGATAAGACTGTTATTGGTTTAATTCCAGAGAAAGAGCTGTTCAATAGAGCAACTTTGGAAAAAAAATCGATAGCAGAAATGAAGGAAGATCAAGCAGTATATATCAAGAATAAATCATTTTTTAATAGTATAGATGAGACATTTTTGAAAATATCAAGTTTATAGAAAGTGGTAGGTAAATATGAGTTTAAAAAGTTTTGACAATACAAAAGATGAAGAGTACAAAAATAATTTTTCTGATGTTATAGAAGAAGGAAAAAAAATTAACATACCTAAAAAAATTAACCAAAGAAAAGAAGGTAAGAAATCAGTAACTTTCTCAATAACAGAAACTGAATTAGATATATTCGAAAAAGAGGCTAGGGAAAGAGGGTTTAAAAATAAATCAGAATTTCTTGCATTCATAATAAATAACATTTAATTATTTATTTATTTAATTATTAAACAAATAACTTTAAAAGCACTCGTGAAAGTGTTTTTTATTTTCTGTGAATATTGAATTTTTTTCTATACCTTTGAAAAGTCCTGCGATTGATACCTGTTTGTCTTTCTACATCTTTTTCAGTTGCACCCTCAATATACAACTTGAAAGCTAACTGAAGTCTAGGATCATTCTCAGTGAATTTAGGTTTGCCACCCTTAAATTTACCATTCTCTTTGGCAAGTACAATTCCCTGCGCTTGTCTCTCTTTAATTCTTTTTCGCTCAGACTCAGCTTGATACTTATAAAGTTCAATGACTAGGCTATTGATCAGACGTCTCAAATTATCATCTTCAATACCAGACATTGAAGGTAAGTTTAAAACCTCTAAAGTAGCACCTTTTTGTTGAATGATATTCATGATGTTAGTCAGGTCTTTATTATTACGTCCAAGTCGGTCCAACTCAGCAACCACTACAATATCGCCATCAC
>JAFQXD010000088.1 GCA_017407115.1 Methanobrevibacter sp. | reverse complement strand
AATTAACGGATAATAGCTGATTATCTATCGCTTGCCGGGAGGTTTGTTTTGAAAAAAGTATTTCTTTGTTTTTCAAGTAAAGATAGGTTTACCGTAGTGAATTCTGTACTCTATAATTTAAAGAGATATGGTGTTCCTGTGTGGTATGATTATCATGAGCTGACACTAGGCGATAATCGTATAAATGGAAATTTTACTAATGGTCTAAATCTTTGTGATTATGCCGTGGTTATAATATCTCCCAATATGTATGAATGCGCATGTGGTAATGATGAACTTGATGAAATTCACAGAAGGTATATTGAACAGAGCATTCAGATTTTCCCGTTATTCTATAATGTGAAGGCTACTGAGATTCCGAATAAATATTGTTGGTTGACGAAGCTTATTTACAATGAAATATGTAATGATTCTGGAACTCTTTCTCCATGTAGACAAATAGTATATAAACTTTTCTGTGATATGACACCTAATAATTCCAAGACAAGTATAAAAGAATACATTCCCACAGAGAATGAATATATCAATAAAATGCTGAATGTTTACAGCCAAATAGAAGATTCAAATCATAATGCTAAATTTTCTATACTGTACGGGCTTTTTTTGTATATGGATTCAATTGGAGTGACTGTTGATAAAATGTGTAAGGAAACCGCCGAAAGGATTTCTCAGGAGACATCCTTAAATATTTCTTATCCGCATAAGGAGTTGTTGATTATGGAAAAAATCGTCATGTTTATGCTCGATTTTGCCATCTCAAATAGTCATTGCATATCTTAACAACCACGGACGATAACGCTTTTGGATCCATTAAAGAATTCAATTTATCCAGATATGGTTCTAAATATGGATAGTTTATCTTATTGATTAGTACATAATCATAGATTTCTTTTGCTGCGTATTTTGTTGTTGGCAATGGAATTATGGCTTTGTTTAATTTTGTTGCAATTTCAAATTCTTCCTTTACACCTTTTGAAATAAGGGTTTTACCGCCTATGGATGGGCTTTTCCCGAACATAAATAAACAAATATTGCACTCAGATATCATGTTATATCTATGATTTGATTTATTATTATCTCCCATCTTTTCATAAAAAGGACGTAGTAAAAGTTTTTGTTCCATATCAAAAGGGTTTGTCTGGGCAAGATATGCATAAGCGTGTCCCGCAAGATAGTTTCCTATCTTTCTGCCCATTCCTGAAGCAATAACATAATTATTTTTGTAAAGCTGTTCAACAAGAGAACCACATAAATTGTCGGCAAAGTCATCCTCTATGGAAGGAAGAGAATCAAACGATCCCGAAATAAACACTCTGCGTTCGGTACATTTTGATTTAATCTCTTTAAGAATCAGAGGAAACTCATCTCTTGAATCGACCAGTAATGCTTGTATGTTATACCGATTGCACAGGTCGTCTATAAAATAATTGCTTTTATTATCTTTTTCAAGAATAGTATAATGCGTTGTACATGAGTCTCCTAAACAATTCTTTATTGATGCAAGATTGCCAAGAATAAGAGAATCTGAAAAACTGTATCCCAGAAAAATAAACGATTTGGAGACAAGCTCTCTTTTCAAGAAAGTAAGCATCAGTTCATGAGTCAGAGGATACTTTTCTAAATCCTCCTTCGTAATTACCATGTTCGCAGGATCCCCAATGTCACCATTGAGCTTAAAAATATGCACACCACCGCTAGATAATGCATTAATATTATGGTCACTATTTACTATCTTGGGAGCAATGTTACGTTTCCCTAAACACGTCTCAATTGCTCTGTCGTAATTAGTAGTCCATATTTCACGGAAGCCAAGATCAAGTGCTGCTAAAAGATATTCGCTTTCTTCATTTACTACACCTATTCTTTTTTCATATTCTTTAACAATTTCATTTCGTTTATATTTATTGTTATAAAATTGAGCAATTTGATATAAATCCGCATCGGGTGTAATAATAATACCCAACTTTTCTGCTAAAGGATTTAATATTTCCCGCCATGATGGAAGACCGGTACTTGCGGAAACACCCGCACCCATAAATAGTGCAGCGGTATTGTCATTAATATGTCTGGCAACTTCTTCTACAAAACTTTCACGCGATATATACATATATATATAACTCCCGAATAATGATATATAATCAGCTATTATCCGTTAATT
>JAFQXD010000008.1 GCA_017407115.1 Methanobrevibacter sp. | reverse complement strand
TTTTTAAGGGAATTCCCCATAATTCTGTAATTTACTTTTTTTAATTATTTCATTAGATTATTGTTATTTTTATGTTGGATTTTCATAAAACGATTGTATTTTCTGTTATTTTGATTTTAATGGATTATTTTTCTTTTTTGTATTATAGTAAGTTTTATTTTTTAGTAATTTCATATTTTTAAGTGTAACATCAGAGTTGCTGAAAACTTTGTTTTTTGGCTTTTGGTGTTATTTTTCATTGAAAAATGGGATAAAAATCAATATTTTGGATGTTGCATTTGGCATACAAACTAATTAATGTAACACATAGTTGTTAATTGGGGAATTAATGTTTGGGTTCTGTTAATTTGTTTAGTAAGCTGTGCCTTTTAAATTAACAGTCCTTATCAAATTATACAGTGTATTTCGCAGCATTAGCTCATTATCTGCTGCTTTTTTGTTTGGGCTGATCAATTTAAAAATTCCATTTGTGCTTTTGATAAAGCCATTTATTCCTTCACTGATGGGGAAACGTTGTTTGTATAGTTTGTTGTATCTTTTGTCAGTGAATTTTTCAATCATTTCGTATTGGAGAGGAGAAATCCTTTCTTCAATACTTTTATGTTTGCACGTGTCAATATACGGGCATCCACGACACGACACTGACTTAAACTTATAACTTTTCTCAATCATTCGCTCTGGAAGATGACTGACGTCTTTTTTACGAAAATTAATCGTATTAACACTTTTAAACTCGATAAATCTATCAAAAGGACAAATATATCCGTTTTTTACTCTTCGAAATTTCTTTTTCGAAGTTTCAGGATTTTTACCATATTTCACAGGCAAACCTTTCATTTTTCTAAAATTATTGTTTACTTGTTGTGAAATACTTTTTGGCATTATTATGTATCTTATTTTTTCTTGTTCTAGTGCATACATGTTTTCATCGGTGAAATAACCTGAATCTGCAATTATTATCATTTCATCAATTCTTTTTTGAATTTCTCTGTAATTTCTTCTTTCACCAAATTTCTCTTGCATTTCAATTAAAATATCAAATGTTTCTTTTAAATCATTTAATAAGTATTTTATGGAATAATGGTCATTGGGTTCTTCAATTAACGTTCCGTTGATGATTATGTGATTTTCAGTCATCCATTCCTGAAGATTTAAAGCGTAATTATACATTCCTTTCTTTGTTTGCATCATCACAGCACTTGGAAAAGTAATACAAACATATTTAGTATCTCTTTCTAAAAGAATTTGTTCAAATTCTTTTCTTTTTTTATACATTCGAATATTATACAATTCTATCCTTTTTAAAGCCAAATTTATCAGTTTTAATTTTTCTTCATCATGAGCATAAATCTCCAATTTCTCTTCTAAAATCAATTTTGTACGATTAATGCTATTTTTTGTATTATTGTGAAGTATATTCCACTTTTTTAGTTGTTTTAGTGCATTAATTTCGTCTAATGTAATTTTGTAATGTTTTGATCCGTTTACTAATGCATCAGTTCCGTCAAGAAATAGTTTTGTAAAATTTAAAAAGCGTAAATCATTTAATTTTACTAATGTAGCGATAAAAATCTTTTTTATTACTATTCTATCGCTTTCTTCTAGGAATCTTTTGAAAGTGCTTGATTTTGGTTCAGTATTGCATGTGAAAATTCTTAAAAATCGATTTTTTGAGCACTCTCTTTCAACTTCGATTAAATTTTCCATTTTCAAATGGAAACAATACAATAAGACTCCTAAAAGCATTTCACGAGGATATGCAGGACGACCAACATTAGAATCAAATTTAGAATTCAATTCATTAATCAAACTTTGAATTACTGGTGAAAAAACAAATTCAATAATCATTAACAATGCATTAGGTCTATTTTTTAATTTTTTCAATTCACACATCAGATTTCTCTTGTTAAATTTGGGTAAATCCATTATTGACATAAACATCACCAAATAATAAAAATTAAAAAATTTCTTTTCTAAAATTACTTAAAAATTCAATTAACCAATGAAATAATATTTCAAATTAAATATTAATTATTTATAATTAATTATATGTCATTTAAAGTATTTATAATTATTTATATTGTTTATTGCTAATTATTATTAAGTAAATAAGAATATTGATTAATTTAATTAATATTTGATGCAATTCCTTTAATTTAAAGAAGTTTAATTTTAATTTAAAAAAGGGACTATATCCTTCAAGAAAAAAATAGAAAAATTAAATTTAAATTATTTCTAAAAACTTGTAAAAATTCAATTAAATTATTAAATTTAGATTTATTAATTAAAATCCTATTTAAAACTTTTTAAATGAATATATTCAAAAGCATATCTATTATATAATTAAATAAGAAGCAAATATTAAAAATAAAAATAACTAAAATAAATTAATTTGTGGATTTTAAATTTAAAATAAAATCCCATTATTGCTTGAAATTAAAAAATAAGAGTTTTAAATTGAAAATTCAATATTCAATTTTTCCCTTAAAAAAAAAAATAGCTAAGGAATATATTAACAAGAGAGCATATAAAAAAATTTAATAAAAATAATCATATGTCTATTATATAGAAAATGAGGTATTTTAGTGAAGAGTTATTCCAATTCCTCTTCATCCTCATCGACTATATCATTTTCAAGATAATATTTGTATCTGTAAGACATTTTGAATCCGCCTTCAACTTCACGTTTAGGCCTTCTTTTGCGTCTTATGTTAGGCCCGTTCATATCCTTGAACTTATTCTGATGGGCTTTGTTTAGGTTCTTGTTTTCACGATAATATGTAGCAATCCTATGGCGATTGTGCGGTGCCCTATACATTCTTTTTCTAAGCAATCGCCTGCTACTTGTTATGCGCCTTATCACAAAAATCACTTATCTGTTTCTGTTTTTTGTTGCAGATTTATCCAGTGTAGCTTGTATTTCATCAATTCTTTCAACTACCACTTTAATTGCCTGTTCTCCTTGACGGGTAGGATTGATACCTTGTTCAACAAGCAATGCATCTCTTATATCTCTTAATCTATCAATTGAATCAATTTTCATGATTGTACTGTAAAACATGAGATTTCCTCCAAATATATTTAATATTATGAATTTAATATTAAAAAAGATTTTTGTAGGAAATTATATTTCCGTGAAAAACAAAATTAACAAACATGTTCAAAAAACAGCAAGTGATTTATCTTGCCGGAGGATGCTTTTGGGGTGTTGAAGCATTTGTCTCTCGACTAAAAGGAATTAACCAAACGGAAGTCGGATATGCAAACGGTCATGATTTGGCACCGTCATATGAGAAGGTTAAAAGCGGCAAAACAGGCCATGCCGAAACAGTTAAGGCAACATATAATCCGGAAATCATCACGCTTGATGAAATTTTAGAAAATTTCTTCAGAATTATTGATCCATACTCCAAAAACCGTCAGGGTGCTGATATAGGCACACAGTACAGAACCGGAATCTATTGGCAGGAACCATCACAAAAGGATATTGTTTTGAACTTCCTGAAGGACAAGCAAAGCAGCTCTTCAAAAAGAATTGTTACAGAAGCCCGAGCAATAGGCAGTTTCTATCCTGCCGAAACATATCATCAAAAGTACCTTGAGAAGAACCCGAAGGGATATTGTCATGTTGATTTAAATTTAATAGACGATGAAGAATTCAACCACTTGTCAAAAGAAGAGTATGAAATAACACAGCTCGCAATGACAGAACCTCCATTCAGTGGAAAGTATGATAACTTTTTTGAAGATGGTGTATATGTAGATGTTGTAAATGGTGAAGTTCTGTTTTCTTCAGAGGACAAATTCGATTCAGGATGCGGATGGCCCTCATTTTCAAAGCCAATTTCAGATGACGTGATAGTAAAACACAGGGATTATTCTTATGGCACGACAAGAATTGAAGTGAGAAGCGCAAAGGCGAATTCACATCTTGGTCACCTGTTTCATGACGGCCTAGGAGGTTCACCGAGATACTGCATCAATTCAAGTGCCTTGAGGTTCATACCAAAAGAAGAATATATTAAAAACAATAAAGATTAGATACGATGAAAATAGAAGAAATAAAACACTCCGAGTTGAAAAATCATATCCAAATGATTTACATGCATGGTGAAAATCAAAACCAAGGGGCAATTGATAGAACCGAAACTGAAATCAAAGAATACATCAAGGACAAATACTTCATAATTTCTGTTGAAGATGAAAACCCTGTAAAGATTCCTTACGGAAATGATGGGGAATATCTGGTCCCTATTTTTACCGATGAGCATGAATACACAATGGGAATGCAATACTTTTCATTAAACGTCATGGATGAAAACAAGGAATACCTTATTGAAAAATTGGATTATTTTAAAAAATTAAAAGAAGATCCTAATTTCTTAGGATACATAGTAAATATAGCAAGAGTAAGCTATATAATAAATCTTACTCTTCTGTAAACTCTTTTTGAATATCTTTTACAATCTCAACAAACCTTTTTGATACATCATCGTCAGGATCAATAGTTGAGATAACTCCATCCTGATTAGGTGAATCAGATACTCTTTCTTCAATCGGAAGGTCACCTAAATATGTGATTTCCATCTCTTCAGCAAAAGCCTTTCCATTACCTTCACCGAAAATGTGGAGTTTTTCATCACAATGTGGACAGATATAATAAGCCATATTCTCAATAAGGCCTATTTTTTCAATATTCATCTGCTGAACCATCTTTACACATTTCAAAACGTCCTCTTGAGATACGACATTTGGTGTTGTTACCATAATTACCGCATCTGCTTCAGGAATGGTTTGAAGAACTGTTAACGGTTCGTCTCCAGTGCCTGGCGGGTTATCGATGATTAAATAGTCAAGTTCACCCCAATGTGAATCTGAAATAAGCTGCTTAATGGCACCTGTCTTTTGAGGCCCTCTCCAAATAATAGGGGTGTCGATACTGTCCAAAAGGAAAGCCATTGACATTACTTTCAGACCGCTAGGAGCAACAACAGGAAACATTGAATGTGAATATTCCTGTTTTTTGGATTCGATGAATGCTAATTTTTCTTCATCATCCTTGAACTCTCTGCTGGCCAATCCGGCTTCGGTTATTGCCTTGAATTGTTCAAATTGATTGTTGTGGAAGTTTTCACCATATATTTCAAGACCCAACATCTTAGGTATGTTCGGTCCGTGAATATCTGCGTCCAAAATTCCGGTCTTGTATCCCAATTTCTGCAGGGTTTCAGCAATGTTTGCCGCAACGGTGGATTTTCCTACTCCTCCTTTTCCACTCATTACAACAATCTTATGTTTAATCTGACCGAGATTTTTAGCTAGCCTGATTTCCTGTTCAATCATTTGTCTTTGTTGTTCGGGAGTCATTTGACCCCCGTGACCGTGATGTCCATGTTCTGGCATTTTATCATCTCCAAATTAGTTAAATTTTTTACTTACTTCTTCTACAGCTAATATTAATGGATCTGTAACCATTGAAACCGGTGGTGCATATGCAAATTCCATATTGCTTAAATCAAAGCAGGTCAAACCTTCTGTAATGGCCAAAGTCATTGTATCAATTCTCTCAGCCACCCTTTCTTCCGCTATGATTTGACAACCGATAATGGTTCCGTTTCCATCACAAATAACCTTAATGTCCATTGGTTTTGCATTAGGATAGTAACGTGCTCTTGTAAGCGCCTGCACTTTCTGCACGACAGGCCTGATTCTATTTTGCTGTGCAAAACTTGTAGTGTATCCTACTGCACCAAATTCCAATTTGCCTACTTTTGATACCATTGAGTTCAATACAGGGTTGAATTTGGATTTTTTACCGCAGATTGTACGTGCTAAAGTTTTTGACTCACGTACAGCAGTAGTTCCCAATTGTGAAATTGTATTTGAACCTAAAATTAAGTCTTTTGACTCTACACAGTCCCCTACAGCGTAAACGTCTTCAACTGAAGTTTCCATCCTGTCGTTTACAATGATAGCCCATCTTCCGATTTCACATCCTGCCATTCTTGCCAGGTCAAGTTCTGCCCTTACTCCTGTTGCCATGATGACCATGTCTGCATCGTACATGTCTTCATCGCCGAAGCATGCCTTTTCGACTTTTCCGTTACCGATTAATTTGGTAATTGGTTTTCCTAAAACAACTTGGATTCCTTCCATTTCCAGGTATTCCACTAGAATATCAGACATATCCTTATCAAGTGATCTTGGAACGATTTGAGGCAACATTTCACTTAAGATAACATTCAATCCCCGTTTTTTAAGAGCAAACGCAATTTCAATACCAATCAAACCTGCGCCTGTAACAATAGCGCTTTTAGCATCTTTCATTGCTTCTTGAACTTTTATTCCATCATCAATGTTTCTGATTCTGAATACACCATCCAACTCAACTCCTTGCATTGGAGGTACAAATGGATTTCCACCGGTAGCCAATACCAATTTATCCCAATCAATAACGGTTTCGTTGCCGTCCTTTTGATATGTGACTGTCTTGTTTTTGGAATCTACTTCAGTCACTTCCGCTTCGGTAATAACATCAATATCTTTATCTTTATAATCTTCAGGAGTTCTCATAACAATATCATCAAAAGATTCGATTGTACCTGAAAGTACATAAGGAATAGCGCATGGAGAATATGCTACCTTATTGTCTCTTGTGATGACTGTAATTTCAATTTCCTTATCTAACTTACGTATATTTGAAGCTGTTGAGATTCCTCCAGCTCCTCCGCCTACAATTACTACTTTCATTATAACATAACCACTTTATGATTTATAACAATTATATATTTAGTAAATACATATAAAAAAGTAACTATTATTTTAGGTTTTGGTTAAAAATGAGAGAAATTGAATTCAATTTAAATGAAAATCCTTTCATTAACATGTTAACTTCTAGATATGCCATGTCAGCAAGGATTAATGTGGAAAAGATGTGGAACTGGTGCCATGAAAACGACAAGTCATTTTTCATAATTAGTATGGGTTGCCTTATGAATGCGGTGAACTCTGTTCCTGCACTTAAACGAAGAATAATAGATGACAAGGCTGTCGAATATGATTATCTTGAAGGCGTGTGTCCTATTATGGATGAAGGAAATGACATGTATATGGAAATGCGTGTGAAAACACCTCAGGAATTTAAAGACATGATCGAGTGGCATGATTATGCAAAAGCATTATCATCAGACATTTTATCATCCAAAACCAAAGGATTTTCATTGGAAATGGAAAACAGAGATCAAACAAACATTGCAAACTTCTCCTGCATTCCATGGGTTGATTTTGATATGATTACAAATTGCATTGTTGAGGGAAATGCAATACAGCCTTTGATTACATGGGGCCGTGTAAACAAGAATTATGAAATGAGCGTGTCAATTACTGTCAGCCACATATTCGTTAATGGCCGTGACCTTGGATATTTCTATGAAAATGCGCAAAAAGAGTTTAATTCTATAATCTAAAATAAAAAAAGTTAGTGAGAGTTAAATCTCACTATTTAATTGTTATTATTACTTTTTTGGTTGCAGAAGTGTAGGTACTGTCCTCTTCAACATCAATCTTAGCAATATATTTAGCCTTTCTGGTTAATTTAAGATTGAAAGTGACCTTACCCTTACTGTCTGTTTTTCCAGTATATTTCACACCGTTTACAGTGAGTGTTACCTTTTTGCCTGTTCTTAAATGAGGCATTCCATCAGCAGATGATCCCACAATAGTGCTTAGCTTTAATGTATATTTTTTGGTTTTAGCGGTTGCCTTGAATGATTTGGAGTTTGCATTGATTGTAATCGGTTTTTTGTCCAAATCAACGCAGGCACTTGACAATGTACTGTTGTTAGTGCCATCACCCAAGAAGATATATGTCATTGTGTATCTTCCTGCCCTGACCATATTGAAGAAGTAATGTACGGCACCGGAAGAATTGGTAACCTGGTTGTATACCTTACTGTTTACAGCCAATTGAACTGTCTTGTTAGCCAATGGATTTCCATCGGTGTCTGTAAGTACAGTGATGAATTCGAAACCTTTCTCACCGGCCTTGACATCAACGGCATATCCCTTAATCATCAATACACTGGTGAAGTTAAATTTGGTGCCAACCCTTACAACACTAGGAGTGACAGTGTTGTTTAATGTCAATGTAGTGTTTGTGGCCATGACTGTTTCATTGCCTTCATATTTAATGGCAATTACCGCACCGTTTTCGCCAGGAATGATGAATGTTCCGTTTTCTGTTGTGTATACAGTTTTTGCATCTCCACCATTTATTGTGTAGATTATAGGAGCGTTCATGATAACATTGCCGTTTTCATCTTTAAGAGTGATTGAAATTGTAAGGTTATCAAGAATTGCAATGTCGCTGAATTTGGATTCAACAGGAACAATGACCGGTTTTCCTTCCACATTGAAACTTGAAGCATTGTAGACGGCATCATGTGTTTCATCGCCAGGATATATTACGACAACACTGTGGTTACCTGCAGACAAGTTAGCTAATGGATATTCGATAGTTCCATTTTCTAATTTAACTTTTTGCTCCACTCCATCCACAATGATAGCTGCCTCACCTGTTGCGCCAGGTATTTCAACTTTAACTGTTGCATTTTCACCCTCTTTAATGTCACTAGGGATGGAAATGTTTGCTTCAGATGTTTGTTTTGTTACAGTGAACGGTACAGACTTGATTACAGCTTCATTTTCATCATCCCCAGTATATACTATGACCATACTGTGTTTTCCAGCAGTCATATTTGAAAGGGTGAATGTTGCATTTCCGTTTTCATCAAGAGGAATGATTTCATCAACACCATCAACAATCACATGAACATCACCAGTGGCATTTGGAATTGAAATGCTTATGGATTCTGTTTCATTTGCCTTGATTTCAGGAATTGTAACGTTCACATCAGGTGTCTGTTTTTTGGCAACTTCAATGGTTGAATTTAATGCCACAGCAGGATTATAAATGTCGCTTCCTAGGTAACTTGCGGAAAGTTCATAAGTTCCAGGATTATTCAATTTGACTTCAACTGATTTTGCTTTTGTCAAATCAACAGCTATTTCTGTGTCATTGATTTTGACAACTACAATGCCTTCATCAAGTTCAGTATCGATTGTAATCTTTGTGTTTTGACCTTCGAAAATGTTTTCTCCACTTACTGCTATTTGTGCATCGAGTTTATCTACTGTGAAAGACTTGTTGACATCTGATGGAAGATACATGTCGCTTTCGCCAACGCTGGCAACAATGGTGTGAACTCCTGCGGTAGCCTTAATGATGAGTTTGCCCTCACTTAAGTTTTGCCTTGCACCATCGACATAAACAACAATTTCTGCATCGCTTGTGGAAGTAATGTTGATTTCAACATCCCTGCCAATGCTGATTGATTCAGGAAGCACAATTGAAACTTCAGACTCTTTTTTATCAGCCTTTATGATTTTGCTTGTGGAATTGTATTTGAATTCAGAAGTTTCAGGACTTAAAACTTCAATCACATGAGGACCTGAAGTTATGTTGTTTATTGTGAATTTTCCATCATCCAAAGTCTGTTTTACACCATCAAGATATACTTCCAAAACAGCATCACTTGTGGAAGTTACTTCAACATCAACATTGTCTCCGGCATAGACATCTCCAATATCAGCAATTACAATATTTGAAGGAGTTTTGTCATTTACCAGAATTCTGTTTGATTCGTTGCTTGGCAAGTATTTATCGTCACCAAGATATTTGGCAGTGAAAGGAATGTCCCCTACTGCATTCATTACTATTTCGATTGATCTTGCCTGTGAAATGTTTAGTGAATATTCAGTTCCGTTTACATCAATAATGACTATTCCAGTTGCATCGCGAGGAAGTGTGATGTCAATTGTTGCTTTTTGACCAACTGTAACTGAGTCTTCGCCGACATGAATATTTGATGATTTTTTAGCTACATTGAATGTGTAATTTGCAGTGGCTCCATAATATTGGTCGTTTTCAGCGACAGTAGCAATGATAATATGATCTCCTGAGCCATATTTATTTGCCATTTCCCAATCGAATGATTTGCCATCGATGAATGCTTCAATATCTGCACCGTCATATGATTCTATGTCGACTTTGATTAGTTTATCAACTTCCAAAGTACCATCAACAGTTATGTTGATTTTTGAGTGTTTTTTATCAACAGTAAATGTTGTAATGTTGACTCCAGTAGTGTATCTTTCATTTTCTGGAGTTTCAACAGTCAATACGAATAATCCTCCTTTTTGAGGTGTGTATCTATATACATCACCTGTTGGAGTGATTGTTTCATCATTGATTTTAACAACCGGTTCGCCTCCGGCAGTTGCATTTACTGTAAATGTAATTTCCTCACCAACTTTGACGTTGTCTATTTGTGAAATGTTGATAATAGGAACCTCTTTGGTTCTGTTGAGTGCAGCAAATGATGTTGTGTTTTCAGCACCATAAACAGTTTCGTTTTCTGTAGTCTTTGCAATAATGGTGTATACACCATCTTTTAGAGGTGTGAAGATGAAATTGCCATTTGCTGTTTTTTGGACTTTGCCATCATACAATACTGATACTGTCAGGTTATCACCGTTGGTAGTTACGTTGATTAGCATTTCATCTCCAACTATGGCCACCTCGTTGACCTGTATGATAATTGATGATTTTTGCTTTTCACCTACTTCAATGGTTGATTGTGTATCATTAGCATTGTATTTGTAATTTTCAAGGTATTTTGCGCTTAAAGGAGCGCTTCCTACTTTATTCATTACAATCTCTAAAGTGTTTCCATTGCTTAAGTTCAGGGAGTATTCCCTGTCTTCCACTTTAACGATGACAATTCCTTCACTCACATTTGCATCAACGGTGATGAGTGATTTCTCACCGATGTTTACAGGAGTTCCGCTTACTTTGATGTCAACGTCATATTTGGATACTGTGAATGTCCTGTTTGCATTTGAAGCAAGGTATTCATCTGTTTCGCTTACACCGGCAACAATTGTGTGTGCACCAGCAGTTGCTTTAATTGTTACTTTACCCTCACTCAATGTCTGTTTTACACCATCAACATAAACAACAATGTCTGCGCCTTCATAGGAACTGACCTCAACAACCACATCATCATCAACCATCTTAGGTGCGATTTCAGCAATTGTTATTTCAGAAGCCTTCTTGGCAACATCAAATGAACCGTATGCAATTTCTCCAAAGTAATCTTTAGTTTCATTTGCAAATGCAACAATATCATAAATTCCTGCTTTTGAAGCAGTGAAAGTGATTTTGCCGTCAGCTACTGTTTGTTTTTCGCCGTTTATTTGTACGTCCAATTCAGGGTTGGATGTGGTGACGTTAATGGTAATCACATCTCCCACCTTAATGTTTTCAGGGATTTCAATTTTGATATTTGAATTAGGCTTATTGGATACCATTATTGCACTTGCTTTGGCGTCTTTTGCATTGTACTTGTCAGTGCCGAGGTATCTGGCATTCAATGGAATTCCACCAACCTTATCCATTAAGACCTCAAAGGTATTGTTTTTGGCAAGGTCTATTGAATATTCAACGCCGTTCACGTTTACAATCACTATACCTTCACTTACATTGGCGTCTATTGTAATGACTGATTTTTCACCTATGTTAACGTGAGTTCCACTTATTGCAATATCAACATCATATTTTGTTACGGTAAAAGTCTTGTTTGCAGTTGCCGCCAGATATTTTCCGGTTTCAGCGACACTGGCAACAATTGTGTGAGTTCCTGCAGTTATGTTTTCAATAACGTTTGAATCAAGTTTTTCACCGTCCACATATAGAACTATAGCCGCATCAGGATATGCTTCAACAACAACAGTTACGTTGTCGCCTGCCTTTTTGCCTGTAATGTCGGCAATTGTTATTTCTGCAGTGTTTTTGACAACTTCAAATGATTCGAATCTGACTTCGCCGTAGATTTCAGATGTTTCATTTGTTTTTGCAACAATATTATAGATTCCGGCCTGAGAGGCAGTGAAAGTGATTTTACCGTCAGATACTGTTTGTTTTTCACCGTTGATTGTAACTTCCAACTCGGAATTTGAAGATGTGACATTGATGGTTACAACATCGCCAACTTTTATATTTTCAGGCACTTGAACAACAATATCTGACTTGGCCTTATCAGACACGACAATAACAGCCGCATCAGCATCCTTAGCATTATACTTGTAATTCTCCAAGTATTTAGCAGTTAATGGGACACTTCCAACATCAGACATGACAACATCCAAAGTCTTGGACACACTAAGATCCAATGAATACTCAGTGCCATTGACATTGATTACAACAATACCCATATCAACATCAGTAGTGACACTAACAGTTGATATTTCACCAACCTTAGCAGGAGTACCGCTGACACTAATGTCAACATCATATTTAGTTACAGTAAATGTCTTGTTAGCAGAAGCCGCAAGATATTCATCTGTTTCATCTACACTAGCAATAATGGTATGACTTCCGGCAGTCGCCTTAAGAGTCACCTTACCATCAGTCAAAGTCTGTTTTACACCGTCAACATAAACAACAACGTTAGCACCATCATAGGAACTGACCTCAACAACCACATCATCATCAACCTTCTTAGGTGCAATTTCAGCAATTGTAATTACAGCCTCTTTCTTAGCAACTTCAAATGAAGCGAATACTATATCTCCATAGATATCTGAGGTCTCATTAGTTTTTGCAATAATATTATAAATGCCCGCTTTGGAAGCTGTGAATGTGACTTTGCCCTCAGCAACTGTTTGTTTTTCACCGTTTATTGTAACCTCCAGCTCGGAATTTGAAGAAGTAACATTGATGGTTACAACATCACCAACTTTTATATTTTCAGGCACTTGAACAACAATATCTGACTTGGCCTTATCAGACACGACAATAACAGCCGCATCAGCATCCTTAGCATTATACTTGTAATTTTCAACATATTTAGCAGTTAATGGAACGCTACCGACATTAGACATGACAACATCCAAAGTCTTGGACACACCAAGATCCAATGAATACTCTGTGCCATTTACATTGATAACAACAATACCCATATCAGCATCTGTAGTGACAGTAACGGTTGATATTTCACCAACCTTAGCAGGAGTGCCACTGACACTAATGTCAACATCATGTTTAGATACTGTAAATGTCTTATTGGCACTTGATGCGAGATATTGGTCAGTTTCGCCAGCGCTTGCAACAATTGTGTAGCTGCCGGCTGCAATATTTTCTATGACATTTGAGGTTAATTTTTCACCGTTGAGGTAAACAACAACCTCCGCACCGGAATCTGCAGTGGCAACGATTGTTACAACATCTCCAACTTTAATGTTTGATATGTCATCAATAGTGATTTCACTTGATTTTTTAGCTACATTGTAATATACTATGATTTCCGCTTCACCATATACTGAATTCTTATCAGGAATGTATTTTACTGTTACGTGGTTTTTACCTGCTGTGTTTTGAACAGGCAATGCAATTACTGTTTGAGGTCCTTTAATTGTTTCTACAATGCTGCCAATTTGAATTGAACCTGTTGCATCTGGAGACATGTTTACAGTTATGTTTGTTGTATTTCCGCAAACTGTATCATCAACTTCAGCGTTGAAATCAAGGTTATAAACCGGATGCACTGTAAATTCACCAGGAAGTGTAACCACATTATAGTTCAGATTTCCATAATAGTGAGCAGTTATTGTATATTCACCAACTTTTAATTTTGTGAATTCTGTTTTGTTGAATCCGTTGTTTATAGTAATGTTTTTGGTTTCTACTATTTCATTTCCCTGATGAATTGTAATGTTTACAATACCTGTTGCATCAGTTCCCATTGTAATGAATACAGTTTCCTTTTCACCCACAGTAATGTTTGTAAATTGCATTTCCATTTTTGGAGAAATACCACTGACTGTTACTTTAAGGGTAGTTTCAATGGATTTATGGTTTTTATCAGGAGTTGTAATGACTTTTAAAGTATATACGTTTTCATCCAATCCTGAAACAGTGATTTTATTGTCTTCGACTTTAATAACCGCTTCAGGGTGGTTGATTATAGTGACATTTTCAATATCAATTGTACATCCTGTGCAGGTTGCAATGGTTGATCCCTCATCCTCATATGCAAATGTTATTTCATTTGAGAAAATCACTGAGGAGTCTATCTTATTTACTGTAATGTCTGTTGTTTTATCGACTGAAAGATGGTTGTCATCAGGAGTGGTTTCAACCTTTAAAGTGTAGGTGCCTGCATCCAAACCGGAGATGCTGATAACTTTAGACGCTGAATCATAACCAATAACAGCCTCATCATGACCCACAACAGAAATATTAACCAAATCAACACTACAACCAACAAGAGTCAAAGTTGTAGAACCTGATTCGAGATAATCAAACACAACCTCACCACTAAATCCAACAGAAGAATCAATCTTATTAACAGTAACATCAACAGTAGCATCTACAGAGTTATGATTACCATCAGGAGTAGATGTAACTTTCAAAGTATAGGAACCAGCATCCAAACCAGAAACAGTAACAACACCAGTCACATCATCATAACCAATAACAGCCTCATCATGACCAACAACAGAAATATTAACCAAATCAACACTACAACCAACAAGAGTCAAAGTTGTAGAACCTGATTCGAGATAATCAAACACAACACTACCGCTAAATCCAACAGAAGAATCAATCTTATTAACAGTAACATCAACAGTAGCATCTACAGAGTTATGATTACCATCAGGAGTAGATGTAACTTTCAAAGTATAGGAACCAGCATCCAAACCGGAAACAGTAACAACACCAGTCACATCATCATAACCAATAACAGCCTCATCATGACCAACAACAGAAATATTAACCAAATCAATACGACAACCAACAATATTAATTAAAGTAGTAGAACCAGTACCAAGAT
>JAFQXD010000007.1 GCA_017407115.1 Methanobrevibacter sp. | reverse complement strand
TGAAATGTACTTCCATGCAACACTACCAAAAGCAGAGAAAAAACGATACCGAACAGAAAAAGGAGTATTTAATCAGATATGCAACAGAAAAAATGGCTGGATGAAAAACGAAAAATCCCAACTAACAAATTGACAAAGCCTCAAAATCAAATAACAAATTTTATTTAATATCATTTTAAAATATTCTATCATATTGAATCAAGGTGTAATTATGATATGGATTACTAGTGATGTTGATGGTAAAATGTATAAAGAACCTTTTTCTAAGGGTATTTTATCTCGTTCACTCAATATAGCTGATATTGGGTCTCAAAAAGCTCATGAAATAGCTAGTGATATTGAAAATGATTTAATCAGTAGAGGTGTCACTGACATTGCCAGTTATGAGTTGGCAGAAGAAATTCTAAAGCATCTTGAAAATTTGGATCCAAACATAGCCAATAAATATAAAAATTGGAGATTGCTTAGAAAATCCAAAAAACCATTGATTATTTTAATTGGTGGGGCTTCTGGTGTTGGTACTTCCTCAATGGCATTCGAATTGGCCAGTAGACTCAGGTTAAAAAACCTTATAAGTACCGATATGATTCGTGAGGTCATGCGTAAAATAGTTTCAAAAGAATTAAGTCCTGTAATCCATAAATCCAGTTTTGATGCACATGAAAGCATAAGGACTCCATCCATTCGTATTGATAATGTTATTGAAGGATTTATAAGTCATGTGGATGTTGTAAATGTTGGTATTGAAGCTATCATTGAGAGATCTGTTAAAGAGGGCATCAGTACCATTATTGAAGGGGTTCATGTTGTTCCAGGATTTATTAGAAAGGATTTGATGGAAAACAACAACATCATCATATTTACTTTAACTGTTGATGATGAGGAATCACACAAACAAAGATTCTATTCAAGATGCAGACAGCCTTGGGTTAAAAGGTCACTTGAAAGGTATATGGACAACTTTGATACTATTAGAAAAACTCAAAGCTTTTTGATTGAACAGGCAAAAATTCATGATTCTCGTATTATTGACAATGTGGATATTAATCAGACCATAGACATTATGGTTAATGATATTCTCGAAGAATTCGGAGGTATGGAGAATGTTGAACAAGAAAGTGAAGGAAATAATGACTACTGATGTTATTACAACAACTAGCGACATTGATGTTGTATATGCATTTGAAAAGCTAATGAAACATAAGATTAGTGCTCTTCCCGTTGTGGATGATGATAAACTAGTCGGCATTATAACTGCAACTGATGTTGGTCATAATTTGATTTTGGATAAATATGAATTAGGGACAAATGTTGAAGAGATAATGATTAAATCTGTTGTTACTGTTTCTCCTGAAGACAGTATTGAAACAGCAATTAAAATCATGAAAGAAGGTGTTTCATCTTCAGGTATATTGAATCAACTCCCTGTATTGGAAGATGGAAAATTAGTTGGTATTATTTCAGATGGAGATATAATTCAAGAAGTTTTCTAATTTTACCAATTAATTTTTTTTATTTTTAATTTTTATTGATTTTTATTGAGTTACTATAATTTTATTTTTTTTCTAGAAATAACTATTTTTGTTATTTTTTCTTTCCAGTAAGTGATTTTTGCTAACATTTATATAAGATTAAAGGCATATATTATTAGTGGCTAGACTGGAGGGTTAGGGGTCCTCTGTAAGCACACACCCCCTTTGGTGCGGTCGAAGTTCAAAAGGCGGCTTTTTGATGAAGTATGAGCCTAGAAAAACAACATAGAAACCTCGTCCTACAGGATTGGTGGTGGTGAGATTTTTACTGGAGGGTAAAGATTAGTCATCTTAAGTATAGGAACGGGTCAGGCCCGGAAGGGAGCAGCTTTACTATTAACATTTCAATGCTTGTAGAATCCCGGGGTGGAGTTGGGTTTTTAGATAACTTATATTTTTGAGATTAGTCCACTTTTGAACATGCCATTCTATTAAATAATTAAGTTTATAAATGAGTTTTTACATATAAACTATTATACTGTTTTTTAATATGTCGGGATGGCCCAGCCTGGTACGGCGTCGGACTGCTAATCCGATGATCATATGATCACCCGGGTTCAAATCCCGGTCCCGGCGTTTTTAATATTATTTATCTATTTTTTGGGTATGGTCGTATTCCAATCCTATTGGGCATGCATGAACTAGCACATATTTGACTTCTGGAACTTCTTTAATGATATTATTTTGAACTAAATGTACAATTTTATGAGATTCGTCCAAAGTCATGTTTCCATCAAGTTCAATATGTAATGCTACAGTAGCGTATGAACCGAGGTAATCTATTTTGATATTATGTGCATTTTGGACATTGGGAGTATTATTTGCAGCGGTTCTTATTTTTTCCAGAAATTCTTCTGATGGAACCTTTCCCATAATGTTGTTAATGTTTTCCTTTCCAATGTCATAGGCTGTTTTTAGGATTAATATTCCAATTACAAATCCAATTATTGGATCTAAGATAGGATATCCCATATTGGATACCATTACGCCAACCAATATTGCAATTGAAGAAAATATGTCTGTTCTTTGGTGTTTTCCATCAGCAACTATTGCAGGACTTTTGATTTGTTTTCCCAAGTTGATTATGTAGTTGCTCACTCCTAAATTAACGAATATTCCTAGGGTAGCCATTATCGCAGCTAATGTCTCTGGAACTGTTATGGATGAGGGGTTTAAAATCTTTACAAATGCTCCCTGCATAATCTCCCATGCAACAACAACCAAAAATATCATGATTATTAATCCGCTTATGGCTTCTGCACGACCATGACCAATAGGATGTTCACTATCGGCGGGTTTTTGACCAATATAAAATCCTACATATGCAATAATTGAGGTAATAACGTCTGATAGAGTATGGGCTCCTTCAGAGACTAATGCATAACTTCCAGATATTAATCCAACAGCAACATTCAATACAGTTAAAATGCAATTTGCGGTTATTGCTACGGTTGCTGCTTTTTTCCCACCTTTTTTGCGAAATTCATCCATTCACGACACGCTCTTCTAGAATATTCATTGCTTTTTCAATATTTTCATAGGAATTTGCATAGGACATGCGTACATGGCCCTGTCCGTTTGACCCAAATGCTGCACCAGGAACAGTTATCACGCCTGCTTTTGCTGCTTTAGCTACAAAATCTTCATCTTCAATTTTTGGGAATACATAAAATGCACCCTCTGCATTTACGGTTTCATATCCCATTTCATTTAAACGTGAAACTATCAAATCTCGTCTGTTTTTAAATTCATTAACCATTTTTTCAGCTTCGTCTTGTGGGCCGGTTAATGCAGCATATGCTCCTCTTTGTGATGTTGTACTTGCACAGGCAATGTTGTATTGGTGTATTTTGAGCAGTTCTTCAACAAATGTTTCATTTGCAGTCAAATAACCAATTCTAAGACCAGTCATTGCATAAGTTTTTGAAAAACCGTTTAATGTAATTACATTGTCGCTGTATTTTGCCGGGGAGTAATGCTTTTTGTCATATATTATCTTTTCATAAATCTCATCGGAAATAATTAAAAAGTCATTGTCCATTGATAAATCCGCAATTGCTTTTATATCTTCCTTGTCCATCACCGCTCCGGTAGGATTTGAAGGTGAATTCAATATTATTGCTTTGGTGTTCTTTGTTATCTTCTCACAAACGTCATCTGCCTTTAGTTTGAAATCGTTTTCCATTTTGCAGTCCACCGGCACAACTGAACCTTCAGCCAATTTCACGCCAGCTTCATATGATAAAAAACTTGGATTTGGAAGAATTACCTCATCTCCTTTTTCAATAAATGCCTGTGAACATAGATATAATGCTTCACTTGCACCAACGGTAACAATAATATTGTCGGGATTGGTGTTGATTCCATTTTCATTTTTGAATTTTTTTGCAATTTCCTCTCTTAGTTCAACATATCCCTTATTTGGAGTATAATGAGTATCATTTTCATCTATTGATTCTTTCATTGCATTTTTAATGTGTTGAGGAACATTGAAATCAGGTTCACCGATTCCTAAGTTGATTGCATCTGGATTAGTTACTTCAAACATTTTTCTTATCTGTGACAATTCAATTGACTTTGTTCTATTTGCAGGATTTATCATAAGTTTACCTCACTAATATATTATATTATTTATTATAGTAAAAATTATTTTTTCTAGTAATTATTTTTCACAGCTTCCACAATTATAGCACGTGGATGTTTCACACCATGGGGTTTGTTTTAATGTTCTCAATCTTCTGTTTTCTATTTTTAAAAATTTTTCATTTATGCCAACATCAATATTGTTCCATGGCAGCTCATCATCAATTTCATATTTGGGAGTCTTTTCTCTCCATTCTTTCAATGTAGGTTTTTTTGTTAAAGATTTTTCAATAAGCTCACCAATATCACTATTTCCACAAGACAGTATATATTGGATTAGTCCTTTTTTAGGACTTTCGCACTTGATGTTATATCTCTTCATTTCTTTCTGGATAAATCGGGTTTTATTTTTAATGTCCTTGAAATCATATTCCTCCCATTGCAGTGGTGTTTGAGGTTTTGGAATTATTGGATTAATACTAAATTTCACATTTCTAATGTTGTGATGCATACCTGCTATCTTTTTCATGTATTCCACCAATTCCTTAATGTCATCTAAACTTTCACCGGGAATTCCAATCAGGAAATACAATTTGATTTTGAAATCAAGATTAATTGCATCCTGTATTATTTCAAAGATTTTTTCATCTTCCACTTCTTTGTTGATTACCTTTCTAAGCCTTGAAATTGACTCAGGTGCAAGGGTGACTGTTTTAAGCCCGCTTCGTTTTAAGGTTTCCAATGTGTCTCGGGTAATTGATTCCAGTCTGAGAGAAGGTGTTGAAATCAGAAACCCTTCATTTTCCAGATTTTCGGTAAGTTCTTCCAACTGACCATAATCGGAAACTGCAGCTCCGATTAGTGTTATGTTATTCATTCCGGTTTTCTGTCTTGTTGTAAGTGCAACGTCAATTAATTTTTTGTAATCTGTTTCACGAGTGGGTCTATATAGATATCCTGACATGCAGAACCGACATCCCCTTGTACATCCTCTTGAAACGTTCAGCATAATTGTATTGTTGAATATTGTCTGGTAATTTTCATCATCACTTTTGCTGATAACCGGTTCTGTGATGTGGTATGTTGAATTCATGTCATTTACAAGAGATATTTTTGTTTTGTTGTTGAATTTGGGAATGTATATTCCAGGAATTTCCAAATAATTTTCCAATTTCTTTTTAGAAATTTTATATTCATCAATAAATGCATTAATCGTATTTTCGCCTTCGCCTATGATAAAAAGGTCAATATAATCGGATAAAGGCATAGGATTGGCTGTCGGACAAGGACCTCCCGCTATGATTAACGGATCATTTTCCTTGCGGTCTTCTCTTTTAAGAGGAATATCTGATTTTTTAAGCATTTCCAATACATTAAAATAATCTTCTTCAAACTGCAGAGTAAAACTCAGTATGTTAAAGTATTTGGGGGGAGTATTTGATTCTATGGATTTTTCATTGGGATAAATTATTCTCTCACACCAGGTATCATCACGTTCATTAATCTGGTTATATAATATGTTATAACCCAGAGAAGACATTGCAGTCTTGTATATGTTTGGGTAGCAAAGACCAAAATGAACGTCTACCTGTTTGTGATTTTTAATGAATGTATTTTTTTCATATAACATTTTATCAGCTTTTTTTAGAAAAATCCTTATTTTTTTCTTTTTCCATTATTTTTCTTAGTTTCAGCAGTAATTATATCAAATCAAATCATTTTTTCCAATTAAGTCAATTTTTTATCTAATTTCTTTATAAAATATGAAAATAGCATTATTTTACATATAACTGGCCGTTACTCTAAAAATTTTTTGTTCATGGTTCATAAAAATTTTTATTTTAAATTTGAGCTATATAATCTTATCTTAGTTTATTTCAATATAAATGTTCTTTTATTTGGATTTTATATATTGTTTCTATCTTTTTTTATTTATTTACTTAATTTTAATCCGTTTTTTAATTTTTAAAGTTTTAAAAACATTTAAATAATATTAAAATAAATCTTTATCTACTCATTATGAACTACTATGTTTTAGTATATATCATATTTTACTATAAAATTTTCGTAATGAGAACCAAGAGGTGGAAAAATTTCGATAAAAAATAGAGCATTCATCATTTCTATTGTACTTGTGTTTTTTGTTTTATTGGGAAGCGTATGTGCAGTAGATGTTAATGGTGCTTCAAATACAGAAGATTCAAATTTAACTACGGATAATGTGAATTCATTATCTTCAGAAAAATTAGAAGTTTCTAGCGACGATTCTATCTCAGAAACTAATTTAGTTAATTCTCATGATGATAATTTAAATGATTATCCTGAAGATTCACTTTTAGCATCCGAATCTTATTATGAGGATAATACGGAACCAAAATTAGGTCTTGTAAATGAAGATAGTGAGATTATTGCTGTTTCAAATGACGATTCCATTGTGAATGTCAATGCAAATGACAATGTTCTTGCTGCAGGTAAAGTCTCAACTTCATTGTCTGTCTCAGACGCTTATTATGACAGTTCAGCTACCTGTTTTAAGGTGACTTTACAAGATCAAAATGGAAAAACTTTATCTAAACAGAAAATATCTTTGATAGTGAAAGGTAAAAAATACAATGGTACTACCAATAGTAACGGTGCTGTATATATTAAGACAGCCGCATTAGCTGTTGGCACATATAACGTTTCTATTTATTATTCTGGCAGTTCCACTGCTTCTTCTACATCTCTTTCAAAGAAAGTAACTGTCAAAAAGGATAAAACCAAATTTGAAGGTAAGGCCAAAACTTATATCCTTACTAATTATTACCATTCTTACACGGTCACTCTACTGTCTGAAAATGGAGGTCCAATTGAAAATTGTAAAGTATACTTCTCTTATGCTAATAAAACTGTAACAGCTACAACAGACTCAAAAGGGAAAGCATCAACTGTTATTCCTCTTCTTGAAGAAGGTACTTACAAGATATCCTATAAATTCAAAGGAACTGATGGATATTATGCTTCAAGTTCTTCCGGAACAATAGTTATCAGTCCAGCAGTAAACAAATTCAATGCTTCTGATTTGACAATGAATTATAAGGGAGGATCTTCCTTCAAAGTAAAATTCACTGATAATAATGGAAAGATTTTATCCGGTAAGACAATTACATTCAAACTTAATAACAAAACTTATACATCAAAAACAAATTCTAAAGGTATTGCTAGTTTGGCAATAGGGAATTTAAAACCAGGTACTTATCAAATAAAATATTTCTATTCTACCATTGGTGAAAAGGAATATAATTATGGTTATAATAAGATAACTGTTAATAAGTTATCTGCTAAATTGTCTGCAAAAGACATGTCAATGAATTATAAAGATGGTTCAGAATATAAGGTAACAGTTAAGGACGCTTCTGGTAATGTTTTAAAGAATACAAAAGTAAAATTCACAGTCAACGGCAAATCATATATTAAACAGACTAATTCAAAGGGTATTGCTAAATTGGCCATCAACTTGCCGGTTGGTTATTACTCAGTTTATGCTGCTGTTTCCAGTGGATATTACAAAGGAAGTGTAACTAGGCATATTTTGATTAATGGAACTCAATTTGATGCTAGTGACAGTTATGTTGCAATTGGCAAAACAGCATATTATTCCGTCAAATTAATCGACGGTAAAAATAAGCCTATAAAAGGAGCAACCGTTAAATTCACAATCAACGGAAAATCTTATAATAAGGTTACAGATTCAAACGGTGTTGCAAAAGTAAATGCTGGTGTTTTATCTGCAGGAAACCACAAGATTAAATATTCTTCAGGTTCAACCAGTGGCTCTTCAACAATTCACGTGGTCAATAAAGTAACTATTAAACAGATTATTGCTGCTTCTAAAAATGTGAAAAGCTATATTGAGGACAATAACAAATTGCCGGCTACTGTAAAAATCGGAAGTGTTACATATTCTCTTGCAGATTACTTATATTTGGCTTCAAAAGCTATTGTATCTTTAAATGCAAGTAAAAAATCTGATATTCCTTATAAAAGTATAAAAGCACCATCCAAACCTGGTGCTGCAACATCTAAAGGTAATTTATATAATTATCTTGCAGTTGCAAAAAGCATTATAAAAACTGCAGATTCAAAAGGACAAATGCCTAATTATGTGAGCTCCGATGTTGGTTCTCTCGGTTATAAGGGTGTTGTTTATGCATTTGCACGTGTCGTTGCGTTTTATGGCAATGAAAATGTAATGCCTGCATATGTTACAGTCAAATCTTTAAGCAGTTCTAGTTCAACTAGTAGTCTAAACTCTAAAAACACTATAACTAATTTGGAATTATACTTAGCAGCTTCTACAAACTGTCAAGTTAATAATACTAAAATTAAGCAGTTAGTTACTAAATTGACAAAAGGACTTACTTCAGATAGGGCTAAAGCAATAGCAATTTATAATTATGTGCGTGATGCAGTCTCATATAGTTTTTATTATGATACCAGATATGGTGCTGTAGGTACTTTAAATGCCAAAACTGGAAACTGTGTTGACCATTCACACTTGCTTGTAGCAATGTATAGGACTGCTGGTCTTCCGGCAAGATATGTTCACGGAACATGTACTTTCACAAGCGGTACATATGGTCATGTATGGACTCAGGTATTGATTGGCGATACTTGGATTGTTAGTGATGCAACAAGTGCTAGAAACTCATTTGGAAATGTTGTAAATTGGAATGCTAATTCCTATAGTCTTAAAGGCTATTATCCAAGCATTGCATTCTAATTTTATTTTTTCTTTTTTTCTTTTTCTTTTTTTTAAATAGCTAATAATTTATAATAGTTCTAATAAAAAATTAAACAACTAACTAGTTTGGACAATATTATGAATTCAAAAAAATATAATAAGGTGGCTGTTGGTGGAACTTTTGATAAATTTCATGATGGTCATAAGAAATTGTTATCTACTGCTTTTGAAATTGCCGATAATGTGGAAATTGGAGTCACTTCCGATGCTTTCGGTGGTTTAAAAGGGGATATCGATTCCTGTACAATTAGAATGAAGAATCTCAAATCTTTTTTCAGGGATTATTCTAATTTTATTATTGTTCCTTTGGATGATCCTTATGGAACTACTATTTATGATAGTGATTTTGATGCTATTGTGGTCAGTGAGGAGACTGAACCCACAGCAGTTGAAATTAATAAGATTAGGGTTTCTAAAGGCATGGATCCTATTGATATTGTTGTAGTTAGTTTTGTGTTAGCATATGATGGCACACCTATCTCGTCTACTAGAATCAGACGTGGGGAAATTGATAAAAATGGTGAAGTTATATCTTAACTTCAGAAAATAATCGATATGTTTATATGTTCATTTCGTTAATATAGATATAGGACATATTAATTATTCATATTGATAATTTTTATGTAATATTTGAGGTGGTTATATGGCAGTAAAAATAGATTCTAACTTATGTGGACACATTGAAAATTGTCCTGTTCAAGGTTTATGCATTAAACTTTGCGAACAGGGTGCAATCATTGAAGAAGATGGGGACGTAAAAATAGTTCCTGAAAATTGTGATGATTGTGATCTTTGTATTCAAAATTGTCCTAATCAAGCAATTTCTAAAGCATGAGGGATACTATGTTTGATATTGAAAGAACCGGTGAAGAACATCGTAAATTATCTTACAACGATTCAAATTGTGTCGGTTGTGGAATTTGTACAGATGTTTGCCCAACTTCTTCTTTAAGATTAGGTCCTCTTGTTCCTATTGCTAGAGGTTTGATTGAAATGGATTTGATTTCAGTCAATGAGGATTCATGTGTATTCTGCGGATTATGTTCTGTAGCTTGTCCATTTGACTCATTATCTTTAGAAATTGATGGTGAAAACGTTAAAACTATGGATAATTATCCAGTTTGGGAAGTTGAATCCAAAGTTGATGATGAAGAATGTATTTATTGCGGCAGATGTTATTCAGTATGTCCAAGAGATTCAATTATTTTTGAAAGAAACCTCCCTGATCCAGTATCTTTGATTAGAGGGGAAATTGAAATAGACAAGGATAAATGTATCTATTGTTCTTTCTGTGCTGATTTATGTCCTGCAGAAGCAATTGAGATTACAAATGTTCCTACATCTAGCGTTGACTTATTGAACAATTCTATTGAAGTTGATTTGTCTAAATGTGTACAATGTGGTGTATGTAAAAGAATTTGTCCTGAGAAAGCTATCAGACAAATCTGTTCTACATGTATGTTAAGGGAAGAAATTCCAGAACCTGAAATTACAGGTAATACATTTATTGCAGAAGAAACCTGTGTAAACTGTTCATGGTGTTCTGAAATTTGTCCTGTAGATGCAATTACAATCACCAAACCATTTGACGGTACTTTGGAATTGGTTGAAAATGAGGCTGATGAGAAGATTTGTAAAGGCGATTCTTGTCATGCTTGTCAAGATGTTTGTCCATGTAATGCAATTACTATTGTTGATGGAAAATCAGTTACTAATGCAGACTTCTGTAACTTGTGTGGAGCTTGTATAACAGCATGTCCACAAGATCTCAGAATTTTAACAAGAACTGGTATGAAATTGAACAATATCAATTCTGAATCATGGAATGAAATCTTAAATTCATTAATTAGTGGAAAATAGAGAGTTAAACTCTCCATTTTCAAATTTTATTTATTAAAAAATCTCTTTCTATTTTTAACAAGTTTTTTATATTTGATTGTGTTTTTTGAGTTATATTAGACATATAACTTCCAACAAAGAGCACTATAATTAGTAATCCTCCTATTATTAGGATTAGTTCAGCACTTCCTTGTCCTTTATTGTCTAGTTTCTTGTTATACATGGGTTCTGTTGTCCAATATTGTGTTTCGCACGTCCATGATATCGTCTTTTGCTTTTAAACTCACATCACTGGTTTCCATATATGATCGGTATATGGTCAGTGCCAGCAATGCAATTACGATTACTCCTCCAAATAGGAGGATGTATTCTGCGGCTCCCTGGCCGGAGTTTTCATTGATGAGTGATTTCAAATTTTTCATAGTTTTTCACCAAATTAATATTGGATTTTTTTCTATATTAATATTACTATTTATTAAAAAAGTATTACTATTTATTTTTTTTCTCGTTTTTTTGTCCTTTTTTTCCAATGCTGTCAAGCTAAGATTTTTTCTAATTTTTTTACATGATTTTTTTATTTTTTCAGTGATTATCGCTCCATTTATTCTAATTCTTCGATTAATTATTTTATTTCTTTTTAAAATATTTTTAATTTAATTATATCTTATTTTAAGTATTATACATAGTTAAATTTATTTATAAGTAATTATAAATATTTATATAAGAATACTAATTAGTTTTAGTTTGATATAGTTAAATTGGGGTTGTTTTCATATGTTTTTCGAGGGTTTTGTTACAGATGAATTCGGAAATTTTAATAATTTTGTTGAACGAAAATATGTATTAAGTGAACATGCTTTTACTCGAAAAGGAAAATTGAGTTTAGCATCAATAATTAAATATCCATTGTGTAATCGTAAAAAAACAACTTCAATTGAAGTTAATAGATTTTTAAGAAATGAATTAAACGATAGAGGTGTTACAATTACTAAACAGGCCATTTCAGAAAAAAGACAATTTATTGATCCAATTGTTTATGAAGACATGAATAACAGCTTAATTTCCAAAATATATGCTCACCAGGAAGAAATGGCTTCATTCAAAGGATTTCATGTCTGTGCTATAGACAGTTCAATTGTAGAAATTCCAAATACGAAATTAACAAGAGAAGAATTTGGAATACCCGAAAAAACACAACTACGAAAAGATACCTCTGCAGCAAGAATCTCCTGCATGGCAGATACTCACTGGGACTTCATAATTTCATCAAATATAACAAACAAAAAAGTAAACGAAGTAACCAATGCAATAATACATTTAGACGACGCCAAAGATAAAATGGATTTAACAAAAACAATAACAACATACGACAGAGGCTACAATTACACAGAATTAATGATAAAAACCATAAAATTAAACTCATACTTCATAATCCGTGCAAAAACAAATGTATTCAAAAAACAACAATCACAAATGGAAAAAACACAAACAAACGACAAAACATTCGACATAAATCTAAACGCCGCAAAAATAAACAAATTTTATAATGAAGATCTCAAAAAACACGCCGAAAAAATGCGAGAATTCAAACTCAGAATAGTAAAAGTAAAACTAAAAAATGGGAAATCAGAAACATTATTCACAAATTTACCTAATAAAATAGCAACACCAGAAGAATTAAAACAACTATACGGCGACAGATGGAAAATAGAAACCAACTACGACAGATTAAAAAACAAACTACACATAGAAAAATTCACAGGAAAAAAGAAAATAATCATAGAACAAGACTTTTACAGCCACATATACCTATTCAACGTACTAATAGCACTCAAAAATGATGCAGAACAAGAAATAAATAGAAAACCAAAAGAAACAACAAAATACAAGTACAAATACAAAACCAACGTCAACACACTCATCGGAAACATCAAAGAAGAAATGCCCAGACTCCTAACCAACGACCAAGAAGAAATAAACCAAACAGTAAAAGAAATACTGGACATTGCCAAAAAAGACTTAGTTTACACAAAAATAAAAGCACCTACAAACGAAGAAAGAGACAAAGACAAATATTATCACAAAAAATGCAAAACAAACTTCCAAGACAGCTTCTAAAAAAATCAAAAAATCTTAGCTTGACAGCATTGCTTTTTTTCAAAAAAGTTTTTCTTGAAAAGACTAAATTCATTCTCATAGTCATTTATAGTGGAATTCCTTAAATGAGTAATTTTAGTATTTATCAAATTACAAAATAATGAACTTAACTCATGAACAAAAGACGAATACAAAATATAATATTCAATATTGCCAATAATATAATTAATCATATTACGTGCAGATAGAAAAATGTAAAATTCTTCTTCAAATGAATCCAATCTTTCAAGATTATCTGCCATATCATCGGTTAATTTTTTAATTAGGTCTAATTTATTAATAAATTCCTTATGATTGGAGTATATTCTAACTAAATCCTCAATCGAATTTTCTTTTTTTAATTGAATAAAAGAAAATTTATTACTAAGGCTATCTAAAAGATTTTTTAAATCTTCTACTATGTTACTAATATCTAAAATGCCTTTTTCATCCATAATGTAAAACATATTTTTTCACCTGAACAACAGTTTTTTTGGTGATAAAAATATTTGTACTCCTTTATTTAAATAATTTACTCATAAATCAAAGCAATTTTACATACTCAGACAATTTTTTGTTTAAATAAAAAAATAATTATTTTAAAACTTTATATTTTAAAATTAAGTCTTTTCCTAAGGAATATGAATCAGTTAACTCCAATTTAACCGCTTCATCCATTGTGTCAAAACCTTCACCATCAAAGAAAGTCTTAGCATTCGCTCCCCCAACAACCATTGGAGCTACACAAATACTTATTTCATCAATAAGACCTGCCTTAATCATTGAAAAATTTAAGGTTGCTCCTCCTTCAAGCATAAGCTTTTCAATGCCTTCTTCATGCAGATAGCTCATAAGAGAAGTCAAATCCACTCTCTTATCACCACTCCAGAAAAACTTTACGCCACGTTTTTTAAAGGTTTCATACTTTTCTGATTGGATGAACTCATCCTTATATGCATTAGCACAAGCAATTACTGTTTTTGCATCGCCATTAGTGATTCTGGCATCTATTGGAGTTCTACATTTGCTGTCAACAACAACACGGACCGGATTATCGCTTGGATTTGCATCAATTTTGTGAACTGTAAGTCTAGGATCATCTTCCAAAACAGTTCCTATTCCAACCATTATTGCATCGCAATCCTTTCTAATCTCATGAACTCTCTTCAGGTCCTCTTCACCGGAAATATTTGAACTGCCAGTTTGGGTTGCAATTTTACCATCCAATGTCATTGCAGCATTCAATATTACATATGGCCTCATATTATCATCCCAATTGATAGAACATTTCCTTTATTTGCAAAAAGTTCACCAAGGTTTTGCTTTCAAGCATGCCGGGCATTAAAAATGCTACTACAATTCCAAGAATTCCAAACACAATTCCGATTGCCCAAATTATTTTAACTGCATCCTTTTCAGCAATTGGTTTTCTTAAGATTAATCTAATCAGTGATTTGAAACCGACTTCAGGCCTTACCAATTTACCATCATCATTCAGTTGAGTTGGCTTTTGCTGGGAACGGTTCATCACACCTGCTGAATAGAATTTTAAAGCAGCGTCAATGATGTTCGGCATCAGCACAATAAGTGCAATTAATTTTACCCTACCAATAAATGCAATACATACGATAGTTGCACCGATAATCAATGTACCAGTATCTCCAGGGAAAATCTTGGCAGGATACCTGTTGAAGTATAGAAATGCCAACAGTGCACCAAGCATACTCATGGATATGATTGTCACATCGTATTTTCCCAAAATTATACATGCAATTGTCAGTGATGCCATTGAAATGACACCCAAACCGGATTCAATGCCGTTTAAACCTGCCAACATGTTTGTGAGGTTAGAACCAATTGAGAGTGCTATCGGAATGGTGATTAAGTATAATAATCCTACATTCGGAGGCGCTGCCCAAATCAACGGGAGACCTGCTATGAAAAGCAAAAGGAATTTTGATTTTGATGAAAGTGCAAGCAAATCATCAAGAATACCGATCATTCCAACGAGCAATATTACAACCAGAACAACAACAAGCGGAAATGCTAAAAGGTCATGCATATAAATTCCGGAAAACATTCCAATTACAAATCCGAATATAATACCGAATCCACCCATTTCAGCAACAACAGGTTTCCAGGATTTGTGAATGTCTTTTCCGACAATGTCTGCTTCTTCAAGTTTTTTAATTATTTTTGGCATTAATAACCGGGTTACAAAAAAAGAAAGTAAACCACAGATAATAGCTATCGCATATAAAGGAAGTTGTGGTAAAATCATCATGATTAATAATTTGACATTCATTATTAAAAAAAGTAATTATTTTTTATTTAAGATATAATAAACAGTCCTTAAGGGAATATCCAATTTTTTAGAAATCTCTTTTGCAGATAACCCCTCATCCTTAAGGTTTTTAATTTCAGTATAATCATATTTGCGTTTTCTATTATCAAAATCTGCATTGCTTTTTTTTAAAAGATAATAAACCCTATTTAAACTTATATCCAATTTTTCAGCAATTTGTTTGGGCTTTAAACCATCATTGGATAATTTCAATACCTCAAATTCGGCACCGTTGGTTTTTGATTTGGCTCCCCAATCATATTTTTTGACAACTTCAATATCCAACTGAGATAATGCATCGATATATGTTTTTGAGGTTCTCTCATAAACGCTTGGCGAACAGGTAATTTCAGTCAAGTTAGGATACTCCTCTATCAACTCCACAATCAATGATGAGGATAATGCCTTTGTTATATGAATTGTTGTTATATCTTCATCCATATAATCACTATTTTTTAATTAAATCAAGGAATTTTTTGGATTTATCGCTTTTCGGATTTCTGATTTGGTCAATATTTTTAATCTCTTTTTTGATTCGGGATTCGTTGATGTTGAATGCATTGCTAATGTCTTCCAACGCAATATCGGAATGTTGATGTATCAATGCTGCTCCTAGTGCTACATAGTTAAATTTGATATTTGAGCTTCTTGACTGCTTTTCGAATTTGAATTTTTCATATAAAAGCAAATCCATTTCGGAAACTGACATGATTTTGATGTCTGTAAAATTGTTTAGGGTTTCAATTACCTTAATATAATTGGTTTGGAAAACCTTTCTCTGTTCACGGTCCAGTTCTACGCGGATATATGGAAATGGTCCGGTTATGATTTTACGGGAATTGTTGGAGGTTGTCATATAATATCTGAAAATATCCCACATAATCAATGTTGAAGCAATGTTTTTAAATGTATTATTATAGATAGAGTCTCTGATTTTCAAATCCCTGCTTAAAGATCTTTTTAAGTTTCCAAATTTATCTGCATAATTAAGTTTAATCAATTCGTTTTGAATTTGAGACTTTCTCCAGTTTTCAATGGCATTCAAATCATATTTGTCAATGAAATCAGGAGTCTGATTGTCATATCTTGAAATAACCTCATAGTATTTGTTGAGTCTTTTAAAATCAGTCAATCTTCTTTTCAATATGTCATCTTTGATGTTTTCAATGAGTTCTACACTGTATTTGACATAAGCTATAGCAAGAGCAGTTCTTGCATGTTTATCATCGATGATGGCAGGTTTGGTTCTGTGAAATCTTAAGGCTTCGATTCTGACATTTCTTCCATACTGGCGCCTGACTTCCTCCTCATAGTTGTTTACATATTCTGAACTTAAGGAAACATTTTTTCTTATAAGACGATTGTTCTTATCTCTGAATCTAATTACAAGAGATATTGTTTTTACTACACCTTTACGTTCCTGTTTTAGAATATTTAGAACCTGTTTGAAGGATTCTCTTCCATAACTGGAAAATTCACTCATCAAAACCATATAGTTTCCGGAAAGGGGCAAATATGGAATTATTTCCAATCTGAATGTTGCTTCCTTATTAATTTTAAATGTGAAACCTTGAGAACCGCAACTGCATTTTGCTTCACGTTGCCTGTATTCATCAATTGAATATTTTTTATAGCATGAATTGCATTTAACATATCCGAACTGCTCAAGATTTCCAATTGCAATTTTATGAGAGTCAATAGCTGATTTTACCCTGTCCAATATATTTTTCTTGGAGTTGGCTCTCATTCTAAATATCTGATTGTGGCGTGAATTTTCACCCACTTCTTCAAGGGATATGTCGGATACTGCCTTTGTCCCATATCTATTGAGGGAAGCGAAAGGAGTTGTGTATCCTTGAGCATCCATATCATCCTTAAGGGTTTGCAAATAGTCCAATCTGTCAACTAGTTTAAAATAAAGATTTTTGAAATTGTCAAAGTCTTCAATATCATCCAAGATAATTGAATCCTCGGCAATTTCTTTCAAATAGCTCTCGGCCTTGTTTACTAGGACAGATTCTTCCATTTTAATCAAAATTTATTGAATTCTTTCGCCAACTTTTCCATTTTCATCAGGGAAAAGCAATGCTCCGCTTTCACCGGTAGCTAAAATCATACCTTGAGATAATGTTCCGAATAATTTTGCAGGCTGGAGATTTGCTACAACACATACTTTTCTGTCTATCAATTCTTCAGGAGAGTAGAATTTAGCAAGACCTGCAACAATTTGTCTAGGTTCATCTTCTCCAATGTCAACCTGTAACTTTAAAAGTTTGTCGGATTTTTCGATTTTTTCCGCTTCTTTTACTTGTCCTATTTTAATTACAACTTCATCAAATTGATCAATACTAATTAAGTCACTCATATTTTCATCCTCACTATTTTCTTTTAAGTTTTCTTGTAATTTTGCCTTTTGGGCATCAATTTCTTTATCTTCAATCTTTTTAAATAATGGTTTTGCCTTATTTATTGGATGGCCTGTAGGCAATGCCACTTTAGCATCTTCCCAATTGTCCAAAGATTCAATATTCATTATTCCGGCAATTTTGTCAGCTTTGGTTGGAAGGAATGGTTTTAATGTGTAGGCCAAAGTCTTTGCCAATTGATTGGATAAATATAAACAGTTTGCAGCTTTTGCCATGTCTTCTTTTACTGCTTTCCATGGTTCTGCATCGTTGAAATATTTGTTTCCTTTCTTGGCCACTTTAAATATTTCAAGCAAGGCTTCTCTGAATTCATATTTTGCGATTAATTCACCGGCCTTGTCAGGTAACTCTTCAATAGCTTTGAGGAATTCTTCATCTTCCTCACTAGGATTTGTATATTCAGGGATTTTGCTGTCAAAATATTTTTTGGTAAATACAAAGGTCCTGTGAAGGAAGTTTCCTATGACATCTGCCAGTTCGTCATTGTTTCTCCTTTGGAAGTCATCCCATGAAAAGTCTGAATCCTTATTTAACGGAGCGTTTATGGTTAAATAGTATCTGAGCAGATCAGGATCATAGTCCTTAACAAAGTCTGCAATCCATATGACCCAGTTTTTACTGGTTGACATCTTTTCGCCTTCAAGGGATAAAAATTCACCTGCATAAATCATATCAGGCAATTTGCAGCCATATGCCTTCAACAGACCCGGCCAGAAAATTGAATGGTGGTAGATGATATCCTTTCCTATGAAATGTACCACATAATCGTTCCAGTAGTCCTCCCATTTGATGCCGGATTTCTCTGACCATTGTGATGCTGATGAGATATATCCAAGGAATGCTTCAATCCAAACGTACAATACTTTGCCTTTGGCTTCATCCAACGGTACCGGAATACCCCAATCCATATCACGGGTTAAAATCCAGTCATTCAATCCTTCTTTAAGCCAGTTGGATGCATAGTTTTTTACATTTGCAGGTAGGTTTTCGTTGCCAGCGATGTATTCCTTAAGGTCATCTTCAAAATCTGACAGTTTAAATGCATACTGGAAAGTATCCTTAATTACTGGAGTTGTTCCACATGTTATGCAGTGAGGTTCATCAAGTTCTGTTGGGTCAAGAGCCTTACCGCATTTTTCGCAGTGGTCTCCTCTTGCTTCAGAACCACAGACAGGACATAAACCTTCAACATATCTGTCCGGCAGGAATTTTTTACAGTTCGGACAGTATAGCTGTTGGATATCTTCCCTATAAATTAAATCGTTATCGTAAAGTTCCTTGAAGAAATTTTTAGCGATTTCATAATGTTTTTCATCGGTTGTTCTTGTAAAATTATCCAATGATATGTTCATTGATTCCACATCACGAACAATCATGTCATGATATCTTTTTGAAATTTCAATTGGTTTTTTGTTTTCTTTATCTGCCTTAACTGCAATTGGAGTTCCATGTTCATCAGTTGCGCAAACCATCAATACGTCATTTCCAACCATCCTATTGTACCTTGCGTAAATGTCCGCAGGCAAATAAGTGGAACGGATATGACCTAAATGACATGGTCCATTTGCATAAGGAAGTGCACATGAAATAAAAATCTTTGACATTTATCTAATCCCCTTATTTAATTTAAACATGATATAATTATGTTGCTCCTATATAATATAATTAATATTTTAACAGTGTTATTTAAAGAAAATAAGAATTTTGATAAAATTAAATAAATGTTGATTTTTAAAATGAGTTAGTTATTTAATATATAAAATAAAAAGTTAAAAACATGGCTGAAGTTTCATATATCAACCCATTGTCAAATGAAGGAAGGCAAATCATAAGACAATACGGGGATTTAAATCAGATTTTTGATGAAGATGAATCAATGGTTGAAACCATCACACACACTACCAATCAAAAAATCTCAGATGACTCCCTAATTCCCAAATCATATAAGGATTATGCAATAAAACGTATGCAATGGGCAATTGAGAAAAAGAACAATAAAAATTACGCGCAATCCGAATTTGAATACCTTACAAATTCAGATTTATACACACAGGACGTTGTAATTTTTCACATTCTATGCCAGGCAATAGCTATCCAGTTCAATTTGGGATCTCGTGAAACAAGACTTTTTGTCGAATCCCAGGGAACACTGATTTTAGAGAGGCTTGCAAAAATACCTCCAATGTCAAGAGATGAAATTATCGATGAAGTGCTTGATGAGGTAAAAGTTGATGGAGCAATACATTGGAAATCACTAAGGGATGTTGTCGCATCAAAAAAACTAAAATTAACTGATTTATTAATAGACGACGGAAATGTGATTCTTCAGCAAGACGACTTTTTGGAAAGGTTTGCAGATGAATTCACTGACAGAAGTCCAGATAGAATGTATGGAATACTTGTCGGAGACAGCGTAAAGGAACAGATCTTATCAAGAATTATAATGCAGAAAACCGAAGAGTACATCGCAAGGATAAAAGAAATGTCCGCTAGAATAGAAATTCACCCTGCAATAATTGAAATTGGTGAGGAACTCAAGGAATTCATTCCGGATGAAATCGGAAAATATAATCAGTATTATGCCGGAAGTGGAGGACTTTTCGGAACAGTCCAGGCTGGCAAATTAAATCCCGATGCGTTTCCTCCATGCATTAAAGCAACCGTTGAGGGAGTATCATCCGGTGGACGTAACGATGCAATCGTTCTTTTATTGACTTCATTTGCTTCCTATGCACGTTTATATCCAAGGATATTTGCATCTGATGAAACCGTCAAGGTGTCAGATATGGATCCAGATTTATCAATTACTGAAAATGAAATCCTGCCGTTGATTTTTGATGCTGCAGATAACTGTACACCACCTTTATTCGAAGACCAGCCACAAGAAAAAATCAATATCATATCAAAATTAGGTTTTGGAATGCACGATAGAGTTGACATCAACCATGAAGGAGAAACCAAATGGTACACTCCTATGAGCTGTGAAAAAATCAAGATTCATCTTCCGCACTTATGCCATCCCGACAAATCATGCAAGGGAATAAACAATCCCCTATCCTGTTACGGACGTAAAAAATATCAGTTAGACAACCAGGCACCTAAAGAGTAGAGTGGGAAAACTGAAACGGATTGTGGTCTTCATGAATCGCATCATAATACTTGTTTAGGATTGCGGATTCCCACATATTATAATTGGCCTGTTCATTTTTTTGGAAGTTATAAGCAAGAAGCCCTATAGTTCGCTCGTATTCATCAATTCCCTTTTTTTGACAAAAATCAGTAATGATATCAGGGACATATTCACAAGGATCATCACTGCTGAATTCCAGAAATTCCTCATATTCACTTTTAGAAAAGAAATCCTGCTCACTTACAGGTTCCTCATGAGATTCTATTGTAAACAGCTCAATATATATTTCTGCAGCCAAAGGAAGCTGGTTCAACTCGATTCCCAGTCCATAAACTTTACCTGTCTCCAGATTCAATACAGTATGGCCTGTTCTCTGACAAGCCAACCAGTTATCATAAGCCGGTTTTACAATCTCTTCGGGAGACAAAGCCGACAGAATTGTCTTTAAATGTTCAACTCCAATAACTTCAACAAACTCTTCCATGTGATTATATTATTTTACATGACTAATAAAAGTGTGCAAAATCACACCCAACAAAAACATAAATACTTTTAAAAATAAAATTACAATCATGTTTTCTAAAGCTACAATAAAAGAGCGAAGACAATATTATCGGGAAGAATGGGACCCTAAAGACCTTCCGGAATTCATCTCAAAAGATATCAAAAAAAGAGAGTTCGGTTTTGACCATAACGGGAGAGGACCAAATGACAGATATAAAGTCTTTAGAGGAACAGAATCCCTAAGGAAATTCCTACGATATAAAGCACCCTTTGCAGCATATATTTCAGTAGCTTTTTACAATAATCCTAAAAGAAGGGAAGATTGGCTTAAGGCAGAATATATTTTCGATGTCGATGCAAAGGACATTCCAATCAGGAGTTGTCAGTGCGACGGAGTTTGCGAAACTTGTCTTGGTGAAGCTTTAGAAATTGTAAATACCCTCATTGACACTCTAGAAAGTGATTTAGGCCTTAAAAACATTCATCTAATCTATTCCGGAAGAGGATATCACATCAGAATCCTGGATGATGAAATGATGCTGGCCAATAGCGAACTCAGGTCCGAAGTCTTGAAGTACGTTGCGGGAGCTGAAGTTCCGAAATCCCAATTCATCAACTCTGAAATCTCAAATCAAAGCTTTAACTTTGAGCACTTCACAATACCTATAGGGTATTCAAAAATATTCACCGATAAAGTCAAATTCAATGTTCAGCATTTGGTCGGCAATGAAAAGCTTGATGGAATCAATCCGAAACTAATGAAGGACATTATGGCATCAAGACATCACCTAGATAATGATAATTGGGGATTGTTTAAAAAAGACATTGGCCCTAGACGTTATAAAAACCTTGTTGAAGCCATGGCAAGGGTTAACCTTGCAACAATCGATGCTAAAGTAACAATTGATTTGAAAAGGATTTTAAGACTTCCTTCATCACTCCATTCCAAAGTAAGCATGAAATGCATGGAAGTCAAAAATAGGGAAACCTTCGATCCTTTTGACAAGGCAGTTCCTAAATTTGTTTATGAAAGAAAAGGTGTTTAGAATGAAAGATGAATTAAAAGACATATTACGTGAAAATCAGTATTTTGAAGAAATCAACGAAAACAGATTCATACCTGAATATTTGGGACTGATTGTAAATGGCGTTGTCGTTTATCATGTCAATTGGATTGATATAGTTGAAAATGAAGTGATTTTCATGCACAAGGACATTCAAACCCACCCTATAATTTCCATAGTCTTGGAAAATTTAAATTCAATGATGATAATAACCAGCGACGGAATAAAAAAAGTATTATAATAATTTCTGGTCTGATTTGATACAGATTTCCTTTACCTTTTGAGATATTACTTCAGGAGCATCATCTGCAGGTATGATATTCCATTCGTAAGTAGCTATTTTTGTTTTGGAACGTACTTTCCTTAAATCTTCAATGTTTTCAAACATTTCTTCTTCTTCATTACGTGATTGGATTCTTCTCAATGATTCTTCAGGCGAAACATCCAAAAAGAACATGCAGTCTGATTTTGGAAGAATGTTGGAAACTATCTTATATACAATTACGTTTACCACATCAGGAAGATATGCAACAGCCATAGTATATCTAGAGAATATCAAAACATCAGTATCATTATTGTAATAGTACATATGAACTGACCTGAGTGCATCAAGGCCATAATAAAGTGTTGCCTTCAGATGATTGAATTTACCTGTTTTTAAAAGAGCCTGTTTGGATTTGCGACCAAATTTATTGTCTGAACACGGATGTGATCTGATATCCACTTTTCTTCCCTGCTCCTCATACATTTGAGCGATTAAGTTAACTTGAGTGTCCTTTCCGCAACCGTCCAAACCGTCAAAAACGATAAATTTTTTCATCAAAACACCTAATCAATTTTGTAAAACTCCGTATATTTTGAGTTTCTTTCAACCGGATTTCTGCCTAAATCCCTTACCATGCGACTTAAAGTTTCAATAGATGCTTCAACACCATCTGGAGCTCCTGAAGCTTCTGACAGTTCATCACCACCTAATGTTCCACCTAAATCATTTGCACCTGCGGCCAATACGACCTGTGCAAATCGAAATCCCATTTTCACCCATGACACCTGGATGTTTGGGATAAGTTCTCTAAGCATTAATCTTGAAACGGCATACAATTTCAAATCCTGAGTTCCTGTAGCTCCAAGGTTTGATTGGCCCTCTAAAAAGATTGGAGAATATTCATGCATGAAAGTCATTGGAATGAATTCAGTAAATCCTCCGGTATCCTGTTGAATCTGTCTGATAATGTCAATATGTTCTACCCTTTCCTCTAAAGTTTCAACATGTCCATACATTATTGTTGCCGAACCCTGAATTCCCACTTCCTGGGCGGTTTTGATGATGTCTACCCATTCAGCCACACTAACCTTTTCAGGACAGATTATTTCCCTTGACCTGTCAGTCAATATTTCAGCTGCCGTTCCCGGCAAGGTGTCAAGGCCTGCATCTTTAAGCCTTTCAAAACCTTCCGCAACATCCATTCCAGATACAAGACATGCGTCCCTAATCATTGTCGGTGAAAATCCATGTATTGCAACATCAGGATGGGAATCCTTTAATAATGTAAGCAAATGTTCATAATAGTCAATATCTGCATCCGGCAACACCCCTCCCATCAGAGTAAACTCACGGGCACCGTTAGCTACAGCCCCTTCAGCCTTAGCCAATATCTGCTCATCATTTAAAATGTAGGCGTCCGGATCATCAGCATCTCTTCCAAAAGCGCAAAAACCGCATCTGACAGTACAAATATTTGTAAAATTGATATTGCAGTTGTTAATGAAGGTTACATTGTCCCCAACTATTTTATTTCTTAAAAAATCAGCGGTTGCAAGTAATGGATATAATTCATTTCCCTTAATATTCATCAAATGATTTGCCTCTTCAACAGTGATAGGTTCATCCAATGATTTTTTTAAAATGTTTTCTGTTTTAGAAGAAATTGACAGTTTATCAAACATGATTTTATATAAGTTAAAGGTTAAATAAAAAGGTTGCTATTAATTTACACTAATTTAAAGTAATTTTAATTGGAATTTAAAAAAATTTGAATATATTTTTATAATATTTTGAATAAATGAAAATAATATACAAAATTGAAGTGATAATATGGACAGCAGTGAAGCCATTTATGATAGTCTTAAGGACTGTGGAATCGACTTTATCGTTAGCGTTCCATGCGTTAACCTATCAAAATTATTAAATATGATTGATGAAGATGAAGAAATTACACATATCCCTGTTACACGTGAAGAAGAGGGAATTGGAATATGTGCCGGTGCTTATCTTGGCGGTAAAAGCCCTGCGATTCTTATGCAAAATTCAGGGCTTGGAAACTCAATCAATGCATTGAAATCATTAAGCGAACTGTATGAATTTCCCCTTTTAATGATTATGAGCCACAGAGGAACAGAAGGTGAAAACATATGTGGACAGGTTCCAATGGGAGAGTCAACACCAAGAATTCTGAAAGCAATGGATTTCAAGTTTTTCAAACCGGGAACTCCTGAAGGAGCATATGAAGACATAAGGGAAGCATGGGATTTATCCGTTAGTGAAGGAAGGCCTGTGAGCATCCTATTAGAAATAAAATACTGGTGATAACATGGCAAGATATGAAGCTATAGAAGACATAATGAAAAACATTGATGATGAACTGATTGTCTGCAATATCGGATTTCCTTCAAGAGAACTATATGACATTAAAGACAGAGACGAGAACTTTTACATGATTGGATCCATGGGTCTTGCCTCATCAATAGGTTTAGGATTGGCTCTTGCAAGACCTGACAAGGACATTGTAGTCATTGATGGCGATGGGTCACTTCTTATGAATATGGGATCTCTTGTAACCATATTTGCAAACAACCCTCGTAATCTGACATGGATTGTTATAGACAACGGTGCTTACGGTTCAACCGGTAATCAGGATACCTATGCTCAAGTAATTGATTTGGCCAAAATCGCAAAAAGTGTCGGATTTGAAAATAGCTATAATTTTAAAGACATTGATTTAAAAGAAGTTATCGAAAGTGAAAATGCAAGCTTTGTCATATATGATACCGAACCGGGCAACTCCAAAGCTCCAATTATTGATTTAACACCAATCGAAATCAAAAAAAGATTTATGGAAGCTATTTCTAAATAGCTCCACTTACTATTTTTTTACCCAAGGATTTATACAAAACTAAGACTCAGCACTGTCGAGCTCTTCAATTTTAGCATCAAATTCCTGGAACTTACGTGCAAGTCCTGAGAAGTATGGAATATATACCTTTGAGAATGTGAGCCTTTGAGGGTCTTCACCTAACTCTTCAATCCTATCCTTGACACCTTGGATTTTTCGTTCAACCTCATCATACATCAAATCTCCAGGGAATTCACCAATGAATACTCCATCAGCACCATTGTCAAGAGCATAATGAATATGCTTAGGCCTTACACGATTAACAGAGATTACCTTGATAATATGGATTGACTCAGGATAAGACAATCTGTTTACTCCAATATTATCTGCTGCAGTATATCCTATATTGTCCAGGAAAACCAAAATCATGCGCTCGCCTTCTTGCTTTTTAGAAAGAACACCCTTAATGGTAGACATGATTTTCTCATCAATATTCCCGTTTACCTTAATTGCTCTCTGTTCACATCCCACAAGACATTTTCCACATCCCGTACAGCTCATAGGATCAATATATATTTCATCATTTTGAATACTCATTGATTTGTATTTGCATCTCTCGATACATTCTCCGCAAACTGTACATTTTTCAGTGTCAATTTCTGCGATGAACGGTTCAATTTCAACACCTCCATAGTTATATTCACTGACTTTTGATGCTGCTGCAGTTGCCTGCATGATTGAGTCTGTAATGTCTTTAGGGTCATGTGCTGTTCCGCATACGAATATTCCCTGAACATCAGTAGCTATAGGCTTGATTTTCGGATGTGATTCCTTGATGAACCCGTCTTCTGTGGTTCCGATGTTAAGAATTTCGGCTATTTCGCGAGTACCCTCTGAAGGTTCCATTGCAGTTGAAAGAACAACCATGTCCGCTTCGATTTCGACAAATTCCCCTTTTAGAGTATCTTCAGTTCTTACAATGAAATTATCTCCTTTCTTGACCACTTCACCAGGACGGCCCCTTAGGAATCTGACTTCATTTTCCTGAGTGTGTTTGTAGTATTTTTCAAACATTCCAGGTGTTCTGATATCAGTATAGCAAATCAAAACATCAGTGTCAGGATATTTGTGTTTGATGATGTTTGCATTTTTCAATGCAACAGTACAACATATTTTTGAACAATACCTGTGTCCATCAGGCTTTTCATCCCTTGAACCGACGCACTGAATCATTACAACACGCTTTGGAACTTCACCATTTGCCTTTAGGAGCTTTCCTTTTGTCGGACCGTTTACTCCAGTTATACGTCCAAGTTCGGATTGTGTTATCACGTCATCATATCTAGTGTATCCATATTCTGGACGTTTTTCCATGTCAAACAGCTTGTGTCCTGTTGCAACGATGATTGAACCTACCTGAAGAGGAATTCTCTCAGGTTTTCCTCGAAGCTTGATTGCCTTCATGGTACATGCCTTTACACAGTTGCTGCACTTTGTACAGTTTTCCATGTCTATCACATAGGCTTCAGGATATGACTGTCCAAATGGCCTGTAAATAGCTTTTCTATTTGATAGATTATCGTTCCAGTCGTTAGGAACTTCCACCTCGCATGCTTCAGCACATTTTCCACATGCAATACATTTTTCAGTGTCTACATATCTTGGAGATTTTTCCAAGATAAGATTATATGTTCCGGCACGCCTTTCAGCTTCAATGACTTTTGTATTGGTTAAAACTTCAATGTTTTCATTCCATACAAGCTCATTAAGAATCGGGTTTAAAAGACACATTCCACACTCTTCTGCTATTTTAACCGGTGAAAATACCTTACCTATTTTGGCCATGTGCCCTCCGATTGAAGGAGACTGTTCTATTAAAGTAACTTTTGTTCCCTGCTTTGCAAGGGACAATGCAGCATTCATTCCTGCAATTCCGCCCCCGATAATTGCAACATCATCAGGAGTCTGGCAGTAAATCGGGTCAACCGCATCGGACTGTTTTACCTTTTCTATTGATGCGTTGATTAAAGTTATTGCCTTGTGAGTAGCTTTCTCTTTGTCTGAATGCACCCATGAACACTGTTCTCGTATATTTGCCATGTCCATCAAATAGGGATTTAGAGGCTTTACATAGTCCTGGAAGGTCTTTTCATGAGAAATCGGAGAACATGCAGCAACAACCACCCTGTCCAGGTCATGGTCAAATATTGCATCACGAATGATTTTACGACCATTAAGAGAACATAAATTCTCAAACTGTCCAATGAATTCTACATCAAGCTCATCTCTAACCTTATCCAAATCAACAATATCTGCAATATTTCCTCCACATTCACATAAAAAAACGCCAACTTTTAAATCATCCCTCATTCTTGAACCTCCTTCAACTCCTTAATAATTGAATTTATCGGTACCGTGTGTGCCTTCTGTCCTATAACCTTATCAAAATCGCCTCCCATAGCCAATGCCAAAAATTGAGCTATGTTCAAATGTATCGCCTTGAAATTTCTGCCTTCCCTTTGTGCAATTAAATGCTGATACCTGTCAAATTGAATATGGCAATTCGGACATAAATGGACCATAATATCAACATCCTCATCATCAATAGAATTCATCTTGTCCGCAGTAGCGCTGAATGACAGTTCAGGATTGGAATATCTCTGCCTGAAACCTGTTCCGCAGGTAGCCCTTTTGTGGTCATACCACCCTATTGTCTCGCATCCGCACTCTTCGATAAGCTCATCCATAATGTTTGGATCCCTAACTCCACCGATGGTGTCCTCATAGTGAACCTTACAGTAATGACATCCATGATGGGTTGCTATAGTATAGTCGCTCAGGTCATATTTGATGTTGTCCCTTATTTTATCCTTCTTACCATAGATAATATCAACAACGTGGAAAATGTTTTCTGTCGGTTTCAAATCATCCTTTTCATATTTCAAATGAGACAAACCATTATCGTCAAATAACTTGTTTATGTGCTCTCTCAAGTCATCTTTCTTATTAAGTAGCTTAACTGATTTCTTGTTTATTGCATAACATGTGGCACACATCATTACAAGATTAGGCCTTCCAAGTTGTGTAGCTATTTTGAAGTTTCGCGCACCTATAGCAGATGTGTCAATCTGGTTGAATACATCTGAATAATGGCCAAGACCTGTACAACAGGTCTGCTTTTCTGAAATCGCATAATCTATTCCAAGCTTGTCGAATACGAATTTTGTTGATGCTTCAACGCCAGGATATTCAACACTTACAAGACAACTTCTAAAAAGCAATATATCTTTATCAGGAATGTTCTTCATTGTCTGCCTCCTGTGATGCTCTTATCTTCTCAATTTTAGCTTTAAATCCGGTTATTGTCAATATTTTACTGACCTCATCAATCACTTCTTCTGATGGCATCAGTGGTGGGTCAAGTTCCAGTTCATTTCTTATTTCATCAAGGTGCTGTCTGAAATCCCACCATCCCGGAACGTCACGGTCAATGTCTGCGAAAAATATTTCAGGAATCGCTCCGATAGCCGCAGTGAAGTATGAATCCGCAAAACCCATGTATTCATAGAGCTTTTCATAACCTATTTCATTTTCTATTGCAATCTGCTTTAGAATCTGGTTTACTTCACATACGCTGTTTCCGACTGGACAGACACTATGGCAGGTGTAGCAGTAAAAACAATTCCAAATATTGTCATCTTCCAGAATTGTCTCATCGCCATCAAGCACCCTTTCTATAATTTCACGAGGATTATAATCAGAGTGGCGAGCAGCGGGACATGTTGATGTGCACATTCCACATTGCACACATTTCAAAACCCCTTCATCTTTAGAGTTTTTTACATCGTTTATGATTTCCACTGCAAAGTCAATCGGTGAATCCGTAATCTTTTGTTGGCTGGACAAATTTTCACCTCACAATTTGAACTCTTTTGATTCTATCATTTTCTTCAGTTTCAAAGACAATTTGTTTCCCCTTAATCTGTCAGATTGCCTGCAGATTATAGGAATATTAACGTCATTTCCATTGATATTCAAATCAACACTTCCAGTATCCATATCAAATGCATTATTTGTGCAGTAACTGGCGCACATACCGCATCCGTAACAGTATGCAAAGTTCAACCTTTCGTTTTTGAATGCATTTGTAGGGCATACTTCCTCAACAATACATTTATCACATTTTGAACATCTGTCCCTCTCATATTGAGGCCTTAAATCATATTCTCCCCATAACTTGGAGTAATCTGTTTCATCAAGTGGAAGGTGACGTCCCTTAATGTCCGCTACAGGTATTTCAACCTTGTCATCAGTTACTAAAAGGTTATTGTAGATTTCTTCATTTAAAACAGGAATCGGTATTGCAACAGTATCATATATCTCTCCTCCTTGACCTGTTTTAAAACCTCCTATGTAGTAAGGATCCATTTTTGTCAGGTCTGCAGACAGCATCAGATTCGGCTTTTCAGCACTTGACCTTGTACCGTCACCCAAGACATATCCCTGAGCTCCATTTATTAAAACCTTTGAGCCTTCCTTTATTACATTGTGAGGAATGTCGTTTTGAAGAGGATTCAAATCTCCGCATCCTGAAAATGTCAAACCCCTTAGGTTGCCTTCAAGTGGTGTTGCGGCAAATATTGAACTGACAGGTTCATTATTTGGATTGGTAAATGCGGTATAATTTTTAAATGCCATACGGGCTCCAACAATTTGACCACGAGTGATATCGTCAATTGTAATAGTGTTTTTAATTGTTTTTCCCTCGGCACTTTCTATGCGCACGTCAATCTCCTTTCCTTCAAGAAGGTCTTTTAGAAGGAATCCTCCACCATAGCTTTCATCATATATTGAATGTGCGGTTCCGTGAAGTATTACATCAACTGATCCAAGCCATTCGTTTGGACATGGTCCTGCATAAGCAGGCACTCCGTTTAGATAGACTTCAGATGCCCTTATGAATACACCAGGTTCGCTAATGATAAAGTTAAGGATGGCTGCAGTTCCGCTCATTACCCCACAGGTTCCTGTAGTAACCACATCAACATCCTCAAAGTCCGGTGCGTCACCTTTTTTTATGAGTTTTTTGAATTCCTCTGCAGTGTAGATATTTGCTTCGCCTTTTTCAATCTTTTCATTGATTTGTGCAATTGTGCGATTTTTAGTCAATTTAATCAACCTTTAAATTTTTCCAAGAGTGTCTCCCCTCAAACCTCTTCTTAGGGTTTCAAGAGAAGTAATGTCTTCTGTTGAAACATTACCCAAATTAACATCATTTCCAAGTTTCAAGATGAAAAATACCTGCTGGTCCTTGTTCGGGGCTTCCCAGAGTATTTTTTCAGGTCTGAAATTATCCAAAATGTAATCTATTTCATCTTCTTTTGCCTTACCTGATTCATCAAATATTCCTATGTTTTTACCGCCTTCCCTTGCTTCGACTATTATTAATGAGGAGCCTGCATCCAGTTCCTCCTGCATGTATTCAATTCTCTCATCCAATGTGAGTTCCTTGTCAAGAGCAGGGTCTTTCTTGCCGACTTCAGATAAAACTTCAAAACCGCTTTCATTGGCCATTTCTATGCATTCTACCTTTTTATCATGGGAAATGCTTGTTGAACCGTCTGATATTTCAATGGCAGGAAAGCCCAAATCGTGCGCTTCGCTGAAGAATTCATCCAATTTATCATTTATATAAGCCAGTTCGAATAGTGTTCCCCCAGTATATGGAGTAATCTGATGGTTCTTATACATTTCAACCTTAGCCTTGATTATGTTTTGTTCATGGACTATTGAGGTTCCCCAACCGAATTTCATGTAATCAACATATTCTCCTGAAATATTCATCAGGCTTTCAGCGGTTTCAAGACCTAAACCTTTGTCCAAAACCATTGTAATTCCTTTATTTCTTGGTTTTTCTTCTCTTTTTTTTGATAAAAATTCAAAAGATTTCAAAAGTATCACTCGTGTCAATTTTTTTCAAATATAACTAATTAGTAATTGTATGTGAAAGTTTTTAAGATTTTGCTTTTGGTGAGAAAAACGGGAAAAAAATATTACCAAATCATTATCACAATAGTTATAATTCATGGGATAGAAATATTGAAAAAGCAAATAAAAAGAAAAAAGAGTAAGAAAGTTAATCTGCTTTAAGTTCGTTTTCTGATCGTGTAACTAAATCTGAAAGTGAATTGCGGACATTTTCAGGTATGGAGCCGTCTTCTTTATCAGCAATAACCTGAGAAATGATTTTACATAACACAAAAATGGCATGTTTGTGCTCCGCTTTTGTCTTATGTATATGATGTGGGCTGATTTTGAGTGTTATATATTCACTGCAGTCATTGGTAATTTGATCATCTTCCGCTAAATATTTTAAAACGTATACTAAAAATTGATGTAATTGAATCATTTCGTCTTTGTACATTATATCTAACCCATTTAACTAATTTATGTTAGTTAAAAAATAACTCCGATTTTTATATATTTTAATATTATATGTTACTCATATTTAAATATTGCATTAAAAATAGAATACAAATGCTGATTAATCAAATAATCTTCAATATTTTTTAAAATAAGGTTTATGAACCCCGTTAGTTTAACAAAAATTATCCGATGCATATAGATTTACAAACTTCAACAGTATTGATTTTAAACTAAAATAAATAATTTTAAAATAACCTATGTAAAAAATAACAGTTTAAGTGAAAACTATGAATTTGACAAATGAGTTCTTCAATATTTCAATAGCCTGAATTGGAACCCTCTTGGAAGTCATTTGTCTCAACGATTTTCGGAAGTCTTCCTATGGTTCCAACATTCTCGGCGCAAATAATCAATGCACCATCAAAAAACTCCCTATAATCATCACAGCATTCAAGAGCACTTGAAACCTTACCCTGAGATGAATCTCCTTTTACAGCATTTGCAATCCTTGTTGCAAGACCATCACAAATAGATGCAGACTTGCCAATGACTGTGACACTGTCAGCATCGCCAAAACTTATGGAATGGCCGATTTTTCCAGATGAAGTGCAAATGGCCAAGGGTTTTTTTCGGCTTTTAATTTCAAATGCAATGCTATTTCCTAGAACTTCATTGTTTGAATATATTCCGCACAAAGCCTTTCTGTCATTAATCATGGCAATATCACCACCATTTTCAACAATTGAATAGTGAGATTCCCTTTCAATCAAATAATCTAGTGACAGCTCAGAAATTGTTCCTGCAACACATGCCATTGGCCCAACATCTGCACATAAAGACGATTCATACATCCTAAAAACAATGTCTGAAAGGTCGCTATCCGGCATTTCAAGCGGCTCGAGGGACAGTGAAAAATCACGATTTCTGAAAATATAATCTTTCAAATCCCTTCTTAATGAGAAGATATGCCTTTTCAAACCATGTTCATTCAGGTCTGTCGTTAATCTGATGTGAGTTTCATCAAGGTCAATTTGTGAAAAATTCATGTTTAATTATTAAACTTTTATTATTAATAAAAATTATATCTATAATCATGAAATCCCTAAACAAGATGCTCTGTTTGGTTGATGGTGAACACTACCTGCCCGTCACCCAAGAGGCAATAGATACCCTAAACAATTTGGAACATATAGATATAGCTGCTGCAGTATTTATCGGAGGAACAGAAAAGCTCAGAGACGATTCACCCGAAACATATTCCGAAAAGCTTGGAGTTCCTGTTCGGTTTGCAGAAGGAAAAGACATTCCATACGACATCATTGTGGATATGATTAGAGAATATGACATCGATACAGTGATGGATTTAAGTGACGAACCTATTTTGGATTATCCAAAAAGATTCAAGATTGCATGTAAAGTTTTAAATGAAGGAATAAGCTATGAAGGACCTGACTTTAAATTTGAACCAACATCACAATACGACATAATGAAAAAACCTTCAATAACCATATTGGGAACCGGAAAGCGTATCGGGAAAACAGCAGTTTCAGGATTTGTATCTAGACTCATTGACAAAAACGGATATGAACCTTGCGTAATCGCAATGGGCAGAGGAGGACCTGAAGAGCCTGAAATCGTACACGGAGAAAAACTGAAAATCAATGCAAAATTCCTTTTGGAACAATCAGAAAAGGGAGTCCATGCAGCAAGCGACCATTGGGAAGATGCGCTCATGAGCAGAATCCTTACCATAGGATGCAGACGTTGCGGTGGAGGAATGGCCGGAGAAGTGTTTTTAACCAACATGAAAAAAGGAGCGAAACTTGCTAATGAAGTGGATTCAAAATTCGCCATTTTTGAAGGAAGCGGAGCGGCAATACCTCCTATCAAAACCAACAAAAAAATTGCACTAATCGGAGCCAACCAACCAATAGAAAACCTTACAACATATTTCGGACCGTACAGGGTCGGTTTAGGTGACTTGGTCATATTGACAATGTGTGAAGAGCCAATGTGTTCTGATGAAAAAGTAAAACAGATTGAAAGCTTTGTAAATGAAGTCAATCCAAATGCAACAGTCATCTCAACAGTCTTTAGGCCTAAACCATTGGAGGACATTTCCGGCAAAAAGGTATTGTTTGCAACTACAGCACCTGAAGACGTTAAAGACAAGCTAGTTGATTATCTGGAAACCAACTATGATTGTGAAGTTATCGGAACAACAGCACACCTGTCAAACAGGCCCCTTTTGCGTGAAGACATGAAAAAATATATGGATAAGGCAGACGTGATGCTTAGCGAACTTAAAGCGGCAGCAGTTGACGTTGCAACTAAAGATGCAATAGCGGCAGGTCTTGAAGTGGTATACTGCGACAACATTCCGGTTGCAATCGATGAATCATATCCTGACCTGAATGAATCCGTTTTAAAATTAGTTGACTCTGCAATAGATGATTTTAACAAATCATCTTAAATCTTTTTTTAAAAAAAAATGTGAAAATCATAAAAATTCCAATATCTCAAGACCAAAATCCGTGTTTTTGTATAATCTGCCTTTTCGAGTATTTTCATTTAAACATACTACAAGACCTTTATCTTTCAAATCTCTTAACACATTGGATACGTGATTTATTCTTAAATCAGTGTCTTTTGCAATTTCAGTCGGCATCATTATATTCTCACCGAGACTTTTTAAAACTTTGGTCCTGTACTTGGATGAAATTACAAAACCCAAAACCACATAAAATTCATTATTGTCCATGATATAATTTTAATCAAGTAATTATTAAAAAACATTTGTATATGAATAATGCTTGATTAACACATTGTTTACAACCCCCTATAATTCTAAACAAAATATAAACAATTTTTTACATTAATCCGTAAAATAAAATTTAATAATATGCTTCACTAAAATAGATAATAATGAAAAGCATAGCAATCGGAATTGGAAAAAACGAAAATATCAGAAAAGCAATTGAAATTTTTGAAAACAAATACGAAGTAAAAACAGAACTAATATACGATGATGATGAGCTGGTTAAGGCAATTCTCAATGATGAAATTGATGCAGTTGTTAGAGGATCCCTTCCAGCATCAGGAGTAATTAAAGAGGTTAAAAAACATTTTCCGGAAATTTCAAGGGCAACATATGTCAACGGCGAAGGCCATGAATTCCTTTTATCTCCCGTCGGAATTGATGAAGGTGCCACCGTTGAAGACAAGCTTAAAATTGCTATTAGTTGTGGAGAATTTTTAAAAAGACTTAATAAAGAACCTAAAATTGCGGTTCTTGCCGACGGCAGAAAAGGAGATTACGGAAGGAGTGAAGAAATCTCAAAATCAATCGACGATAGCGAAGAATTGACAGATTTGATTAAAGAAAACACCAATTTTGAAGTGAAAAACTATTATATTCTGATTGAACAAGCATTAAATGACAACTGTAACATTATTATCGCACCTGACGGAATAATAGGAAACATCATATTCAGAACACTTATTCTAGTAAATTCCTGGCCAAGCTGTGGTGCTGTGACATTTGGAATTAACGGAATTTACATCGATACCAGCCGTGACCAAACTGTCGAAGGATACCTTAGAAGTTTAATTTTTGCATACAAGTTGGCTAACCTTTAAAAACATTAAGTAACATATTATCAAATAATATAAAACTTAAAAGGGATAATAAAATGGCAGAAAATATACTTTATAGAATATATGAGTGGTATATCTCAAGAGATTTGGTTCCTGAGAAGATGCCGAAGCATGTAGCTATAATTATGGACGGAAATAGAAGATATTCCAAACTCCAGGGAAACATTGATGTTGTCAAAGGCCATGAAGTCGGAGTGGACACCCTAGAGAAGGTTCTCGACTGGAGTATCGAACTTGGAATTGAAATTATAACTGCCTATGCATTTTCAACAGAAAACTTCAACAGACCAAAACACGAAGTTGAAGGATTGATGAACCTGTTTGTCATTAACTTCAAAAGACTTGTAAACCATGAAAAAATACATAAAAATGAAGTTAGAGTACAGGTTGTAGGTAGAACCGAACTGCTTCCGGAAAGCGTTAAGGAAGCAATTCATGAAGCCGAAGAAGCAACCAAACACTACAACAAACGTTTCTTCAACTTAGCTATCGGATACGATGGACGTTTGGAAATCATAGATTCATTTAAAAAGATAATTGAAGATGTTCAGGCAGGAAAAATATCAATCGATGACGTTGATGAAGACCTTGTAAGCAAAAACCTCTATACTGCAGGTTTGGATGACCCTAACCTAATCATCAGAACCAGCGGTGAAGAGCGTTTGAGCGGATTCCTGCTCTGGCAGTCCTCCTATTCAGAACTGTATTTCTGTGAAACATTATGGCCTGAACTTAGAAAAGTTGATTTTATAAGGGCAATCAGATCCTATCAGGCAAGAGACAGAAGATTCGGTGCATAAAATGATTGATACCCATTGCCACATTGATTTTGAAGACTTTGATAAAGACCGCAAGGACGTAATAAAAAGAGCTCAAGACAAACTGGATTATGTCGTTGCATCCGGCTTTGACAAAAAAAGCAATGAAAACGTTTTAAGGCTATCAAAAGAATATGAAGGTTTCATTTATCCTACTTTTGGTTTTCATCCTGTAAGCTCACAAAATTCAACTGATGAAGAAATTGAAGATGCTCAAAATCACCTAATTAGCAATTTGGATGATATTGTTGCTGTTGGAGAAGTCGGAATGGACTATTATTATGTAACAGACAAGGCTTTGCGTGAAAGGCAGCAGGAAATCTTTAGAAGCTTTTTAAGTCTTGCTGACGAATATAAGGTTCCAATCGTGATGCATGTCAGGGACTGTGAGAAAAAGGCTGTAAACATCATCGAAGATTATGATAACATTCCTTATTTTGTTTTTCATTGCTATGGAGGAAGCCTAAAAACCGCAAAAAGAATTATGAATAGAGACAATTGCTTTATGAGCTTTTCTACAATGCTATGCTACTCTCAACACCATCAGGACCTGGTTAAAAAAATAGACCTTGACTACATTTTAACCGAAACCGACAGTCCTTACTTGGCAATGACAAAAGAAGAAAGAAATGAGCCAGTAAACGTCATAAATGCAGTTCATAAATTGGCTGAGATAAAAGAAATTGATGTAAGCATTGTAGATGAGATTACCACCGCCAATGCCCGTAAAATTTTTAAAATTTAATAGTGAAGCGTGTAGTTGAGATTGATTAACACATCATCATTTTCTTTAACCGCTTCTATTTCAAATTCGAAATCAGTAAAATCATCCATCACCAGTTTGATTAGATTCCATTCCAAAATAGAATCATTCAAAAATATTGTGAACTGATTTCTATCGATTTTTACCTCTTTTCTGCAAAATAGCTTGAAAGCATAGAAATACATTTCCAGTCTGAAAATAAGATCCTGCTTATCACCATTTCCATTTATAAAATAATCTTTCAAGTCTTCCTGAAGGATTTTTCCTTCATCTCCTGTATCTGCCCGGAATGTTTCCATTTCGGCCAGGTCTTCCATCAACTGCTTTTTTTCTTCTTCACTATACATTCAATCACCAACGTATGAAAATTTCAATTTGACTACATTATAGGAATTTGGTGCAAAGGTTACCTTGAATTTGTCAAATGCATCATCCAACTTCCGTAACAAATCCAATTCCAAATCATCAGGAATTATGTGGATGAAAAATGAATCATCCTTGATTTCAAAATTCAAATCATCAAAAATGGGCACTCCCAACTCGCTAGAAAAGACATATTTGTAGACAATCAGCTCATATTCGTTGACGTCATTGTTGTTAACTATGATGTCTACCAGTTCATCCTGCAGTTTTGATGCCATCTGTTCAAATGTAATATCAATCACCCCTTAAAATCTTTTCCAAACCTGCATTTTACTATTCTTATCGAAATAACGGTTCAGGTCCTGATTGTCGATGCTTCGATTTGGAGAAAACATGCCACAGGAATCATTTGGATTGGTATGTCCCATGCCTTTAGTGCATATCACACCCTGGGCGGGACCATTAAACTGCACATTGGTTTTCCAGAATATGCAATTGAGACACACCCTGTCATATCCAACATCTGAAATTCTAATTCCCTCTATTTCATGCATTTAATCATCCCCTGATTTGATTTTTCAAACTTACCCTAACATACAATATGTCACTATACCCATTTAACATTAGCTGTTGTGAAAACATAATGGGGTGAAAATACAGGATTGTATAGCTTATTTGTTGAGGATGTTGAATTGAAACTGATGGCCAGTGCCTTTCGCAGATTATAGTTGATTCTATCTCCTATCGAATCCAGTTCCTTTTTGGAAAAGTCCCTTGAGGATTTCGCATATACCTTAAACTGTATCTTCTCCTTATCATAGTTGTTATCCCATCCAATTTCTGTGTATGAAACATTGACTATTTCAACCGAGTAGGGAATCAGAAGATTACTTTTCGATTGAGAGTAGTCAGCATATGACTCCTTTGCATAAATTGCACTGGATGATGAAATAAGACCTTCATCAACACCCTTTCTGGCGGCAGTCATTGCAATATTCAATTCCTGTTCGCTGAAAATGAAAACTGCAGATATCATCAAAACCAGTATTAGGACTCCTGCCAAAAGTAAAAATTCGCCGCTGATTTGACCTCTGTTTTCCATCATGATATCACTATTTTCCCGTCGCTTCCTTTAGAAATCAGATAGCTTTTTGCACTATACAACTTATATTTCGAATCAATATTCAATAGCGGAAGCAATGTTTCTCCCTTTTTGTTGCCATAATTCATGGTTAATTTGTTATTTTCAACCGTTATTTCATAATAACCAATATCGGAAGGCAATTCTATGTATTTTGAATATCCTTCGCCATTGGAATTCACCTGACTGATTGCATCTGCAACATAGTCAAGAACAAGCCTGTGTGAAAGACTATCTTCCATATTAAAATTTGATTCAATAGCCGATTGCGATAAAAATAACAATGGAACGGTTATGATTAAAATAACAAAGACTAAAAATAAATATTCTATTGAAATAAAACCTTCATTATCCATATTTTTTAATTATTTTACAAATTAATAAAGTTTGCTCAAATTAAAAGTCAATTTTGATACAAAATCATTAAATAATACTTTAGGCATAAAATTAATTATGAAAGGAAAAGTTATATTCGTTGGAGCAGGTCCGGGGGACCCCGATTTAATAACCGTAAAAGGAAGAAAAGTAATTGAACAAGCTGACATTATCATTTATGCAGGTTCCCTTGTAAACAAGGACGTGCTGTGTCCTGCAAAAGAGGATTGTGAAATACACAACAGTGCCTATCTGAATTTGGAAGAAACTGACGCCATCATAACCAAAGGAGTCAATGAAGGCAAATTGGTAGCTCGTGTACACACAGGAGATCCATCCATCTACGGTGCCATTGCAGAACAGATTCGAGAACTTAAAAAACATGATATTGACTATGAAATAATTCCTGGCGTAAGCTCACTGTTCGGAACAGCAAGTGTCCTTGAAGCCGAGCTGACATTGCCTGAGATTTCCCAAAGTGTCATCATTACACGACCTGAAGGCAGAACTCCCAAACCTGCCGGAGAAAGCATAGCAAGCTTTTCAAAGCATCATGCAACAATGTGTATCTTTTTGGGCATAGGCATGATCGACAAGGTTGTTGACGAATTGCTTGTGGGTTATGAAAAGACCACTCCAATTGCTGTTGTCAAAAAGGCAACATGGCCAGACCAGCAAATAATCAGAGGAACCCTCGAGGATATTGCACAAAAAGTAAAAGATGCCAATATTACAAAGACTGCAATGATTGTGGTGGGAGATGTCTTAGACCCTGGCGACTTTAATGCATCCAAGCTATATGACAAAAACTTCAAACACGAATACAGATAAAAAAAGTATTTCAAATCTCTAGCTATATGCTAGAGAACCCTAATTTTTTACATAAAATTTTGTGGAAATTCCATCCTTAAAGCTTTTTTGAAGTCTTCCACCATAATATCCTTCAAAGGTTTGCCGTCACACTTGAAATCACTGAAACAACCTATGATACCCTCATTATACAAATATCCATATTTTTCCATTAATCTATTATAGGAAAGTCCCTTGAGATTTGCATATTGCCTTGTATATTTATCGATAATATCATATCTGTTCAGCTTGTTGTCCCATATTCCATCATAGTGCCTAATGTTGATTTGGGTTTCGCGGTCTTCTTGTGAATCAAACTCCTCCTTAATAGTGAAAATCAAATCCTTGGCCTTGGCAATATTCATGTCAGGGACGTTAACATCTTCACCCATTGCTGCGTTCGTATAAAACAGCTTTTGATAATCATTAAGCATATCCACATAATCTGAATTTCTAAAATAGAACAAGGCATGCTTCACACTTGGAGGAGTAAACAATTTATCTCCATCGTATTTTTCAAATGGTTTTAAAGCATGAAACATCGATAGCTCTGTAATTGAGATTGTTCCTATGTACTTTACAAGTTCTGGATATGTATCCAAAGTCAATTTGTCCACATCATGCTAACACGGAACCCATCCCAAGCGCTGGCCTCTAAAACAAATGAAAAATGTACGGTCCAAATCAATCAGGTTCAAGGTGTCAAGTACGATTCTATGATTAACAGAGCCCTCTTTTGAGATTGTATAACCTATATCCAAATAGTCAAGTTCAATATTATGGTTTTCACATAATTTTTTTAATTCAGGATAAACATGTTTTAAAAAATAGTAGTGTTCCCCAAACATATCATTTACAGAACCCTTAATCATTATAGTAATCCGTTCATTTTTCATAATATAACACCTTGAATAAATTTCTATTCTTTAAAATATATAAATTTATTTATCGCAGATAAACAGTGTTCAAAATTTTGATAAAAAAATATATTAAAGTTCAGCATTATGAAAATAATGGATTCCTATATGGCCAATGCCCAACACCAATGAAGACAATATCAACAATACGTCATTTGCACAAAATCCCAAAAGCAAAAAGGAAAATACGGGAAGCGTTGCTCCGGGAAGAGGGACGTGACAAAAACTTTCATACATATCATGCATTGTTTTAGAGCCTGTGAAGTACCTAACCCAATATGCTTCATATATGAGCATTACAGCAAAAACAAGAATTAAAAATAAATTCAAACTAAAATTAACACCGCAAAACAGAGAAAATACTACAACCAAAATTTCCCCAATTCTTTCCAAAGCCAAAAGTATTCTGTTTTCGTTTTTGGAATGTTTTTCATAATCCTTTGGAGGGCATCTGCTCCACAATATATTTGGAACAAAAAGCATAATTAAAAGCAGAAGCGCAACAAATGAAAACTCAAAATTCATAATAACTAGCTGTATTTATCCTTGATTTCATTCATTAGCTGTAATTTTTTAAATGCAACATCTTTTGGCGCTCTTCTAAGACCACAATCAGGATCCAAAATCAAATTATCCTTGCCGACAATGTCAATTGCCTTTACAACTAGGTTCTCGATGTCTTCAATGTCATCGACTTCATTGACTGATGAGTCAACACATCCGAAACCTACTTTTTTGTTGGTCAAAAGTGAAGCGTTTTTTTCTAAAACTCCAAGATTAACATTATTTCCGGCAAATTCCATATCCAATATGTCAACATTGAACTTTGCCAAATCCTTGAAGGCATTGTCTAAAATTCCACAAACATGCATTCCCAATGGCACTTCTAAATCTTCCTTAAGAATATCAATGGCTTCACGTGCGGTTTTCATCTCAACCATTCCAGTTGATAAAAACGGTTCATCGATTTGAATGTAAACAGGCTTGACTTTACGGGCTATTGCATCGACTTCATGCTTTAGGCTGTGGGCCAAATCAATGATTGCATCCTCTTTTGTCTTGTAAAATGATTGAATTCTGGAGGAGTGAACAATAGTATTCGGACCTGTGATTATTCCCTTGACTCCGCATCCTTCAGGAATATTACCATTATAATAATCTTTCATCACATTTTTTGCGTATTGCAAATCCTTGATGGAAATCTCCTGAGTAGGATTTCTGATTTTTGAAACAATGAAAGTATTTCCATCCTCAATTTTCATTCCTGGAATGTATTTTGTAAAAATAGAAACCATATCTCCTCTTACCTGACCGTCGGAGATAATATCTACACCGGCATCAAGCTGAGCTATTACACTATCTTTTATGGCTTCTTTAAATGGATCATAAGACCCGAAAGTATTCAATAGCTTATCTTTAAAATTAGAAGGGGAACTTTCCTCAGAAGGGAAACTTCCAACAACAGTTGATTTCATTTTTTGTTACCGGTATCTAATTTTCTGATTTTTTCAACTTCTTCATCATCAATTGGCAACTCTACAACTGAAGTTCCATGACAAGGTTTTGTATATGGTAAGAATACGGTTCCCTTTTCGTGGTCAAATCCGATTGGTATAGGTGGAATTCCAATGACTCTAACTCCCAATACCTGATCGCCCGGTTTAATGTAAACAATATCATCTGCCTTAAATCTGATAATCATTGCACAGTCTTTAAATCCTGCTTTTGAAGCGTGAATTTCATAATTATCGGATTGCTGGAGGTAAGTATCTAAACAAAAAGACATTTTATTCAAACTCCTTTATCGCTTTGTCAAACTTAACTTTAATTGGTGAAGGATTGTGGAATGCTCTAACCGCAGTAATTTTAGCATTGCTGCCACTTTCCTCGATCATGTTAACGAATTCTTCAACTTCATCGCCATCCCTTGAGAATACCAGCGCCAATGACTTGCACTGCAATATTTGCTCAAAAGTTACGAAAAATGATGCAGCCGCATCCTTGTGAACGAAACCAACCATCAAATCATAATCCCCTTCGTTGATTTCACCTAATGTTCTTTCCAAATCCACTAATTTAAGGTTGTAAAGACCCTCTGGATCGGATATTTTAACTAATTTGGAAGCCGCAGGGTTTGCAGCTATTGTTACATCATATCCCATTTTGGTTAATTTATTAAATACATAAACTGCCATAGGAGTCTGAGAGGGAGTCTCAGGACATCCAAGTAAAACTAAAGCTTTCATAAAAATACCTCTCTATTGTCTGGTTTTAAGAGACACAACATTAGCCAGAATCAGAGCGCCTAAAAATATGAATGTTAAAAGCGCCATACCGTTGATAGTCCTGTTGAATACGAACATACCAATTAATGCCTGTGCACAGAATGCTGATAATGCACCTGTCAACAATACTTCTCTTCCCAAGTATTTCTTATTGTTTTTCTCTCTTTTTTCTCTGTAAATTGTTAAAATTTTAAAACCAATGAGAATTGTTCCAAGTACAAATACCATTAATCCGACAAGACCTAAATATCCAAAGTCGAATCCATAACCGAAAATACCTGGAAGCATATAATCGATTGTATCTTTCTGGTTAACCAATATACCGAAAAACATAGGGAAAGGCAATCCGAAGAATAAAACCAATTGCATCGGCAAGGTAATATAACCTTCAGCAAATGCGGTTCCTTCAGCTCCCCAATATGATGCTTTGGCATTGTGCCCTATCAGTTGTATGTTGTTCAATACCGTCTTAATACTTGACATGGAATATTGTTCAATCCTACCTAACCTCAAAAGCGGGGAAAAAATAGTCATTCCAGTTACTCTTGCAACTGCTTCCAATAATATGAATCCCACACCGGCTACACCTAAAAACATCAAAATCCTTTTTCCAGTCAATATTGATTTTTCTCTGAATGATTTTGAAATTATCATGTATCCCAGGAACAATCCTAAAATCCATAATAACAAGAAAGATCTGTGCATCAATCCTCCAAATACGGTAATACCAATTAAAAATAAAATTACAAAACGCCTAAGCGGCCTTATATCTACACCCGATTCCTTCATTATCTTCAACGACGCTAAAGCAGCAACAGCTCCTAAAAGCGCAATTGGACCAAATGGGTGGGTGAATTCCGCCTGACTTGAAGATATTATCAAAAGAAGAATATCTGCACCAAAAATTAATGTGAAACCTCCCATAATAAACAATGACAGGAAAGTAACAACACTTAATGAAAGTGGAATTAGATTTAGGCAAAAAACCAATGTTACAAATAACATCAGTCCTACCTCTACAATTAATTGTAAATGATTTTGAGCAATTAATAACATATTTTAATCACAATTTAATCTTTATTTTAAAAATGGACTGACCGGGATTTGAACCCGGGGCCTCCGCCATGCCAAGGCGACGATCTACCATCTGAGCTACCAGCCCAAAAAAAAATTAATTCAAATATCTAATATAATATTTGAAAGTAATGATATAAACTATTTACCATTTTTTGCCAGGTCATATAAATTATCAATGATGACCTGGAACAAATCATCAGTTTTGATGTCAATGTATTCATGAGGGTTTACAATGTAGTCAAGTGCCTTATTGATTACATCATCAGTATCGATAGACCTGTACATCAAACCGTGATTAATGTAATACTGATCCACAGATAATGTTTCTCCAGGATAACATGATATTACTGGAGTCTGCAATATTGCAGCTTCCCTATTCATTGTTCCACCTGCACCAATAACCAAATCACATTTTTTAATCAAACTAGATGTGTCAACAGGAGGTTTCAATATTGAAACATTGTCAATGCCTTCAAAAATCTCTGCCTGTTCCTTGAATCTTGGAAGAACCAAAATGTTAGCCACATTTTTCAGTTCATCAACGATGGGTGACAGGACGGACTTTCTGCAGTCTGCATCCAAGTATGATGCAAGGGAAGGTTCAGGTCTCATCAGAATTGTTTTCGGATGTTTCAAATCCAAATTCAAATCATTGAAAACATTGTCATTATACTTGAAACTTTTAAAATGCATCAATTCGGAGGTTCCATCATATGAAATGATAGTGTTCGGGTCCGCTCCAAACTTCATTAATTTCCACATGTCTATAATCTTCGGAGTGATAATCCTATCACATAACGGAAGAGTCAATTTGTTAGCCGCAAGGGCATGCTCGTTGTCTAAAACGTACAAACTTGGGATTCCTAGACCAAATGAAATTCTAGGAAGCTCAATAGAATGCTTGCTAAGGGCAACATCCACCTTTTCATCATGTATAATATCGACAAGATTATAAACTCTTGAAGTACTTTCCCTTAGTTTGTCATATAAACTGACTCCATGCTTTCCAACGGATATGAAGTCAATGTCATACATGTCCATCAGTTTATGGATATCACCAAATTGCCTTGCTGTAACGATTACATCTTCACCTTCGGCTTCCAAATATTTGATTACATCCTTAAAAAACCTTACATGAGGTGCATTCGAAATATCAATCCACACTTTCATGAAACCACCTGTGATTGTGCCTATAAGCTTTCTTTCTTATCTTTAATTACTTGGATAATTTCATCCAACCCTTTGCCATCTTTCAGGTTAGATGTGATAACCTGAACGTTAGGATTTAACTTCTTAGCGTCAGCAACCATCTTGTCGATGTCTGCGCCGACAGCATCTGCGAGGTCAATCTTGTTGATGACTATCACGTCTGAAGTCTGGAAAATAATTGGGTGTTTTTCTACTGTATCGTCGCCTTCGGTAACGCTTACAACGACTATTCTCATGTGTGAACCCAATTCAAAGTCAACAGGACAAATCAAATTACCAACATTTTCGATAATTACCATATCCAATTCATCCAATGGCAAGTCATGAAGACCATGATGTACCAAATGTGCATCAAGATGGCATTCCTTACCAGTATTCAATCCTGCAACAGGGACATTGTGGGATTCAATACGTTCAGCATCAAATTTGGATATGACATCTCCTGCAAGAACGCCAATATTATAATCAGTATTGTCAATAATCTCTTCAATCAATGTTGTTTTTCCAGAACCTATTGCTCCTACAAAATCAACACAGAAAATATCTTTTTCCTCTAAATGTTTTAGGTTTTTATCCGCTAATCTTTTATTAGCATCCATAATGTTTTTCGCTACTTCTATATCTGCTACTTGGTGCATTCTTTCACCTTTAAATCAATTAATTATCATCTGGTTTTTCAATAACAATATTTTTAACTATAATGTCTCTACCATTGAGAACTTCGACAGCCAAACTATCGCATTCTGGGCATTTAACCATTGGTGCATAATGATCTTTATCATCAAGTATTGCATCCCCATGGAATTCACAATTTGAACATTTAACTTCAACAGGTATCTCTTCAAAAATAATTTCCGCATCCTCAACAATGGTATTTTCAACCAAAACTCCCAAAATAAATTTCAATTGTTCCGGATTTACCATTGCCAATCTACCAAGTTCAATTGTAACTTCAGTGACTTCGGTTGCATTATTACTTTCGGCAGTATCTATAACTGCATTAATAATACCTTGAGCCATAGATAATTCATGCATTTTATTTCTCCTCTAAATAAATATTAATATTATAATTTTGATTTTATCTATTAATAAAACTATTTAATATTTGAGTAATACCTGAGTAATAATGATTAATGAAAAAAAAATTAAATAATGTTGTATCTAACAACATTTAAATACATTCTTAAATAAAAATAGTAATTAATAATATTGGAGATTAATTATGACCTACAAATCTAAGTTCGGTTTCGGATGTATGAGACTTCCTCAAACCGATGAAAATGACCCTACAAAAGTCGACCAGGAGTTGTTCAACAGAATGGTTGACACATACATGGAAAATGGATTCAATTACTTCGACACTTCCTATGCATATCATGGAGGAATCAGTGAAGTTGCAATAAGAAAGGCAGTAGTTGAAAGATATCCTCGCGAATCTTTTCAAATATGTGACAAAATGCCTACATGGGCTTTAACTTCAAAAGAGGACAATGAAAAGTTCGTAAATGAAATGCTTGAAAGATTAGGAATTGATTATTTCGATGTCTTTTTTGTGCATAATGTAAACACCCCATGGCTGAAACTAGCGGAAAAGTGCGATACATTCGAATATATCAAAAAGATGAAAGAAGAAGGAATTGCCAAAAAGATTGGTTTCAGTTTTCACGACAATGCAGAACTACTTGAAAAGGTCCTTGACAAATACGCAGACATCATCGACATTGTCCAATTGCAGCTAAACTATCTTGATTGGAATGACCCTATGATTGAATCACGCAAATGCTATGAGCTATGCGTAAAACACGGACTTGACGTTTATGTTATGGAGCCTTTAAAAGGAGGAGTAATCATAAACTGTCCAGACGAAATCAAAGCCGATTTCAATAATTTCAATCCAGACAAGTCAATAGCCAGTTTTGCCTTAAGATTTGCAGCATCACTCGACAACGTCAAAATTGTCTTAAGCGGAATGAACAAGATGGAAGATTTGCTTGACAACTGCGACACCTTTGAGAATTTTGAACCTCTAAGCGAAAATGAAAGTGAATTTTTAGAAAAAATGGCTGAAAAACTGGATGCTTCAGTTGCAGTGCCTTGCAGCGAATGCGGATATTGCATTAAGGAGTGTCCGGAGATGATTCCTATACCTGAATACTTCAGCCTATACAATTTGAGTAAAAACAGACCTGCAGAAGACATCTACAAACTTTACTTTGACAAGCTGGCTGACGAAAAAGTTCCTGCAAGCGAATGTACCTACTGCGGAACATGTCTTGACTTCTGTACTCAAAAAATAGACATTCCAGAAGAACTTGAAAAGGTTTGTGAAAACTTCGAAAACGGTTTTAGTCCTTATGCAAGTTTTCCTTAAGAAACCCTCATTTTTAATTCCTTAACCATTTCACCATTCTTATTTATTTTTGATGCCTTCCTATAGTATTCAACAGCTTTTGGAAATATTCCTGAGTTGTAATAAATCAGACCCATCAATGCCAGCGCATCAGCATTTCTGTCATCGAAGTTTAAGATTTTTTCCAATATTTCAGACGAAGTCTCCAAATCTCCCTGCACATAGAGGTCATATGCCTCCTCATACATCACTTCAACATCGTCCAATGATTCAAATTCATCATCAACATTTTGAGTAGGTTTTTTGGTTGAAAGCAAAACGTCCAATTCGTTTGCCATCTCATTAGACCTGTCAATTGCCAATACTTTCTTAACAAAATAAAGTGCAATATCCTTCTGTTCCTGATTGTATAATATCTGAGCCATCAAAGCAAGTGAATTGACATGCTTCTTATCAATGGCCAGAATGCTATTTAGAATATCCTTGGATGAAGAATAATCATTTTTATCAAATAAGTCAAGTGCTTCAGCATATAACTCCTCAACATCATTGTCATCTTTTTTCTCAACAGTTTCTTCGATGATTTCCCTTTCACTGCCTTGACTATTGGAAATCAATTTGCACATGTAGTTGAGAATATATTTGGTTGCATTTTTGTGGAGAGGCTTGTTATCATTTCCGCATTTCGGAGAATATATACATGCCGGACATCCGCTTTTGCAGCTGCAATTTTCAAGCAGATCAATAGTGGACTTAAGCAAATCAACAAAAACATCAACAGCTTTTTCAGTTATACCAATTCCACCCTCATAACCATCATAGATGAATATGGTGGCCTCCTGAGTGTCTTCATGATACTTTGTTGAAAGTCCTCCAATGTCAAACCGGTCACACATGGTATGAAGAGGAAACAGTCCAATCAATGCATGTTCCGCACCATGAAGCCCTCCTTCAAAGACTTCCTCCTCATTTGGAAACATGTCTTCAAGAGTGTCCTTTACCCTTTTTGGAATAGTGAACCATAATCCTTTTGTTCTAAATTTCAATGGAGGAAGGTCAAGAGGATAATTTCCGATTGCCTTTGAAAAGTGCATCTTTTTGTATTTGAAATAATCTTCACTTACAGTCAGCTCACCGAAGTGGATTGTCAAATCGCCGTATCTTGTTTTGGACAATTTCTTTTCAATTCTGATGTCAGTCTTATTCAAAACCATCGTATGGTAATCTACAGTCTTCTGGCTGACATTGACAAAACCGCTTTTCAGATTCACACTGTTTACAACATATGTCTCGCCCTTATTTATTAAAATGGCTCCTTCATGGGCTTCCCTGTAAACCTGAGACCTTTCCATTGTCTCGAGAAGTCTGCCGTTGTTCATTACACGGAATTCCTGGCCTGAAATTTGGTCAAGAGAATGGTCGAGTGCAGGATTGTCATCATAAGGATACATGTAATCTCCTCGGATATTTTTATGCAAATCCTTTTTTGAGACAAGTTCATCTAAAATTTCATCACTTATGCCGAAATACTTTTCAACCTCTCCCTTTTTGAGAGGCAATTCCTTAGCGGCACACAACAGATGAGCCTCCTGCAATATAGGATTTGTCAAATCGATGATTGCATTTTCATGAGGCTTGTCGAAGAAAAATGAAGGATTATTCATGAAATACTGGTCCAGCTGATTTTCAAATGCTATTAAAATAGCAAGGGATTTTTGATTGCTTCTTCCTGCCCTTCCTGATTGCTGCCATGTGGAAATCATGGTTCCGGGATATCCTGAAATGATTACGGCATCTAAAGAACCAATGTTTATACCTAATTCCAATGCATTTGTACATGTAACTCCCAAGTATTTTCCGCTTTTAAGACCCTCTTCGATTTCACGCCTTTCCTGAGGTCTGTAACCTGCACGATAAGCGGCAATTCTATGGGCCAGCTTGCCCTTAATCTGAGTCATATCCTTTTTAGCCCACATTGCAATGAGCTCGGTTGTTTTTCTTGAAACGGTAAAGCATAATGTTTGGATTCCCTTAAGCATCATATAAATAAAAATGTTTTCAGTTTCCATGTGCACGGAAGGGGCATTCTGCATGTTGACCTTGTTTCTTCTGTAATTCTTAAATGGATTGTACATGATAAAATCCTTTTCCCCACTTGGAGAGGCATCCTCATCGACCAGTGTGAATTGCTCACCTGTCAGTCTATTGGCCAGTTCCAAAGGGTTTGCCAGTGTAGCTGAAGAGAGAATGAACTGCGGATTTGAACCGTAGAAATTGGCTATCCTTTTAAGCCTTTTTATTAAAAACGCCACATTGGATCCGAAAACTCCCTTGTAGTAATGTGATTCGTCAATTACAATGTACTTTAAATTCTTATAAAACCGACTCCACTGGTGGTGCCAGGACAAAATAAGATGGAGCTGATATGGATTTGTCAGAACAATTCTTGAATTTTCCCTAATGCCCTTTTTTTCTCCTCTTGGAGTGTCTCCATCATAGGTTCTTGGTTTTATATCAATTCCAAGTTCACTTTCAAGATTTTCAAGAACGTGAAGCTGGTCATTTGATAGTGCCTTGGCAGGGTAGATGTAAAGGGCTGTGGCTTCCATGTCATCTATCATGGTTTCCATGATTGGCAGGTTAAATGCCAAAGTCTTTCCTGAAGCCGTTGGTGTTGTAATGATGACATTTTCATTATTTTTAATCGCTTCATAGGTTTCTGCCTGATGACTATAGAGCTTTACATCCTTGGAATCCAAATATTTTATGATTTTTTCATTTAAATTATCAACTTTTTTAAAATTAGCTTTTTTTGCCGGTATTGTCTCAACATGTGCAATATTATCCCGATATCGGACATCATTTTTAAACATATCAATATTGTTGGGTTCAGACATAATATCAGCGAATTTAAATTAATATATATATTTTAAATTGAATTCTTATTTAAATTATTCGTTGATTTTCAAATCAATATGAGTGAGGGGCAAAATTTTATTTTTTATTAATTTTACTTAATTCTTAATAATTAATACTTATTTCTTATTTTACTTAATTTTCAACCGTTTTATAACCATATGACGATTTTTCATTACACTAAATAATAAACTATTTTTAGATCATTAATATCAACATAATTTAATCATAAATGCTGTATTCAATTCGATGAAAAATAATAGATAATGATTTATATTTAAAATAACATATCTATAATTATCTATATTTAATTTGAAGAGTTTAAATTTAGGTATACTTAAATTTAATTAATTTTAATTTATTAAATAAAAATTTAATAAGAATTATTATGTTTCGGATTAAATTAGATGATTTTAATCAAAATACGGAGTTGATTTTAGGTATGACTAAATTTGATGAATATCGTGAAAAATTCATTGATCGAAAAACGATTGAAGATGTTCCTGAAGATCATATTGTGTTTTTTGTAATATTTTTCGTTGAAACGTATTGTATGGAGTTTTGCAAGCGAAAGATTGTGCATAAGGTCAGTAGACCTCCATTGCCTTTAAAAAATATGCTGGGACTTATATTGCTGTCTGAAATATTGAAAGAATCTTCTGCAAGAAAAATTGCAGATTTTACAAAGACAGATTCTGTTTATAAACTGGTAATGGAAGGCATTCCAGTTTCCAAGGAATCTGTAACTCGTTATAAAAATTATTTCATGCCACATTTTAAAGGAATATTAGGTAAAACAGTGCAAATGGCTAAAGATTTGGGTTTGAGTGATTTTATTGATGTTAGTGTTGATGGAACCAAAATAAAAGCATATAACTCCAATTATAAAGTTATTCGCAAGCATGATTTAAAAATTTTAATTAAGGTTTTAAAAGGTGAATTGGGTAAAGAAGAAGTTAAAAAACTTAAATGGAATGCTCGTAAGTTTTATTATGATGAACGTAAAACATTAACGGAGAAATTAGAATTATTGGAACGAATGTATGCCGAATTACAGATTAGTGGTCAGAAATCTGTTCCGGTGAATGATATTGAAGCTCGTTGGATGTATAATAAAAAGAATAAAGCAGAGATTTCATATAATCTTCAAACGTGTGTTGATTGTGCGACGCACTTAATACATGCCACTTACATCTCACAAAATCCAACAGATGATTATGATTTGCCAATTGTCACGGATATGGCGATGAAAAATGTTGGATTTAAATTTGAGAATTTACTGGCTGATGCTGGTTATTGTAATGAGTTGGTGATTGATTATTTGCAAAAAAGCCAAATAGAAGGATTCATTCCTAATGCAACTCAATCACGAGAAAACAAAGATGCACTAAAAACAAATCCTACCAGTAAAGATAATGTATATATCGATTACATTAATAAATATATCGTTTGCTTTGCAGGATATCTCTTCCCATTAAAATACCAATATCGGGAAGAAAATGTTAAAAAAACAAGTATTGGTAAAATACGGCTACCTGATAAAATTAAAAGTTTTTATTCTAATTCTGAAGCCTGTAAAAATTGTTTTTATAAAGATCAGTGCTTAACTGAAAAAATGACTAATAGGCAGTATATTGTTTATGGATCTGAGGCTATGATTGACATGTTGCTTAAAATGGAAACTCCAGAAGCCAAAGAAAAGTACAGTTTAAGGCCTGTTGTTGAATCCCCTTACGGAACATTAAAACAATTCTACGAATTGAATCAACTGCCTTACATAGGCAAATATAAGATTCAGGGCATCGTGAATTTAAAATCTATTGCATATAACATTATTAGGATATCAAATCTTGTATTATGTGATTTGTTATTTGAAAATGAAACATATATGAATTTCGTTCAAAAAACAATAGACAAATATACGGCTAAAAATTAAAAGATTAAATAAAAAACCATATATAAAAATCATCGCCAAATTGTAACTTATTAGAATTATAATATAACACTGTTATACTAAGTGGATATTTATCTAAATTTCAAATATATGGATCAGATTTTTACAATGATGTCTAAAAAATAGTAAAATACATCAAAATATTAAAATCC
>JAFQXD010000087.1 GCA_017407115.1 Methanobrevibacter sp. | reverse complement strand
TTTCCACGAATAGAAGGACTGCTTATTTTTCTTTTTCCAGAGATGATAGAGGATTTTACTGTATTCTTGAACCCACCGATAAATCGTAGTATGACAAACATTTATTCCACGATCATATAACAATTCCTGAACTTCACGATAGCTCAGATTGTAACGTAGGTAATAACCAACAGCGACAATGATGACGTCTTGTTGGAATTATTTGCCTTTAAAATGATTCATCTCTCAAGCCTCACTAACCTTTTTTTCTTACATTTTACAATAAATACAGGAAATTAAAAAACTTCGCAACAGAACCTTTCAGAATATTCAAAAATATTGTCTTACAAAAAATACATTCACCAATGATGACGGTAATATTTTTTGAATATTGTAATTAATTTTAAAACATTCTGCTATCCTTCAGATTCCTTTTTGTGTATACTAATTATTAATAGCGCTAATTTTTAGAAAATAATTATATCAATTTGAAAAAGGAGAAATGATTTTATGAAAACAATCCTTCAAGCTTTTGAATGGTATTTACCCTCAGATTCTCAGCACTGGAATAATATAAAAGAGAATATTCCCGACTTAAAAAAGTTAGGATTTTCAGGATTATGGTTACCTCCAGCTTCCAAGGCTGCTTCTGGAGTTGAAGATGTTGGCTATGGGACCTATGATTTATTCGACTTAGGAGAATTTGATCAAAAAGGGACAATTCCTACAAAATATGGGACTAAAGATGAATATCTTGACTTAATTAATAAACTACACCACAACAATATTGAAGTGTATGCCGATATCGTTTTTAATCACATGATGGGTGCTGATGAAACAGAAACTATTGAAGCTGATATTAAAGCAGAAGATAATCATCTTCATAACATCGAAAATAATAAAACTGTTGAAGTTTGGACCAAATTTACATTTCCAGGAAGACAAGGAAAATACGACAATTATATATGGACCTGGCACAACTTTACAGGAATTGATTATGATGAAAGGAAAAATCAAGAAGAAATTCTTGAATTTGAAGGACATGAATGGGATGAGAATGTAGATTCAGAGAATAATAATTTTGATTATTTAATGGGTGCTGATCTTGATTTTACTGTTTCAGAAACGGTTGAACAACTTGAAAAATGGGGGCATTGGTTTTCAGAAATGACAAAAATTGATGGTTTTCGATTAGATGCAATTAAACATATCGATTTCAAATATTTTGATAAATGGCTTGAACAGAGAGCAAAGCAATTGGATAAAAAACTTTTTATTGTTGGCGAGTACTGGTCTGAGGATCTTGGCAAATTAGAGTATTATCTAGAACAATCCGGTGATAAAATACAATTATTTGATGTACCACTACATTTTAATCTGAAAGAAGCCTCTTCAACCAATGGAGAATTTGATATGCGTACTCTTTTTGATCACACACTCACTGCCAGCCAGCCAGAACTCTCGGTCACTTTTGTTGATAACCATGATACTCAAGAAGGACAGGCTCTTCAATCTTGGATTCCAGCTTGGTTTAAAGAGCACGCTTATAGCTTAATTTTACTTCGCAAAAAAGGAACTCCTACTGTCTTTTGGGGAGATTTATATGGGATACCCTCACATAATGTTAATCCTGTAGGTGATAACTTAAGAACTATGATAGCACTACGTAAGGGCTCTGAGTTTTTAAGGGAAAATGATTATTTTGATCATCCTGATATTATTGGATGGACAAATATTTTAAAAATAGATAATAAGGAATATGGATTATCATGTATTTTAACTAATAAAAATGGTGGCTCAAAATATATGATAATTGATAAGGCGTACGCAGGTAAAGTTTATATAGATTTATTTGGAAGACATGAAATACCTATTACGCTGGATCAAAATGGTGGAGCTGAATTTTACGTCAATGATGGAAGTGTTTCGGTTTGGGTAGATAAGGAAATTGTTTCAAAAATCGATCAAATGAACTTTCAAAACTAACTATTTTATCAAATAGGATAAAAAAAGTACCTCTATAAGGTACTTTTTTATTTGAACTATTAATCAATCAATGAGATATGTGGACTACCATCAAATAATTAGACACTTAAATCAA
>JAFQXD010000074.1 GCA_017407115.1 Methanobrevibacter sp. | reverse complement strand
TATTTTCCGATATTTCTTTTAACAAGCCATTAATGGTCTTAGTTGATACACCTTTTTTATCAATTTTAAAATGTACAGGCATATCTATTTTAATTCGAGTTACTTCATCAGCTGGTATGAAAGCTGTAAAAGATAATGTATTTTTAGATTGCTTTGGGTAAATTTCTGCAATCACTGTCCCTTTAGGGAGTTCTGTTTGTCCTTTAAATTCCTCAGTTAGATGAATAGTTCCATCTATAGGGGATTTTAATACTTCTTGTTCTATTTGATTGTTTAATGTTTTTAAGGTGAGTATGTTTTTTCTTTGATTTTCGGATAGTTCTTCAATTTTTTGCTTTGTATTAGATAAAGCCTGCTCTTTTAGTTGCTTTCCTTTTTCAATTTGACTATTAATTTCGTTTTCAGATCTATCAGGTGAGACTAACCTGGCTTGTTCTCCCTGCAGTTGTTCGATCTCTTTTTTTATTTGAACTATTTGATCATCTATAGTCGATAAGATATTAGATTTAAGTTGTTTTTTTTCTTCCTCTGGTGTCTCTAAAAGTTGAATTTTCCAAGCCTGATATTTGGATGTTTGTTCTGAGGAGAGCCCCTGTATTTCTGTCTGATTAATCCAAGATGTTCTAAGTTGACCCCAATCATTTTGTGCATTTTGTAAGGAGGAAATTTGTTGTGCTAAATAGTCAGCTGTTTTCTGATAAGCTTCTTGTGCTTTTTGAAATGTAGACTCGATTTGTTTAGAACTGTAATCATTTCCCTCTTTTTCTGCAAAAAAACTCATTAATTGGTTGCTGTATCCATAAGAGTCATCAGTTTCAAATAAATTTTTATTTTGATTTATACTATCTATAAAAATTTGCGCTGATTTTTTCTGTAATTCGATGTCAGAATTTTCTTTTTCTAGTAGTTCTTTTTCAATATGTTTCTGGGACATATCAAAAGAAACTAAAGCTTCTCCCTTTTTTACTTCTTTATTCTCTAAAAGATTATTTTCTTTTATTCTAAAATCTGTTGGTGTTTGCAGTTTAATGCTTTTTTCCGATATAATTTTTGCAGTTGTTTTGATAACAATTTCTTTTTTAGCAAATACTGAAAATAAAGTAATAAAGATAAATAAGAGTATTGTTGGATATAATATCCATCTGTAAAATTTGTTTTGTTGTTGACCATAAACACTTGAATGATCCAACCATTCATTGTTATTCATAAATTCTCCTTTCTATACATCCCACAACTTTTGATATATCCCTTGATTATATCGAAGTTCTTCATGAGTTCCTTGTTCTAATAACAAACCTTCATGAAGGACTAATATTTTATCACAAGACTTTGCTATCGGCAGATGATGGGCTATAAAGATAAGAGTTTTATCTTCTAGTTTGAATAGGTAATCCAAAATTGATTGTTCTAGCAAGGTATCTAATCCACTAGTAGCTTCATCTAAAATAATGATATCAGAATCTTTTAGTAAGGCCCTCGCAATGGCTAATCTTTGACGCTGACCGCCAGAAAGATTAGTGGCACCTTCTTCTAACACCATATTATAGCGCAAAGGCTGTTGATTAATAAACTCACTTAATTGAACTGAATCACAAACCTCCATGATACGTTCGAAACTTTGAGTTTTTTCTACACCAAAAGTTAAGTTGTCTATAATAGTTCCACTAAAGAAAAATGATTCTTGTGGCACATAGGTTACATGATTACGTAACTGATTAAAACCAATATCTAAATGATTAATGTTCCCATAATTGATTGTACCATCTGTTGGATTGTAAAATCTGACCAACAATTTTGCTAGTGTTGATTTTCCAGAACCACTGAGACCAACTAATGCCACTTTGCTGTACGGTGGAATGGAACAAGAAATATTTTTAAGTGTCGGAGATTTCAAGTTATAAGAGAAGGACATGTTTTCTATTGTAATTCCTTGATGAAAAACTTGCTCGTTAATGTTCTGTTCGTTATTTTCTGATATTTTTTCTGGTTCTACAGCAAATATCTCATTAATTCGTTTGTTTGCGACTTGAGCTGTTTGCATTTTTACCTGTAAATTTATAATGTTTTGTAAAGAATCCGTAAAAAACACAAGTAGAGCATTGTATGTTATAAGTTGTCCAAGTGTAATAGATCCATTAATAACAGAGTAAGAACCTACCCATAAAATCACAGCACTGCTTATTAATTGAATAGCGTGTTTAATTCCTTGTTGCACGTTATTCAAGGTAACAGTTTTGAAAGATTTTTTCATTAATTTTATAAATTCATTATCAACACGATGGTAAACTTTCAGTTCTCCATTATATGCCTTTATTGTTTCAATTCCTTTTAAGCTTTCAATAATACTGGAGTTTAATGTCGCGCCAGCTCCCATCTCCTCTTGGTTTGCTTTTTCATAACTTTTAACAAATGAAATAATAGAGAGAAGATAAAAAGGAATAGAGACAAGTGTAATTAAAAATAAGGTAACGTTTTGAATAGCTAAAGTTGTCCCAACAATGATGACCATACCAATATCTATAAATATCGATAAAGTGGCACTTGCCAAAGCATCAATGATTTTATTGGCATCTAAAAATCTAGAGATTATTTCCCCAGATTTTCTGGTAGAAAAAAAGTTCATAGGAAGAGAGAGTACATGCTTGAAATATTCTAGCATAATAGACATGCTCATCCTTTGTCCCAACAAAACCAATAGATAACTACGACTGTATTCAAATAATACTCGAAAAAGATAAATAATAATTAAGCCAGCTGATACAACGTTTAGGGTAGATAGAGCTTGGTTTGGAATGAAATAGTCTAAAATGCCCTGAAAATAATAAGAAGTACCAATTCCAAAAAAAGTTATAAAAATAGAAGCTAAAATAATATGAAATACGAGGGATTTTTGATGCCAAATGATAGGTAAAAAGGAACTCAATCCTGCAACTTTTTCTTTACTAGATTTGTAAGATTCTTTTGGTGTTGGAAGTAATAAGACCCCTGTCCATACTTTTTGGAAAGATTCTATGGATTGTTTATATCTTCCCTTAGCTGGGTCTGCAATGTATAAAAAGTCACCTTTAACATCATAGACGACTACATAATGCATGAAACTATCATCAATTAGGATATGTGCAATTAATGGAAGTGGTAATTCTTTTTCTTTCCAAACAGAATCATCAGCTTGAATAGCCAAACATTCAAAGTTTAATTTTTCAAATGTTTTCTTTAACCCAAATGCGGAAGTTCCATCTAAGTCTGTACCAGAAAAATCCCGCAACTTATGTATCGGGATTTCTGTTTTATAATTTTTTAAGATCATAGCGATACATGCTACACCACAATCCTTTTCATCTTGTTGATGGATAATTTTCATCTAATTTCACCTTGTTCTGTTTAAATTCGTTATTTATATTTTTTCAATAGAGTTATCAATTTTCATTATCCCAAAACATCCACCACTTTTTATTTTGCTTCTGTGTCAGAAGTAAAGTTTTTTCTTCTAACATTTTTTGCGTTTGAAGTTGAAGATTTTGTTGCTGGTCTAGTAATTTCTGTAAAGACTCTATTTGTTTATTTTTTCGGTCTAATTCATCCTGTAAAATGTTTAGTTGATTAGGTGGGTAATCAGTGGTTAAAAATGAGTATTTATTAATGGGTATTTTACCCTTCAAATTATCTAATATTATCTTTACCCCTGATTTTTTAATATAGATAATACCATCTTTTTTAGTAGTCAATTCACTAGGTAATTTTCTTAATTGATACTTTACTTTATCCTTAGTGACCCCAAGTTCATCAGCAAGCTCTTTTATGGTTTTTGTGTTGTTCATGTTCACTCACCATTTAACCAATCATGAGTAGATAAACCTTTAACGTATTCTGTATTTTCTTCAGTTGCTTGATGTACTGTCCAATTGTTATGGATTTCTATTTGAACGACTTTTCGACCATACCGTCCTTGTAAAATCTCTAAGTTCATATCGTCAATTTTTAAGTTAATTTCTTCAACTGCTTTTTTAAGCACTTGATTTTTTAAAGAATTATAGGAATAACTTTTTGGTGCTCCTAGCCATTCTTTAAATTCTTCTGGTGTTCCCTGTAAGATAGCAATTGACTTCCCTTTGTCCTTATCAGCTTCTCTCATAAGTTTGTAAAGCAAAATAGAATATTTACTTTTAAGTTTAACCGTATCTATTAGTAGATATTGAGTATAGTTTTTACTTAAGTCCAATAGATACGGGGTTAGCTTTTTATCAAATGACAATATGACTTTCCCATTTTTAAAGTATTCAGCAGAGGAAACCCAACCAGTACGAACAATACTATCTCTTTCTTGATTATAAATAGTGACCTCTTTCTTTCTCAAATCATCTAATGTATTAGCAATTTGATTATAAGTACGTCCACTACGCTTAATTTCTAAAACGTTAGTCAATTCATACATAGAAGTTTCGAGTTCTTCAAATTCTTTATCTTCTGGTTTAATTTTGGAGATAAGAAAGTCAACTATTTTCAGCTGATTAGCTGTTAAATCATATTTTGCTTTAGCTATTAAGTCGTTAGACTCAACAACATAGTAATACTGTTGATTTTCATATTTATCTAAAGCAAAATTGCGGTCGTTTTTCCAAATATAATTCTGTTTTTGTTGCATAATTTTATCCTCTCAAAACGAATATATCATCATTATACCATATGGATTATGTATATAATAGTAAAAATACATATATTTGTGTATTTCACTATGGAGTGGTGTGTATTTCACTATGGAGTGGTGTGTATTTTACTATGGAGTGGTGTGTATTTTACTATGGAGTGGTGTGTATTTTACTATGGTATTTATCTAACAAGCGCCAGTATAGAGCCGTTTGTTTTTCCCTAAGTACTTAGAAGTATCTCTAAATAAAAAGAAATATAAAGCGCACGCGAGTTCGTCTGTGTTGTTTTTATTTATTTGAAATACAAACAACAAACAGAAAAAATAAAAAGGTAAATTTCTAACGAAATTACCTAAGTGCATTTTAAGGGGAAAGCCCCCTTTTCTCTTTCGAGAAAATTCCCCCAAGTTCAAAAGAGGGCTGAAAAGGAACGAAAACAGGGTATTAACGTTCTTGTTTGCCAATTTTGACATCAAACGCAAAACAAACTGACCGTAACATCGTTAAACCCTCTTAAAACGTCGTATAAGCGATTTTAAGTTGATTAGGTATAATTTATCCAGAAAGCATTTAAAAGCGCTAAAAACGCCCTTAAATTGAATTATAAGGGCGTATATTTAGTTTCTCAAGAAAAAGTTTTTCAATTTACCACCAAAACCAAAATATTTAGTACTAATGAATTTCAAGAATTTTTGATAAATCAAGATAGGCGACAATATCAAAATTAAGCCACCAAAATAAAAAAGTAAGGCAAGAAAAACTTTAAAAACGTATGCTAGTGCCATTTGCCACGTAGGTGCTTGATATTTAAGTATTGTTAAACTCATAATTTGCTTTAATCCAAAACCAGATAAAGTCGAGAAAAACAAAAACGCAAAAATCAGCACGCTGATACTGACTAACACAAGCCCTACAGCCATCGCAATGTTGAAAATTAATTCTTTTTTGTCTTGATTTTGATTGTTATACTTTAGCACTGTTACAGCTCGGTCATACTTTTTGTTTTGGTCTGACAGCATACTTAGATTAGCTGTATTTTTGTTTATTTCTCGCTGAATATCCACTCTCAAAGATTCAAAAGTTGTTTTCGATGATTCAATATATTTTTGGTAAATATCGTCAGAGTTATTTTGTAATTGTTGTGCTATTTTATAGGCTAGGTCCTCCATATCCCTTTCCTTTTGATTTTTTAGGTTCTGTATTTCGAATGCTATTCTCTCTTGCAGTTCGTTGTTCGTATTCTCGTATTGCTCTCTCTGCTCTTTTTTTAAGTCCGCTACGAGCTTGTTGTTCTTTCTTAGCTCGTTCTCCACGTCCATTAAGCCAAGCGCTATCAGTTTCTCTTCCTGTTCCGTATTGTCGTTCGTATCGTCTGTCCAACTCATTTATTATCGTCTCCTTTTTGTAATCATCGCCAAGTTTTGATCCCCTAGACTTGTATTTAGTCCCAGTGAGCTCATACGTAAGCTCTTTGCCCCTTTCATAGACATTAACAGCCTTTTCCATTAGTTTGTCTTTAAAGCTTTTAAAATCGATTATACGAGCGTCAGACATTGTTGTATCGATTGCATTTCTGATTTGGTCTTTCCAAGTCAATTGGCCTCTAGCTTTCATCTTGATTTCAGCCATAGACCGCTTTTCTGGTCTTATTTGAGGAACAGTAACAGACAAACCATGACTTTTAACCACTTTGTCAGTTATTGTGACAAGTATTTCACGGTATTCATGCCAATTTCCGTGCATTTTCTTACCTGTTTCAAGGTTTATAGCGCCAATGACAGCATGAACGTGTAGTGACTGCGTGTCATTATGCACGTATAGTGCGACTTGTTGGTTAGGATAAGCCTTTGAGTAAATTTCTTTAGCTATTTCTAAAACTTTTATTTGGTCTTTTTCGTTTAGTGGGTTAAATTCATCAGGCGAAAACGCAAGTCTACTGGCATAGGCTTGCGTACTGCCAGAGTTACCGAAAACTTCACGAACTTGCTTAAATTCAGTCTTAGCATAATTGATTTGAATATTATGACCGTCTTTTTGGACGGCTCTTTTTTCTGCATAATTGATTAACCTACTTGCGCTTGTAGACCTTTTTATGTTAGTTGTCGCCATATTTCAGCCAATCTTTTCAAAGTTCTATCGACTTCTTTTTTGATAGACTCTAATTCCTCTTGATTTGCATACTCTATGCTATTCAATCTCTTAGCTATTTGATTTGTGTTATTGCCAAGTCTTGTGAGATGACGTGCAATTTCTTTTGCGTTCTCACTATCAATTTTCGGCGCTACAATTCTAGCCCCCTGTGCCTTCTTTTTGACAAAAGCAGGCACCGAAATATTTAGCACTTTCGCTGACCGC
>JAFQXD010000086.1 GCA_017407115.1 Methanobrevibacter sp. | reverse complement strand
TAAGTTTTTAATTGGTTATACAAAGATTTTGGTACTTATTGTCAGTCTTTTTTTGGCAGTGTTTTCGATTATCAGACTTCAGTTGACCTTCGATCCTCACTATTTAAGTTACAGTTATTTTTCTTTTAGTACACACATGTTTCCATTCTTTATAGGCGCAATTACTGCGGTCTTCTTTGGTATTAAGATTGAACCTGAAAAAAAAGTGTTCTTTGCAAGCTATCCGCTGAAAAAATGGGTATTAGGGACTATTCTAGCTAGTGGTGTCTTGTTGTTCTTGACTATATTTGGTAAGTTTGAAAGTACTTGGACGATTAGAACGAATCTCATCTTATCAAGTCTGATGGCAGCTCTATTAATTGTTCAGTTCCGTATTTTACATGAGCGGACGACTATAGATGAACCTAAAGGATTAACAGTTTTAGCAGATACTTCTTACAGTGTTTATCTATTTCATTGGCCGGTATGGTTGATTATTTCTCATTTTATTAACCAAGTTTTTATCGCGGGTATATTAAGTTTTTTCATCTCATTACTGTTTGCCTGTCTTGTTTATTATGGGGTCGAACCTTACTTTCATGGCAAAGCGCTACCGACATTTATGAAGGAAAAATTATTTTATGCTGGAGTTGGAGCATTGTCTCTTATATGTCTCGTCATCGCAATATCTGCGCCTAAACTATCAAAAATTGAGCAAAGTATTAATGAAGCACAAATTAGTCAAACCATGACTAAACTTGATAAACAGGGACAATTGGCACAAAATTTGGTTGATACAGGAAAAGGTATTTTTGCTAATACAGCATGGCAAAATGCTAGTCTGGGATTTTTATCCAGTGCGGATTTACAATTGAAGCAAACTGTCTTAAAGGATGTAGAAACGACATCTGATGATGTGTTAAATGCAACTCAGACAATTCTTGGAGATTCAGTCATGGTAGGTGTGGTTCCCTATCTGACAACCATTCTACCAGATGCTGATGTGAGTGCTGAAGTTGGGCGGAATTACGACAATATCTATAAACTTTTTGCTCAGAAGGTAAAAGAGAAGACCATTGGTAGCTATATTGTAATTTCTGCAGGTGCAAATGTTACAGCAGATATGATTACTGATGTTCAAAAAATTATAAGCGAAAGTCCTAAAGGCAGCCGAATTGTATTTGTAACACCATTTGATGGGAATAATATGGGTGTTTTAAATCAGTTTAATGCACAATTAAGGGAAATGACAAAACAACATCCATGGGTTGTGATTGTAGATTGGGCAGCCTATATTTCACCATTACAAAACGAGTTATGGGCGGACAAAATCCATTTTGGTGGAAAACCAGACGTATCAAGTCAATATCTTGACTTAGTTGTTAAGGGGTTGAATCAGGTATCAAAAGTTAAAGGGAAACCATAGCATTACAATTAGATAACATTTTATGAAGAGTCTGTAACAAGGCTTTTTTTGTTGCTTATTCATGTTAGAATATTAGGTATATGTCTATATTAACTAAAAATAACACATTTAAGAAATCTCATAAGAT